>NZ_JBICJS010000012.1:0-85729 GCF_043103305.1 Pseudomonas sp. YQ_5 | reverse complement strand
TTACCCGCGAAGAATCCAGCACCAGTCAGGCGCGATTCACCGGGTAAGCCGTGGTGTACTTCATCTGCTCCATGGCAAAACTGGAGGTGATGTTCGATAGCCCGTCGGTACGGGTAATCAGCTTTTTGTAAAACCGGTCATACGCCGCGATATCGCCCACCACCACCCGCAGCATGTAGTCCCAGTCGCCGGACATGCGGTAGCACTCCATCACTTCCTCGAACCCGGTGACGGTCGCGGCAAACTGCTCCAGCCAGGCGCTGTCGTGGCGCTGGGTCTTGAGCTGGACGAACACAGTAAGCCCCAGCCCCAGCCGTTCGGGGTCCAGCAGGGCGACACGGCCGAGTATGTAGCCGTCTTCTTCCAGGCGCTTGACCCGCTTCCAGCACGGTGTGGTGGACAGGTTGACGGCCTCGGCCAGGTCCTTCAGCGAGATCGAGGCATCACGCTGTAGCAGGGTAAGAATGTGCTGGTCGAAACTGTCCATATCGTGCGCTGGCCGTGCAGAAAAATATTTCACAGATTACCCCAAGGCCAGACGATTTGGGTTGTGCGATAGTTGCAGCTTTCATTCTGCCAATGGGCCTGACCATGTCCGACAAGCCGCGCAATTTCGCCACCCGTACCATTCACGCCGGCGAGCAGTTCAGCGTTGCCGATAACGCCATTTTCCCGGCCATCGTCACCGCCAGTTCGTTCACCAAGCGCAGCCTGGATGACAAGCCGGAATATTCCTATAGCCGCGTCGGCAACCCCACCCGGCATGCCTACGAAACCTGTGTCGCTGCCCTGGAAGAAGGCGTGGGCGCTGTGGCCTGCGCCTCGGGAGTCAATGCCACCGCAACCGTGCTTGAGCTGCTGCCCAAGGATGCCCACGTGGTGGTGATGAACGGCGTTTACGGTGGCACATTCCGCATCATGGAAGATTACCGCAGCCGCACCTCGGGGCTGACCACCACCTATGTCGATCTCAACGACCTTGAAGCCGTAGCGGCTGCGATCAAGCCGGAAACCCAGCTGATCTGGATCGAATCGCCGACCAACCCGTTGCTGCACCTGGTCGATATCAAGGCGGTATGCGACCTGGCCAGGGCGCGGGGAATTCTTACCTGTATCGACAACACGTTCTGCTCACCGTGGAACCAGCGCCCGATCACCTTGGGCGTGGACTTGGTGATGCACTCTGCCAGCAAGTACATCGGTGGCCACTCCGACCTCACCGGCGGTGTGGTGGTGGCAGCCAATGACGCGCTGCTGGCCCGCCTGCGCCGTATAAGCATGGCGATTGGTGCGGTGCAGGGGCCGTTCGACTGCTACCTGGCCCTGCGCGGCCTGAAAACCCTGGATGTGCGCATGGAGCGCCAGTGCGCCAATGCCCTGCAGGTGGCGCGCTTCCTGGAAGGCCACGCGCAGGTCGAGCAGGTCTATTACCCGGGGCTGGAAAGCCACCCACAGCATGAACTGTGCAAACGCCAGATGCGCAGTGGCGGGGCAGTGGTGGCGATGAAGGTCAAGGGCGACCGCGCCGCGCTCAACCGCCTGGTAGAGGCACTGCAGATTTTTGTGCTGGCTGACTCGCTGGGCGGGGTGGAGAGCATGATCAACCATTCCTGGAGCATGTCGCACTGCTCGCTGAGCCCGGAGCAGAAAGGGGTGATGGGTATCAGCGAGAACCTGCTGCGGTTGTCGGTAGGTATCGAGGATTACCGTGACCTGGTCGAGGACCTGGATGGGGCGTTGAAAGCACTGGTTGCTGTGTAAGGGCTGCTGGCCTCTTCGCGGTCAAGCCCGCTCCTGCAGGTGTCGTGTTTCAATGTAGGAGCGGGCTTGCCCGCGAAGAGGCCGGCGGATTCAATAGATGCCTGTCAGGATTTGGGCGGATGAATGATCCGTTCGATCTTGTCCTTGATCAGCAACCTTTCCTTGCGCAGGCGGTTGACGGCCTCGTCGTTGGTACCGTTGCCTTCGGCGGCGACCACCTCCTTGTCCTTGGCGTTGTACTCCTTGTGCAGTTTGTGCAGGTCCTGATCCTTGTCAATGAGCGCCTGGAATGCATCAGCGGTAACGTGCAGGTCAGCGAGCAGATCATGCGGAACTGGCATTTCTTCACCTCTGTCAGGGTTGTCGGTAAGGCTCTGATCACTGAGGATAGCTGTCTTTGCGCAGGCTTGTGGCGGCTGCCCAGGCTGAATGGCAGCTGAATGATTTTGAGATTATTTGTAAAAGACGCACCTTCACGAAATTGTTACCGTCTTTTTCACAAAAATTTGATGGTGCCCTTTCTAGAGTTCGCCCAACTTTCCCACGGTGCCTTCTGGCCTGGGGGGTGAAAATCACTCTTGATTGCGAACGCTGATGCTCAACTTCAAATCCCTGCGGACTGAATGGGTCACGCTGCTGGCCAGTCTTTACCTTCTGATCGGCTTCAACATGTTCCTCTGGGAGCACCTGCAAGCGGTGGTTCCTGCCGGCCTGTCGGGGTTGTGGCTAAGCCTGGCGTTTGCCGTGCTGATGCTCTTCGCCTTCAATCTGATCCTCACGTTACTTGCATTCCGGTATGTATTGAAGCCGGTACTTATCGTGTTGTTCATGAGTGGCGCAGGCGTGGCTTACTTCATGAACCAGTACGGCGTACTTATTGATACCGGCATGTTTCGTAATATGGCCGAGACCAATATTGCGGAAGTGCGCGACTTGATGTCGTTCAAGTTTGCCGCATATATCCTGCTGCTGGGTGTGCTGCCTTCGGTGCTGCTGTGGAAGGCGAAGATCGCTTACCGCCCCTGGCACCGCGAGCTGCTGGGCAAGTTGGTGGTCAGTGGCGCCTGTGTAGTGACCATTGGCTCGGTCGCGTTGGTCAATTATCAGGGGCTGTCGTCGCTGTTTCGCAATCACCATGAACTGCGCCTGATGCTCACCCCCAGCAATATCGTCGGGGCTTCCATTGGTTATGTCAGCGAGCGTGTCGGTACGGCCTCGCGCCCGTTCCAGCATTATGGCGAAGATGCCAAGCGTGATGCGGCCTGGCAAAAACATGAGCGCAAGTCGCTGACTGTGCTGGTGGTCGGGGAAAGTGCCCGGGCAGACCATTTCGGCGTGCTGGGCTATGACCGCGATACCACGCCGAATCTCGCCAAGGAGCAGGGCCTGCTGGCGTTTTCCGACGTGCACTCGTGTGGTACGGAAACGGCGGTTTCGGTGCCTTGCATGTTCTCGGGCATGAAGCGCAGGGACTACGATGCCCGGGTAGCGAAAAACCGTGAAGGGCTGTTGGACATTCTCCAGCGTGCCGGCCTGGCCGTGCAGTGGCGTGACAACCAGTCGGGCTGCAAAGGCACCTGCGATCGCGTGCAGTTCATCGATGTCAGCAACCTCAAGGATCCGCAGCTGTGCGCCAATGGCGAATGCCATGATCAGATCCTGCTGCAAGGCCTGGACGCGCTGATCGACAACCTCGACAAGGACACCGTGCTGGTGCTGCACCAGATGGGTAGCCACGGCCCCGAGTACTTCAAGCGCTACCCCAGTGACGACGAGCGCTTCACCCCGGTTTGCCAAAGCAACGCGTTGAACCAGTGCAGCAAGGAGGAAATCATCAACGGGTACGACAACACCCTTGCTTACACCGACAAGGTGCTGGCCTCGCTGATCGATATCCTGCGCAGCAAGCAAGACAAGGTCGACACGGCGATGATCTACCTGTCCGACCACGGCGAGTCGCTGGGCGAGTACAACCTGTTCCTGCACGGTACGCCGTACGCCATCGCTCCCGAGCCGCAGAAGCATGTGCCGCTGCTGACCTGGTTCTCTGACAGCTACAAGGAGGACTTCGGCGTCGATACCGACTGCCTGGCCCGGCTCAGCGATGCCCCGCTGTCCCAGGACAACCTGTTCCACTCGATGCTTGGCTTGTTGCAGGTACACACCGAACTCTACCAGCAGTCGCTGGACATGTTCGCCAGTTGCCGGCCCTGGCTGGCGGCCAAGCGCTGAAGCCCTGTGCGGGCACGCCCGCGAACCCGGGCGAAGCCCGGGCCATACACCGTGTTGCCTTCATTCGCGGGCGCGCCCGCTCCCACAGGGTGGACTGCTCCCGAAAAGCTGGACAGTTTCACCAGCAGTGCCCGCGCCGTATATACTGCGCGCCAATGTTAGTGGGAGAGCCTTGTGGCCATCGAAATTCACTGGATCCGTGACGACCAGAGCCTGGCCGAACACTGCCGCGACTGGCACCAGTTGCCGTTCGTCGCCGTCGACACCGAATTCATGCGGGTCGACACCTTCTACCCGAAAGCCGGGCTGATTCAGATCGGCGACGGCCAACGCGCCTTCCTGATCGACCCGCTGCTGATCGGCAACTGGCAACCCTTGGCCGACCTGCTGGAAGACAGCGGTGTGGTCAAGGTGCTGCACGCCTGCAGCGAAGACCTTGAAGTGCTGCTGCGCCTGACCGGCAAGCTGCCTCAACCGCTGTTCGACACTCAGCTGGCCGCCGGTTACCTGAACCTGGGCTTCTCCATGGGCTATTCGCGCCTGGTGCAGGAAGTGCTGGGCATCGAATTGCCCAAAGGCGAAACCCGCTCTGACTGGCTGCAACGCCCGCTCTCGGAAACCCAGGTCAGCTACGCTGCCGAAGATGCCGTGCACCTGGCCGAGCTGTTCACCGTGCTGCGCCCGCGGCTGAGTGACGACAAGTACGCCTGGGTGCTGGAAGACGGCGCCGAGCTGGTGGCTGCGTTGCGCCGTGAAGTCGAGCCCGAAAGCCTGTATCGCGACGTCAAGCTGGCCTGGAAGCTGGCGCCTCAACAACTGGCAGTGCTGCGTGAGCTGTGCGCCTGGCGCGAGCGCGAGGCGCGCAACCGCGATGTCCCGCGCAATCGTATCCTCAAGGAGCACTCGCTGTGGCCCATGGCCAAGAGCCAGCCGAACAACCTGTCGGCCTTGGCCAAGATCGACGAGATGCACCCGCGCACCATTCGCCAGGACGGTGAGTTCCTCATCCAGCTGATCAAGCGCGCCGCCAGCCTGCCTGCCGAGCAATGGCCAGCGCCCTTGCCCGAGCCGCTGCCGATCGAGGCTGCCGGCCTCCTCAAGCAGTTGCGTGCCATCGGCCAGGCCGAAGGCGAGCGCCTGGGGATTGCGCCCGAGCTGATGCTGCGCAAGAAAGCCCTGGAGGCGCTGCTCAAGAGCGGTTACCCCAATGGCCCTTATCAACTGCCCGATTCGCTGCGCGGCTGGCGCCGTGAGCGCATGGGCCAGGCCCTGCTGGACAACCTGGCAGGTGCCGGAGAAACCCGATGAAACGCATTTGCTCGATCTACAAGAGCCCACGCAAGAACGAAATGTACCTGTACGTGCTCAAGGCTGACGGCCTGGAGCGCGTGCCTGAAGGCCTGCTGCCGTTTTTCGGCACCCCCGTTCACGCTTTCGACCTGGTGCTCAGCCCTGAGCGCAAGCTGGCCCGCGAGGACATCAGCAAGGTGCTGGAGAACCTCGAAAGCCAAGGTTACCACCTGCAGATGCCGCCGCTGGAAGATGAGTACATCGAGCACCTGCCCGAAGAGCTGCTGCGCCGTAACGACCCCGTCTGACCATGCGCGTACTGATTGCTGAGCATGACCATGCTCGATACGCCGAGCTTTTGCGCGCAGCCGCGCCTGAAGTGGAAGTTCTGACCAGCGGCGACTCTGCCGAACTCGCCCGCCAGGCACCGCAGTGCCCAGTGTGGCTGGGCCAGCCGGACTTGCTGGCAAGTCTGCTGCGCCAAGGCCATAAGCCTGCCTGGATGCAGTCGACCTGGGCCGGTATCACGCCGTTGTTGGCCGATGGCCTGCCGCGTGATTACCGCCTGAGCCGGGCAGTGGGTATCTTCGGGCAAGTGATGGCCGAGTACATGCTCACCTATATGCTAGGCCATGAGCGTGAGGTGCTGGCGCGCCTGGTCAGCCAGGTCGAGCGGCGTTGGGATGACCACCCGGGGCGCAGCCTGGAAGGGCGCAAGGTACTCATTGTGGGTGTAGGCGACATTGGTCAGCGTGTGGCCGAGTTCCTGCAGCCGTTTGGTGTGGAGCTTTACGGGGTCGCCAGCAGTGCCCGTGAGCAGGCGCCGTTCGTCGAGGTGGCGGCGCTGGTCGACCTGCCGCGCATGGTCGGCCAGGTCGATTACGTGCTGAACCTGCTGCCCGATACCCCGGCGACCCATGACCTGTATGACGCAGCGCTGTTCAAGTGCTTCCAGCCCTCGGCCTTGTTCATCAACGCCGGCCGTGGTGTGGCGGTGGTCGATGCCGATCTGGTTGAGGCGCTGAAGGCGGGGCATCTGGCCGGTGCGGTGATCGATGTGTGCCGCCAGGAGCCGTTGCCCAAGCAACACCCGTTCTGGACCGCCTGGGGCTTGCTACTGACCGGGCACAGCTCGGCGCCCACCTCGCCGGGGGCGATGGTGCGTTTGTTTGTCGAGAACGTGCGGGCTTATGAAGCGGGGCAGGGGTTGCGGGGAGAAGTGGACTTCGACCGGGGTTATTGAAATGTATGGGCTGTGTCGAAGGTGTGCCATAGCGCCGAAGCCTGTTGCGCCTGGCTGCGATTGAACGGCACCACTGCGTGCCGGCGTGACTGACAAGCGGTCTGGCTTTGCCGAAGGCCAGGCTCTAGACTGGCGCCGCCGCGCGCTGTGGCCCCCAAGATGAATGCAGGAACCCCGTGTGATGATCGCTGAAAACGCGCCGTTCTGGCGGCGCAAGACCCTCGAACAACTCAGCCAGCAAGAGTGGGAGTCGCTGTGCGATGGCTGCGGCCTGTGCTGCCTGCAAAAGCTCGAGGACGAAGACGACAACAGCGTCTATTACACCCGCATCGCCTGCAAGTTGCTGGACCTGGATACGTGCCAGTGCAGTGACTACCCCAACCGCTTCGCCCAAGTGCCGGACTGCATCCAGCTTACCCCGGGCAAGGCCGACCAGTTCAAGTGGCTGCCAAGTACCTGTGGTTACCGTCTGGTCAGTGAGGGCAAGGACTTGCCGGCCTGGCATCACCTGGTCTGTGGCGATCGCCAACAGGTCCATGAACAGCGCATTTCACAGTCGGGGCGTATGCTCAGTGAACACGATGTGCACGAAGACGACTGGGAAGACCACCTGATCTTCCGCGCCAGCTGACCGGCGCGACCCGCTGCCCCGGGGAAACAAGGAGTTTCTGTATGCGTTGCCAGCTGTTGTTGCTGTTGGGCCTGATGGCCAGTTCGCCGGCCTGGGCGAAAAAGGTCGACCTCGACTACCAGGTGCGCTTGCTGCCTGCCAGTGGCCAGGCTGAAGTGCGCGTTACATTGGCCGAAGGCAGCGTAGTGCGCAGCCTGGACTTCGACCTGAGCAAGGCCGGGGCTTACAGCGGCTTCCAGGCTGATGGGCAATGGCAACTGAAGGGGCAGCGTGGCATATGGCAGCCAGCGGCCGGCAAGACCAGCCTCAGCTACCGCGTGCAGCTGGACCAGAAGCTGGCCAGCGGCGCCTATTCATCACGCGTCACCCCGCACTGGGCACTGTTCCTCGGCGACCAGTTGATACCCCCTGCGCGCCTCGACCAGCAGGACGGTACCGAGTTGGTGGCGCGCCTGGCTTTCGACCTGCCCGAGGGCTGGAAGAGCATCGAAACGTCCTGGCCGCGCATTGGCAAGGGGAAGTTTCGCATCGACAACGTGTCGCGCCTGTTCGATCGCCCGACCGGCTGGATGCTTGCCGGCGACCTGGGCAGCCGCCGCGCTCGCCTGGGCGAGACCGAAGTGACCGTGGCCGCACCGGTGGGGCAGGGCATGCGGCGCATGGACAACCTGACCTTGCTCACATTCGTCTGGCCACAACTACAAGCTGTGTTCCCGCGTAACCCGCCCAAGCTGCTTTTGGTCGGGGCGCGTGACGGCATGTGGCGAGGGGCTATGGCTGCGCAGGGCTCGTTGTACCTGAACAGTGCCCGGCCCATGGTCAGCGAAAACGGCAATAGCCCGTTGCTGCGCGAACTGGTGCAACTGTTCGCGCAGATTCACGGGCGTGACGGCAGTGACTGGCTGGTAGAAAGCCTGACCGATTATTACGCCAACGAGTTGCTACGCCGCTCGGGCGGGATGAGTGATGACCGCTACCAGGTCTGGCAGGCGCGCCTGAGCAAGCAGGGCGCCAAGGTCAACCGGCTCAAGGGTGAGCGCGCCAGTCCGGCGCAGGTGGCCCGTGGCGTGATGCTGTTGCAGGCGTTGGACAAGGAAATCCGTATTCACACCCAGGCCAAACGTTCGTTGGACGATGTGGTGCGTGGGCTGATGCGCCTGCCCAGCGTCAGTACCGAAGACTTTGTGCAGATCAGCGAGAACGTGCTGGGGCGGCGTTCCGATGTGCTGCAGAGCAAGGTGCTGCACTAGGCATCCCTGCGCCTGACAATCGGCAGGGCGGCATCGTCTGCAAGTCGCATTTCAAGCGTATCAAGTCGTACCTGGAATACACCGTCGAGCAGAAACTCAGCATTGTTCACGGGGCGAAACCGAGGATGGGGAGCGTGCAGCCAACCATCGTCGGCAACGTTGATCGCGACAACCCATGGTTTGTCGAGGCAATGTTCGGCCCGGTTTCGGTGCTGTTCTGACGGAGCTCAGCACTCGGTCGCCCTGTGTTGGCAGGTCTATCCTGCCGCCGCAGTGGCGGCCTTTTTATTTGAACTTGGGACCCGAGCGGGTATTCAGCCCCTTGGCCAAGCGGTCGTACAGCACCACATTCACCGTTGCCGCCAGGTTCATGCAGCCCTCGGTTGGTATGTAGATTGTCTCCTCACACCATCCCCGCACCTCTTCGCTCAACGAGCCATCCTCTGGCCCGAAGATGTAAATGGCCCGGTCCGGATGGGTGTAGTCCGGCAATGGCCGTGCTCCCTCCACCAGTTCCACCGCCACTGGCGTGCAGCCCAGCGGGATAATGCGCTGCAGGTCGTCGATGCCGATCAGCGGGATGTCGTAGTGCACGCGCTTGGTGTCGGTGACGAAGTCACGCGCGCGCTCATAGCGTTTGCCCGTGTAGAACACCGAATTGACGCCATAGCAGCCCGCGGCGCGCATCACAGAGCCGACGTTTTCTGCCGACTTGGGGTTGAACAGGCCGATGCAGCTGTATCGTTTGTTTGCCACGTACCGGGGCCCTTCGCGAAAAAAGCGCGATTATACGGGCTGCCCGGTAGCAGCGGGGGCGAATCGATGGTCAGTCTTTCTTCAGCATGCCCGCCAACCCGGCAAACGGGTTGTGCGTAGCCTTGGCAATGCTCGGGGTGCTGGTGGAGCCTTCGCTGAAGTACTGCTGGTCGGTGTAGCGCGAGTGCTCGTTGTCGTGGCAGTACAGGCACAGCAGCTCCCAGTTGGAGCCGTCCTGAGGGTTGTTGTCGTGGTTGTGGTCACGGTGATGCACGGTCAGCTCGCTCAGGCGCTTGCCGGCGAATTCGCGGGCGCAGCGGCCGCACACGTGCGGGTACATTCTCAGGGCCTTGTCGCGGTAGCCCATTTCCTTGTCGCGCTTGGCATCGGCCAGGATGCGGTCGAGGCGCGCGGTAGCGGCGGCAGAAGAGGTGGAGCTCATGGTGTTTCCTTTGTTCTGATCGGGCAGGTGACGGTTATGCCATTGAGTCTAGCGCGCTTGCAGGTCAGGCGGACAGGCGAAAGCGTTGATTTAGGCGTAGCCTGTAGCAAGGTTCCCGACAGGAGGTTGCTGATGTTTCACGCGATCCTCGCCGCGCTGTTGATGGCTGGCCTGCCTCTGGCAGAAGCTGCCAGCACGCCACCTCGACTCAATACGCCAGTGCCTGGTGCACCGGGTACGCCCACGCCCACGCCATACCCGCAGATAACCCCGAGTACACCGCCCAAGGCTTATGACAGTCAGCCGGGGGCGCCGTTGTTGCCGCCGATGCCAGTGCCCGGCCCGCCGAAGGACCAGCCATTGCCCGGGTTGCGGCCGGAGCCGCCGAAGCCGCCGGCCCAGAATGATTGAGCATGAGCGGCCCACGCCGTCATCATGTTGGAGCAACTGTCTTGCTCAATTTCTGAAGCTGGCGGGTGTGGGAGCGGGCTTGCCCGCGAACACGGGCGAAGCCCGTGCCATCCACCACGGTGTTGGCTTCGCGGGCTTGCCCGCTCCCACAGTCCAACCGCGCGGGTGCTTAAACCTGGGTTTAGGCAATACCTAGCTCGCCAAACACGAACGCATACTCCAGCGCCACATCTTTCAACCCTTGGTATCGCCCGCTCATCCCACCATGCCCAGCCCCCATCTCGGTCTTGAGCAGCAGCAGGTTGCTGTCGGTCTTGAGCGTGCGCAACTTCGCCACCCATTTGGCGGCTTCCCAATACTGCACGCGGCTGTCGTTGTAGCCCGCCACCACCAGCATCGCCGGGTAGGCCTGCGCTTTCAGATTCTCGTACGGCGCATAAGCCTTGATCCGTTCATACACCTCCGGCTCCTCAGGGTTGCCCCATTCGTCGTACTCGGTCACGGTCAGCGGCAGCTCCGGGTCGAGCATGGTGTTGAGCACGTCGACGAATGGCACTTCGGCAATGGCGCAGCGGAACAGCTCCGGGCGCAGGTTGAGCACCGCGCCGATCAGCAGGCCGCCAGCGCTGCCACCACTGATGGCCAGGCGGTCGGCGGCCGTCACGCCCTGGCTGATCAGGTGCTCGGCGCAGGCGATGAAGTCGCTGAAGGTGTTGTGCTTGTGCTCCTGCTTGCCGGCGCGGTACCAGGCCTCCCCCAGTTCACCGCCACCCCGCACATGGGCGATGGCAAAGGCCACGCCACGTTCCAGCAGGCTCAGGCGCGCATGTGAGAACCAAGGGTCGAGGCTTTCGCCATAGGCGCCATAGCCGTACAGGTACAGCGGCACGGTCTTGCCCAGGTCCTGGCGGCGGCGTACCAGGCTGATCGGCACCTGGGTGCCGTCCGCTGCGGTTGCCCACAGGCGCTCACTGACATAATCATCGGCATCGAATGCACCGAGCACTGGGGTTTGCTTGAGCACCACCTGGTCGCCCGTGGACAACGCCAGTTGGCGCACCTGGGCCGGGCGGTTGAGCGCTTCGTAGCGCAAGCGTATGCGAGTGCTGGCAAATTCCAGGCTGTCCTGCACGTACAGGCTGTAGGCGGCGTCTGGCAGCTCGACGCGGTAGGCCGGCAAACCTTGCGGGCGCACTTCGATGATCGGCAGGCCGCCTTCGCGCAGGCTCAGGGTCAGGGCGCCGCTATTCAGGCTGAGGCCTTCGAGCATGACCGCGTCGCGGTGCGCCACCAGCACCTGCCACTGTTCGCGGCTTGGTACTGGCGCGGCTGGCGCGTGGTACAGGGCGAAGTTGATGCCATCCTGGTTGGTACGGATGAACCAGCGCCACTGGCCGTCGAGCTGGCCATGGTCGGGGAAGTATTCGTGGCCTTCGACGCGCGGCGCCAGGCAGGTGAACGGCGCCTGCGGGGTTTCGGCGTCCAGTACCCAGGCCTCGCTGGTGGTCTTGCTGTTCAGCAGCAGTACCAGCTGGCGCTCGGAACTGGTGCGGTAGCAGTGCAGGAAGAAACGCCCGTCCGGCTCTTCGAACACGGTTTGCGCGGCGTTGGTACCCAAGGTGTGGCGACGCAGGCGCCATGGGCGGTGGGTGTCGTCCAGCTCAGCGAAGAACAGCGTCTGGCTGTCGTTGGCCCAGGTCAGGCTACCGTCGCAGTCGTCGAAGGGCAGGGTAGTGACACTGCCACTGGCCAGGTCTTTGACGTACAGGGTATAGATTTCGTCGCCGCTGGTGTCGAGGCTGTAGGCCAGCAGGCGGTGGTCGGGGCTGATGCTGAACGCGCCGAGGGAAAGGAAACCGCCGTTGGCCAGGGCGTTGGGGTCGAGCAGCAGTTGCTCCTGGCGTTCATCGACGGTGTTCGAGTCATCGGCCGGGCGTGGGCAGCGGTAGTGACGCGGGTATTCGTCGCCGGCGGTGGTACGGGTGTAATACAGGTAGGGGCCCCAGGGCGCCGGCAGTGACAGGTCGGTCTCCAGGATGCGGCCCTTGATCTCTTCGAACAGTTGCTCACGCAACGGGGCCTGGTCGGCCAGGCAGGCTTCCTGGTAGGCGTTTTCAGCTTGCAGGTAGGCGAGGACCTCTGGGGTGTCGCGCTGTTGCAGCCAGGCATACGGGTCGGTTGCCTGGTTGGCTTGGGCAATCGGGGGTTGGGGCTTGGTTGGCATTGAAGATCTCTTGATTGGGGCAAACACTGTCTGCGCCCTGAAAAGTGTTTATCATAGGCAACTCTTTGCCTGGCTTGCACGAACACCATGACCGAGAACGACTACACCTTCGCCTGGGGCCTGTACGCAGTGGCCGCCTTAGGGTGCCTGCTGGTGGGCTTCAAGCTCACCGGCTGGATGTGGCGCTGGCTGCGCGAACCGCTACGGGTGGTGCTGGCGGTGCTGCTGCTGACCCCGACCATCGTCGATCCGGTCAAGGACAGCTTCGCCCCGGCAATCGCCATCACTGCGCTGGATGTTGCCTTCAAGGTCGGCAACAACGCTTGGCGCGCTGTGTCCGACTTCGTCATGTACGGCATGATCGCTTTCGGCCTGTACTTCCTCTTCGTCCTGCTGCGCTGGCCGCTGGAAAAACGCGCGCACGCACGCCGTGAACAGGCCGAAGCCGCTGCCAAGCGTCAGCTGGCCGAGGATGATCAGCTCGGCGCCCAAGCGCCGCTGGCAGCCGAGCGCAGCGACCGTTACCGTGACGACTCGCCGCCAGCCGCTGCGCGTGGCGCAGGCCGGGTCGAACCACGCCTGTAAACGGAGACACTCCGATGTGCGAACTGCTGGGCATGAGTGCCAACGTCCCTACCGACATCGTTTTCAGCTTCACCGGCCTGATGCAGCGGGGCGGGCGTACCGGCCCGCACCGTGACGGCTGGGGGATAGGCTTTTACGAAGGCCGCGGGCTGCGCCTATTCCAGGACCCGGCTGCGAGCAGCGAGTCGGAAGTGGCCAACCTCGTGCAGCGCTACCCGATCAAAAGCGAAGTGGTGATTGGTCATATCCGTCAGGCCAATGTCGGCAGAGTGTGCTTGTCCAATACCCACCCGTTCGTGCGGGAAATGTGGGGCCGCAACTGGTGCTTCGCGCACAACGGCCAGCTGGGTGACTTCAAGGGCCTGGCCAGTTTCTACCGGCCAGTGGGCGACACCGACAGCGAAGCGGCCTTCTGTGACCTGCTCAACCGCATCCGCAGCGCTTTCCCGGAACCGGTGCCGGTGGAACAGCTGCTGCCAGTGCTGGTCGAAGCCTGTGCCGGCTACCGTGGTCAGGGCGTATTCAACTGCATGCTCAGCGACGGCGACTGGCTGTTCTGCTTTTGCTCGACCAAGCTGGTGCACATTACCCGCCGTGCGCCATTTGGTGCCGCACGGTTGAAGGATGTCGACCTGATCGTCGATTTTCATACCGAAACTACCCCCAACGACGTGGTCACGGTGATTGCCACCGAGGCCCTGACCGAGAACGAGTCCTGGCACCGCTACGCGCCGGGTCAGTGGGCCCTGTGGCGGCACGGCGAGTGCGTGGCGCACGGCCAGAGCTAAGGACGGCTGCATGTTCAGAAGTTACCTTCGATTGCTGTTGTTCACCTTCGGTCTGCTGGCCGGTATTCAGGTCCCGGGGCTGGTCAAGGACTATAGCCAGCGGGTCGAGGCGCACTTGTTCGAATCGCGCGAGGCGCTCGATGGGTTCCGGCAAACGGCCGAGCGCTTTTTCAAGGGCGACTTGCAGGCGCTGCTGCAGCACTACCGCAGCAGCGACGACCCGGTGTTCATCAGTGACGCCAACAGCATCGAAAGCCTGATGATCCGCAACGAACTGCTGGAAAATGAATGGCAGGTGCTGCAAGGGTCATGGGCCGAGCGTACGTGGCATGTGCTGGTGCAGGCCGACCCGCAGTTGCGCGAAGAAACCCTCAATGGCTACAGCTACCAGATTCTACTGGTGCCCGAGGCGATCGGCTGGGGGGTTGGTGCCGGTTTTGTGCTGGCGTTTGTGGTCGAAAGCCTGTTGCTGGGGATTGGCTGGCTGATCCTGGGCGGGCGGCGCAGGGCGGTGAAAGAGAGCTGGCGCTAAGTTCTGCTGTACCTGTACCGGCCCTTTCACGGGCTTGCCCGGCCCCACAGGATTATCACAGGCCTGGCGGGCGGGAGCGGGCGAGCCCGCGAAAGGGCCGGTATAGGCAGAGACCGTCGTTCAGACCAGCACGATCCGCTGCCCACCCACATCCCGCGCATAACGCTCCAGCACCTGCCGGCAAACCCCAACCACCTCATCTACCAACGCCACCCCGGTCTGCCACGCCACCACCAGCTCCAGGCTCGGCGGCGGCTGCAACCCTTCCAGCAGCACCAGCTCGCCCCGGCCCAACTCGGCATCCACCAGCGCCGGCGGTAGCGCGCCAATGCCAAAACCGTCGCGCAACAGCCGGGTAATCGCCGCCACCGAGTTCACGCAATTCAACCGCGGCGCCTCTGCCCCCGCAGTCTGCAGCAAGCTCAGTACCTCCTGGTGCGGCCGTGAATTCTTCGAGAAGGTGATGATGCGCTCGCGCCCAAGTTCGGCCAGCGACGCATAGTCCCTGTGCTGGTGGGCGCCTGCGGCCACCACCCAGCCCATTGGGTAGCGCGCCAGGTCGAGGCTGCGGATCGATTGCTCGCGTAGCAAGTCGGTCTGCAAAATCACGTCAAGAAAACCCTTCTGCAACTGCTCGCGCAAGTTCAGCGCGGTGTCGGCCACCAGCTCGATTTCCACCTGCGGGTAGCGCTCACTCAACTCCGCCACCAGTGCGCTCATCCAGGTGTGGATCACAGTGTCCATCACCCCGATGCGAATGCGCCCGACCTTGGCCCGGTCGCTGTCCAGCGATTGCTTCATGGCCTTGGCGGTTTCCAGCATGCGTTCGGCGTATTCCAGCACCTTGCCGCCCTCCGGGGTCAGGCTGACGCCGCGGGAGTCGCGCAGCAGCAGCTTCACGCCCAGGTCAGCCTCCAGTGCGGCAATACGGCTGGATACCGAAGCCTGGGTGGTGAACAGCTTTTCTGCCGTCAGGCGGAAGCTCTTGAGCCGGGCGACCCAGACGAAGGTTTCGAGGAAGCGAAGGTTCATGATCAGTTTTTCTTGTTCCAGACCGGCGGTTTTTTTCGTTGGACGCAGGCGAGGCGGCCTCTGAACAATGGCGCCCAGGCCGCGACGCTTTATGTCGCCCCATAAAACAATACCAACAAGCCGAGGCATCCATGAACCCCACCGGCGTGCAGCAGCAGGTCAGTTCCTTCCGTTCGACCGGGCCTTTCGCCTGGTACCGCGACATCGACAAACAGCAACGACGTACTTTCTGGAGCTGCAAGATTGGCTATGGCCTGGACGGCATGGACACGCAGATGCTCAGTTTCGTCATCCCTACGCTGATCATGCTGTGGGGGCTCACTACCACCGAAGCCGGCTTGATCCACACCAGCACGCTGATCGCCTCCGCTGCAGGAGGCTGGGTGGCCGGTATCCTCTCCGACCGCATCGGCCGTGTGCGTACCCTGCAACTGACGGTGTTGTGGTTCGCCTTCTTCACCTTCCTGTGTGGCTTCGCTCAGAACTACGAGCAACTGCTGATTGCCCGAACCCTGATGGGCTTTGGCTTCGGTGGCGAGTGGACCGCCGGCGCGGTGTTGATCGGCGAGGTGATCCGCGCCCAGGACCGCGGCAAGGCGGTCGGCATGGTGCAGTCCGGTTGGGCAATTGGCTGGGGCCTCACGGCCATCCTCTATGCGCTGCTGTTCTCTTGGCTGCCGGCAGAGCAGGCCTGGCGTGCGTTGTTCCTGCTGGGGCTGGTACCGGCGGTTTTCGTGATCTTCGTTCGCCGCCTGGTCAAGGACCCTGAGGTGTATCGTAAGGCCAAGGCAGTGGAAAACGCCGAGGCCCCTTCGCGCTTCTACGAAATCCTCGCGCCAGGCATGCTCTGGACCACCGTGCGGGCATCCCTGCTGACCACCGGTGCGCTCGGCGGTTACTACGCCATCACCTCGTGGCTGCCAACCTTCCTGAAGAACGAGCGCGGCCTGAGTGTGCTGGGCACGGGTGGCTATCTGGCCATGGTGATCGTCGGCTCGTACGTGGGCTATGTGGTCAGCGCTTATCTGTCCGACCTGCTGGGGCGCAAGAAGAACTTCATCCTGTTCGCCGTGGGCTCTTTCGTCATTGTGCTGTTGTACACGCAGATGCCGGTCAGCGATGGCGTGATGCTGTGGCTGGGCCTCCCGCTGGGCTTTTTCGCCTCGGGTATCTTCAGTGGCATGGGCGCGTTTCTGACCGAACTGTTCCCTACGCGCATTCGGGGTTCGGGGCAGGGCTTCTGCTACAACATCGGCAAGGTCATAGCCGCACTGTTCCCGTTGATGATCGGCATGCTCGGCCAGAATGTTCCGCTGGGCCTGGGTATCGGCGTGTTTTCTGCGGTGTCCTACGGCATTGTGATCGTGGCGGCCTTGAGCTTGCCGGAAACCCGCGGCAAACAGCTGCAGGCGCGGTAAGGTAGGCATATGCACAACGACAAGGGAGACCGCGTGGTGGAACGCCTGCTACTCAATTGCGACATGGGTGAGAGTTTCGGCAGCTGGCGCATGGGCCTGGATGCCGAAGTCATGCCTTACATCGATTGCGCCAACATCGCCTGCGGTTACCATGCCGGCGACCCCGGTATCATGCGCCGCACCGTGGCGTTGGCGCTGGAGCACGGGGTGACTATCGGCGCTCATCCGGCCTACCCGGACCTGGTCGGCTTTGGCCGCCGTTCCATGGCCTGCAGCCCGGAAGAAATCCGCGACCTGCTGCATTACCAGATCGGTGCGCTGGATGGCATCTGCAAAGTGCTGGGTGGTCGCGTGGCCTATGTGAAGCCCCACGGCGCGCTGTACAACGACATGATGGCCGACCCGCTCAAGCTGCGTACCGTGCTGGAGGCCGTAGCGGCCTATGACAGCAACCTGCCGTTGATGCTGATGGCCACCGCCGACAACCGAGCCGCCCAGGCACTGGGCGATGAAGTTGGCGTACCGCTGTGGTTCGAGGCGTTCGCAGACCGCGCATACACCGCCAGCGGCCATCTGCTGTCGCGGCGGCTGCCGGGCGCGGTGCATCACGACCCGGCGCGGGTGGTGGAGCAGGCTGTGCGTCTGGCCCGAGGCGAAACGCTGTTGGCTGACGATGGCAGTGCCTTGCAGCTCGCCGCCCGCACCCTCTGCGTGCATGGCGACAACGACAGTTCGGTGGCTGCGGTGCGGCAGATTCGCCAGGCCCTCGATGGGCTGGAGGCGTGATGAAGCCGCGAATCG
Organism: Pseudomonas sp. YQ_5; assembly: GCF_043103305.1. Taxonomy (NCBI): domain Bacteria; kingdom Pseudomonadati; phylum Pseudomonadota; class Gammaproteobacteria; order Pseudomonadales; family Pseudomonadaceae; genus Pseudomonas; species Pseudomonas sp. YQ_5. The sequence goes on along the minus strand of NZ_JBICJS010000012.1, from coordinate 68,333 downwards.
AAGTGGTCGCCATCGACAGCCTGATGGTACGCCTGTTCGACCGTATCGATGAGGCCAACATGCCATGGATGCTCGCCGCCAGCCGGCGCTTGAGCGCGGCGTTCGGCGAGCACTTGCTGGATCTGGTGCCGTCCTACACCACGCTGATGGTGCAGTCTGCCCTGCCGCCGGGCGAGGCGAGGGCGCGAATCGCTCAGGCGCTGGACAGCTTGCAGCCTGACACCGGCAGTGGCGGCCGCCGACACGAGATCCCGGTGTGGTACGACGCCAGTGTCGGCCCCGAGCTGCCTGTGCTGGCGGCCCGCAGCGGCTTGAGTGAAGCAGAGATTGTTCGCTTGCATTGCGAGCGTGATTACCCGGTGTTTGCCTTGGGCTTCGCACCTGGTTTCGGCTTCATGGGCCTGGTCGATGAGCGCCTGGCCAGCCCTCGTCTGAGTACCCCGCGCAAGCGCGTGGCGGCGGGCAGCGTGGGCATTGCCGAGCGTCAGACGGCGGCGTATCCGGCAGTATCGCCGGGTGGCTGGAACCTGATCGGGCGCACCCCGGTGCGGTTGTTCGACCGTGAGCGTGAGGGTTACAGCCTCTTGCAACCCGGTGACCGGGTGCGCTTTGTGCCGGTTTCGCGCAGTGAATTCCTGGCCATGGGTGGTGATGTGGAGGCGCAGGGATGAAGCAATTGAGGATCGAGGCCAGTACGCCGTTGTGCCAGTTACAGGATGCCGGGCGCTTTGGCGTGCGTCATTTGGGCGTGACCCAGGGCGGGGCGCTGGACTGGGTGGCGATGCACTGGGCCAACTGGCTGCTGGGCAACCCGTTGGGGGCGCCAGTGGTCGAGGTGGCGCTGGGTGGTTTTTGCGTGGTGGCCGAACAGGATTGCGTGCTGGCCCTGGCCGGTGCCGACCTGGATGCCAGGGTCGATGATCAGCCCTTGGCGCCATGGCGCAGCTTTGCCCTGGCCAAGGGCCAGCGCTTGACCCTGAAACAGCCAAAACGGGGCGTCCGGGCGTACCTGGCGGCACCTGGCGGGTTTCAGGGCGAGGACGTGCTGGGCAGTTGTGCCACTGTGGTACGTGAAGCACTGGGTGGCATCGATGGCCAGGGTGCTGCGCTGGCTAAAGACCAGGCATTAGCTTTTACCGGTAGCAAAGCAACCCTGCGCGAAGTGCCGCAAGCGTTGTGCCCGCAGTTCGCCAAAAAGCCGGTGCTCGACCTGGTGATAGGCGCACAGATCGGTGAATTCAGCGGTACCAGCCTGTTCGAAGCGTTCAACAGTGACTGGACGCTGGACAGCCGGGCCGACCGCATGGGCGTTCGCTTACTGGGACCACAGCTGGTCTACCAGGGCGCGCCAATGATTTCTGAAGGGATTCCGCTGGGGGCTGTGCAGGTGCCACCGGACGGGCAGCCGATCGTGTTGCTCAATGACCGGCAGACCATTGGTGGGTACCCGCGGCTGGGCGCGCTGACGCCGCTGGCGCTGGCGCAACTGGCGCAATGCATGCCGGGGGCTTCTGTGCGGTTCAGGGCGGTGGTGCAGGACGAGGCCTGGCGGGAGCAGCAGGATTACCTGAACCGTTGGCGGTAGAGCGGGCGGCCTCTTCGCGGGTAAACCCGCTCCTACACAAGTCTTGTGCATGCCTTGACGGCGATGTTGGAGCGGGCAACCTCACTTGGACAGGTAGCGCATCCCTTCCTCCAACCCTTGCAGGGTCAGCGGATACATCTTGTCCTCGATCAGGTCCCGCACCAGATGGGTCGACGCGGTGTATTCCCAGGCCTGCTTGGGGTAAGGGTTGATCCAGATGATTTTCTTGAATTTTTCCATGAAGCGCTGGATCCACACATACCCGGCTTCTTCGTTCCAGTGCTCCACGCTGCCGCCTGGCTGGGTGATCTCGTAGGGCGCCATGGCCGCGTCACCGACGAACACCACCTTGTAGTCATCACCATACTTGTGCAGCAGGTCGAAGGTGGAAAAACGCTCTGACGTGCGGCGCAGGTTGTTCTTCCACACCGATTCATAAACGCAATTGTGGAAGTAGTAATACTCCAGGTGCTTGAACTCGGTCTTGCAGGCCGAGAACAGCTCTTCGCAGACTTTGACGTGCGCATCCATCGAGCCGCCAATGTCGAACAGCAACAGCAGCTTCACGGTGTTGCGCCGCTCAGGGCGCATCTGGATGTTCAGCAACCCGGCATCACGCGCGGTATGGTCGATGGTACCGTCAATGTCCAGCTCTTCGGCGGCGCCTTCGCGGGCGAACTTGCGTAGCCGACGCAGGGCCAGCTTGATGTTGCGGGTGCCAAGCTCGACCTGGTCGTCGAGGTTCTTGTACTCGCGTTGGTCCCAGACTTTTACCGCCTTGCCCTGACGCTTGCCGGCGTCACCGACGCGGATACCCTCGGGGTTGAAACCGCCCGAGCCGAATGGGCTGGTGCCACCGGTACCAATCCACTTGTTGCCGCCAGCGTGGCGTTCCTTTTGCTCTTCGAGGCGTTTCTTGAAGGCCTCGATAAGCTTGTCCAGGCCGCCCAGCGACTGGATTTGCGCGCGCTCTTCATCGGTCAGCGAGCGCTCGAACTCTTTACGCAGCCAGTCTTCGGGGATCAGCGCCTCAATGTGCCGGTCGAGGTTTTCCAGGCCCTTGAAATAGGCTGCGAAGGCACGGTCGAACTTGTCGAAGTGGCGTTCGTCCTTTACCAGGATGGCGCGGGCGAGGTAGTAGAACGCGTCCATGTCGGCAAACACCACGCGCTTTTGCAAGGCCTGGTGCAGGTCGAGCAGCTCACGCACCGAGACCGGCACCTTGGCCGCACGCATCTCATTGAACAGATTGAGCAGCATGGCCCTGCTCCTGTCAGCGGTTGCCGCGCCGGCTCATGAAGGCCAGGCGCTCGAGCAGTTGTACATCCTGCTCGTTTTTTACCAGCGCACCGGCCAGCGGCGGGATGGCTTTGGTCGGGTCGCGTTCGCGCAGCACCGCTTCACCGATGTTGTCGGCCATCAGCAGCTTGAGCCAGTCGACCAGCTCGGAGGTGGACGGCTTTTTCTTCAGGCCCGGCACCTTGCGTACGTCGAAGAACACATCCAGCGCCTCACTGACCAGCGACTGGCTGATATTCGGGTAGTGCACGTCGACAATCTGCTGCAGGGTAGTGCGGTCGGGGAAGGCGATGTAGTGGAAGAAGCAGCGGCGCAGGAAGGCGTCCGGCAGCTCTTTTTCGTTGTTCGAGGTAATGATGATGATCGGACGCTGTCTGGCCTTGATGGTCTCGTCGATTTCGTAGACGTAGAACTCCATCTTGTCGAGTTCTTGCAGCAGGTCGTTGGGGAATTCGATATCGGCCTTGTCGATTTCGTCGATCAGCAGGATGACCCGCTCGTCGGCCTCGAATGCCTCCCAGAGCTTGCCCTTTTTCAGGTAGTTGCGCACATCGTGCACCTTGTCCACGCCCAGCTGCGAATCACGCAGGCGGCTGACTGCGTCGTACTCGTACAGCCCCTGGTGGGCCTTGGTGGTGGACTTGATGTGCCAGGTGATCAGGCGCGCCCCGAACGAAGCCGCCAACTGCTCGGCGAGCATGGTTTTGCCGGTGCCTGGTTCGCCCTTGACCAACAGCGGGCGTTCGAGGGTAATGGCCGCGTTTACCGCCAGTTTCAGGTCGTCTGTGGCGACGTAGTCGCGGGTGCCTTCGAACTTCATGGGGGGTGTCCTCTATTCAGGGCTTTGCGGGCCTCTTCGCGGGTAAACCCGCTCCTACGGGGGTGTAGGAGCGGGTTTACCCGCGAAGAGGCCCGAACAGGCAGCACATAATCCGGATTTGTTTCCGACTATAACGCGGGGCCCGGCGGCTGAAAACGCAGACCGGGTATTCAGTCCCTGAATGCCCCGTCACGCTGTCTCAGTCAGACTTCGGCGCTGGCTGCTCATAACGCGCATTGAATGCCTGGATAAACCCGTTACGGAGGATCTGCAAGAACGCTTCGAAGGCACTGATATCCTGTTGGCGCACACTGCCACTGAGTTCCACCCGGGTAGCGAACTGGTTTTTCGGCTGGTTCTTAAGCACCGTCTCGGTCGCACCCACCAAGGCCTCCCACACCGAACGGAAGAAACCCTTGTCCTTTTCCTCGACGTCCTGTTGCCAGTCGAACACGTCGACATCGCGCAGCAGCGGTTTTATATAGCCGTTCAGCCGGCCGTTTTCTGCCTGGGCCTCGATGACCACGTCACCGTGCCCGGCATTGAAGTCGAATTTGCCGTAGGCGCTGGCAAAGTCATTCAGCTTGCGCAGCTCGATGCCGGTGGCGCGAAGCCTGAATTCGAAGTCATCGAAATCACTGAACGGGTCGAAGGTGGCACGGCTTTCTACCTTTGCATCCCCCGCTATGAGCGCCGTACCTTCGAAACTGGCATCGCGACGGCCTTTCTGGTCGCGCACATTGGTCAAGTTGTGGATGCTGGCATTCAACCGGGTGGCCTTGAGGTCGACCGGTGGCTTGGAGTTGAAGTTACGGAACGTCAGCACGCCGTTGTCGATACGCACTTCGTTGAGGGTGATGGGCAGGAGTTTTTCCAGCTGTTGGCGCCAGTCGATACCTTGACCGGTCTGCGATGCCTGTTTGCTACCACCGTCGACAAAGTTCAGTTCGGGGTGCACGAACGTCACCTCCGCCACCACTGCCTTGTCGTACCACAACGAACGCCAGCTCACCGAAAGGTCGATCAGTGGGGCGTCGAGAAGCGGTACTGGCACCTTGCCGGTGGTCTTGACGACCTTCAGCCCATTGATCTGATACGCACCGCGCCACCAGGCCAGGTCCACATCGGCCACCTGGCCGCGGTAGTCACCCATGTCGGCCAGCTTGTCGTTGAGGTAGTCGCGCACCAGGTAGGGCAGGGCCAGGTGCAGCGCCACCAGCAGCACGGTCAGGCTGGCCAGGCCGACCAGCGGCCAGCGATAGCGGGCTTTCATGAGGCGGTCTCCAAGGCAGGATGTGCGGTTGACCGCACCGCGGCGGGCTGAGTTCGAACAGGCTTTACGGGCCACTGCCGCGGGCTTACCCTTGAGGCATTTCCCTGCTTTTTCATGCCAAGGACCCCTGCCATGAGCCGTATCTTTGCAGACAACGCCCACTCCATCGGTAACACGCCGCTGGTGCAGATCAACCGCATCGCCCCGCGCGGCGTGACCATCCTGGCCAAGATCGAAGGGCGCAACCCGGGTTATTCGGTCAAATGCCGCATTGGTGCGAACATGGTCTGGGACGCCGAGAGCAGCGGCAAGCTCAAGCCGGGCATGACCATCGTCGAGCCCACCTCGGGCAACACCGGTATCGGCCTGGCCTTCGTCGCCGCTGCCCGCGGCTACAAGCTGATGCTGACCATGCCCGCCTCGATGAGCCTGGAGCGCCGCAAGGTGCTCAAGGCACTGGGCGCCGAGCTGGTGTTGACCGATCCGGCCAAGGGCATGAAGGGCGCTATCGAGAAGGCCAACGAAATCGTCGCCTCCGACCCGGAGCAGTACTTCTTGCCGGGCCAGTTCGAAAACCCGGCCAACCCGGCCATTCACGAAAAAACCACTGGCCCGGAGATCTGGAACGACACTGACGGCGCAGTCGACGTGCTGGTGGCGGGCGTGGGCACTGGCGGCACCATCACCGGCGTGTCGCGTTACATCAAGCATACCCAGGGCAAGGCCATCCTGTCGGTGGCTGTGGAGCCCGTGGCATCGCCACTGATCAGCCAGACCCTGGCCGGTGAAGAACTCAAGCCCAGCCCGCACAAAATCCAGGGCATCGGCGCCGGCTTCGTGCCGAAAAACCTCGACCTGTCGATCGTCGACCAGGTGGAGACGGTGACCGACGAAGAGTCCAAGGCCATGGCTATTCGCCTGATGCAGGAAGAGGGCATCCTTTGCGGTATTTCCTGCGGTGCGGCAATGGCGGCGGCGGTGCGCCTGGCCGAAAAACCGGAAATGCAGGGTAAGACCATCGTCGTAATCCTGCCCGATTCGGGCGAGCGATATTTGTCGAGCATGCTGTTCAGCGACATGTTCAGCGAGCAGGAAAACCAACAGTAATCGGCCTTGCCGCTGATCCGGCGCAACAATCGGCGGCCTGGTTTATTGCAGAATCTTCATGAATGCGATCCCGCCCGGGTTGTTTTTACCGCGGCGGGATCGGTTTATGATGGCAGGATGATTTTCTGGAGAGCAGGCAGCGCAGCCCTGGCTCTTCCCCAAGGAGTGAAAGCATGACCTTTTCCTTTGCAGCCAAGGCGGGTGTCTTGCTGGTGTTTTTCGGCAGCGTGCTGTTCGTGCACCTGCGCGGCAAGGCCCGCCTGCCGGTGTTGCGCCAGTTCGTCAACCATTCTGCGCTGTTCGCCCCCTACAACGCGTTGATGTACCTGTTTTCCGGCGTGCCGTCCAAGCCCTATCTGGACCGTCAGCGCTTCCCGGAGCTGGACGTGCTGAAGGACAACTGGCAGGAAATCCGCGAAGAGGCCATGCGCCTGTTCGACGAAGGCTATATCCGTGCCGCCGAGAAAGATAACGACGCCGGCTTTGGTTCGTTTTTCAAGAAGGGCTGGAAGCGCTTTTACCTGAAGTGGTACGACAAACCGCTGCCTTCGGCGCAAACCCTGTGCCCGCGCACTGTCGAGCTGGTCAGCAGCATCCCCAATGTGAAGGGCGCAATGTTCGCCCTGCTGCCCGGCGGCAGCCACCTGAACCCGCACCGCGACCCGTTCGCAGGTTCGCTGCGTTATCACCTGGGGCTGTCCACGCCGAACTCCGACGCATGCCGCATCTACGTGGACGGTGAGCAGTACGCCTGGCGTGATGGCGAAGACGTGATGTTCGATGAAACCTATGTGCACTGGGTCAAGAACGAAACCGACGTAACCCGCGTGATCCTGTTCTGCGATATCGAGCGCCCGCTGAGTAGCCCGCTGATGACGCGCATCAACCGTAAGGTCAGTGCCTTCCTCGGCCGCGCCACCGCGCCGCAGAACACCGACGAAGAGCGCGTGGGCGGGATCAACCAGGCGTACGCCTGGAGCAAGCGCTTCAGCAACAAGATCAGCAGCCATGTGAAGCAGTTCAAACGCGCCAACCCCAAGGCTTACCGCGTGCTGCGGCCGGTACTGGCGGTGGTGGTGGCGTATCTGCTGTATCGCTGGTTGTTCTGATTTTTGTAGTTTGTTCGGGCCTCTTCGCGGGGCCAAGCCCGCTTCCACAAGAGCATCACCCTCCTTGAAGGATGAGCAGAGCCTGTGAAAGCAGGCTTGTGCCGCGAAGAATCACTCGCTATATTCCAGAACATTCACTTCCTCAAAGACCGCTGTCATGCCTGCCATTCCTTCCACCACACGCTTTGCCATCGCGCCAGTCGCGGGCATGGTCGTGCGTGGTAGCCAGCAGCCGGTCATGATCTGTCACTCCCCACCACCTGTCAGTGGCGTCGTAGGCGGCGTAGCTCCGCCTCATTGCGTGGTTGTGCTGGGCTGATCGGCTTCGTGCCGCAACCCTTCGCACGCGCAACCTACTGAACACGGTCGGCCACTTCTCACGTCGAAGCGCACGCCGTCCGTTTGGCTTATCTGCCTACTATCAGGTGGCAATTCATGTCTGTCTTTACCAAAGCGTCCGTGGCCTCTGCGGCCACTACCTGCCTGTTCGTCCTGCTGTGGAGCAGCGGGGCGATCGTCTCCAAACTTGGCCTGGCGCATGCCAGCCCGTTCGCCTTTCTGCTGTTGCGCTCGGCGCTGGCCCTGGCTGGCCTGTTGCTGATCGGCCCGTTGCTAGGGCTGCGCTGGCCGCGTACTCGCGGGAGCATTCTGCGCGCCCTGGGTACAGGCTGTGTGCTGCTCGGTGCCTATCAGATCTTCTATCTGTTGGCGCTTGATACCCATGTCACCCCTGGTGTCATGGCGACGGTGATGGGCGTCCAACCGATCCTCACCGTGGTGCTGATGGAGCGCCAGCGTTCCTGGAGCCGTTTGTTCGGCCTGGGTTTGGGGCTGGGCGGCTTGATCATGGTGGTCTACCAGGGCATCAACCTGGGCGGGGTATCGCTGGGGGGGATGCTGTTCGCCCTGCTGGCGCTGGTCAGCATGACCTTTGGCTCGATCCTGCAGAAGCGCATTACCGACAACCCCATGGGCACACTGCCGCTGCAGTACCTGGCCGGCTTTGCCATGTGCGCGCTGTTCGCACCTTTGCAACCGCTCCATGTCGAGTGGACCGGCAGCTTCGTCGGTGCGCTGCTGTGGATGGGCCTGGTGGTCTCGCTGCTGGCAACCCTGCTGCTGTACCGGCTGATCGCCAAGGGCAATCTGGTCAATGTCACCAGCCTGTTCTACCTGGTGCCGGCAGTGACTGCAGTGATGGACTTGCTGATCTTCGGTAATCGCCTGGCGCCGCTAAGCTTGCTGGGCATGGGGCTGATCGTGGTTGGGCTGCTGTTCGTGTTTCGCAAGCCCGCCCCGCGCCTGGCCGAAGCGTAGGCCCTAGCGGAATTCTTCGGGGATGGCGTGGCGCAACACGCCTTCCTCGAAGTCCAGCAGGCCGGCTTCGCGCTGGGTGAGCAGGTAGTAGAGCAGGGTGTCGAGCGAGCGTTGCGGCGGGACCTCGACCGCCAGCATCTTCACTGCTTGCTCGGTTTCACAGGCACAGCCGAAATCCAGCAATGCCGCACGTACCTGGTCGAGGATTTCCGGAGGTTTGACGACCACCCGGAACACCGAGCTACCGCTGCTGTGGCGCAGTTCTGCGAACCAGGTTTCGCCTTCTTCCTCGCGGGTGTCGATCACGTCGCCCGGGGCGATGCCATAGACATGGAAGGGGATGTTGTCGACGGCATAGCCGCCTTCCACGGCCTTGGCCCACAGGCCCTCGACCGAAGCCGGCGGGTAGCCGTTCTCGTCCTGTTCCAGGCGGAACAAAACCTTTTTGTACGCGCTGTTCATGCAGTACTCCGCTTCAGCTGCGCGCCGGGCGCAGCACCAGCCACAAGGCCAGGCCAATCAGCAGGCCGCCGTATAGGTGCGCCATCGACAATGGCTCGTTCAGCAGCCATGCCCCCCACAATACGCCGAATACCGGGATCAGGAACGTTACGGTGCTGGCTTTTACCGGGCCGATTTCCTCGAGCAGGCGGAAGTAAAGAATGTAGGCGAATGCCGTGCACAGCAGCCCCAGCCCCAGCAACGACAACCACACCTCCCAGCCCCCCCAGCTGGCGGGCGGCTGGGAGAGTGCGCTCCAGCCGAACAGCGGGGTCAGCATCAGTGTGGCGCCGAGCATGCTACCCAGCGCGGAAAGACGGCTGTCCAGGCCGCTGATCCAGCGGCGGGCGAGGAACCCGGCAAAGCCGTAGCAGGTAGTGGCCGCCAGGCAGGCGAGGGCGCCTTGCAGCAGGGCCATGTCCAGTGCCACCGGGCCGGCGCCGCTGAGGATGCCGACGCCGAACAGGCCAAGGAAGATGCCGCAGAGTTTGGCCAGGGTCATTGGCTCACGGAAGAACAGTACGCCGACCAGCACGCCCATCAACGGGGTGGTGGCGTTGAAGATCGCCGAATAGCCGGCAGGCAGCACCTGGGCCGCCACCGAGTAGAAGGTGGCGGGGATGCCGGAGTTGATCATGCCCAGCACCAGGCACGCGCCGAGCTTACCCTGGAAGTCCCAGCGCACCCGGGCGGCGGCGAGTAGCACGATCAGGCCCAGGCAGGCGATGGACACCCGGAAGAACGCGGTCGGCACCGTGCCCAGTTCGGGGGCGATGATGCGCATGAACAGGAAACTCGCTCCCCAGACGGCGGCAAGGGTCAGCAGGCGGGCTAGGGCGATGGGGCTCACAACGGTCTCCGAAGGTAAGGCAGGGGCGCGAGTGTACGCCAGGGGGCGGGGGGATTCTTGTGCTTTCTTGCTGTGTAATTCCTCTTGGGCTGCGGGGCTCTGGGCAAGGCAGGTGCAACTACAGCTCGGGCCTTCAATAGCAGTAACCCATGAAGCCAAGGGCGGCTAAGCTCTGTACTCAATCCCAGCTCCGAGGCCCCACGCATGTCCCAGCCCTGGCCCGCTGTCGAAATCGCCCGGATGATCCTCGCCGGCTTCGACGACTACCGCGATCATTTCCAGCGCATCACCCTCGGAGCCCGCAAGCGCTTCGAGCAGGCGCACTGGCAGGATATTCAGCAGGCCGCCGCCGCCCGCATCAATCTCTATGAAGAGAAAGTCTCCGAAGTCAACGGCTGGCTGCGTCAGGCTTTTGCCACGGAGGTGCTGCTGGACGTGGAACAGTGGCCACTGGTGAAAAACGCCTATATCCACCTGATCGACCCACGGCTGGACGACGAGCTGGCAGAGACCTGGTACAACTCGCTGTTTTGCAGCCTGTTCAGCCATGACCAGATCAGCGACGGCTGCATGTTCATCCACACCACCCGGCCTTCCATGCGCGGCCGCGAGCGCGCCGCGCAAACCCGTACCTATCGGCTTGACGGCAGTCTCAGGAACTTGCTGCGCGCGGTGTTCGCCGATTACCCATTCGACATGCCCTATGGCGACCTGGAGGGCGACCTGACGCGGCTGGAAGAACAACTGCGCGAATGCCTGCCCGACTGGGTGTGCAAGGACCCGGCGCTGGCCGTGGAATTGTTTGTACCCGTGCTTTACCGCAACAAGGGGGCCTATCTGGTCGGCCGCCTGTACAACAGCGATGAACAGTGGCCGTTGGTGATCCCCTTGCTGCACCGCGAGGGCCACGGTATCGAGGCCGATGCATTGATCACCGACGAGGCCGAGGTGTCGATCATCTTTTCGTTCACCCGCTCTTACTTCATGGCCGATGTACCGGTGCCGGCCGAGTTCGTCAATTTCCTCAAGCGCATCCTTCCAGGCAAGCACATTGCCGAGCTATACACCTCGATCGGGTTCTACAAGCAGGGCAAGTCGGAGTTCTACCGCGCGCTGATCAACCACCTTGCCAGCAGTGATGACCGCTTTGTCATGGCGCCAGGGGTGCGGGGCATGGTCATGAGCGTGTTCACCTTGCCCGGCTTCAATACGGTGTTCAAGATCATCAAGGACCGCTTTTCGCCATCGAAAACCGTGGACCGCGCCACGGTGATCGACAAGTACCGGCTGGTGAAAAGCGTCGACCGGGTGGGCCGTATGGCCGACACCCAGGAGTTTGCCGATTTTCGCTTTCCGCGCAGCAAGTTCGAGCCGGATTGCCTGGCCGAGTTGCTGGAGGTGGCACCGTCGACGGTGGCGCTGGAGGGCGACACGGTGCTGATCCGCCACTGTTGGACCGAGCGGCGCATGACGCCGTTGAACCTGTACCTGGAGCATGCCACCGAGGGCCAGGTGCTGGAGGCACTGGAGGACTACGGCCTGGCCATCAAGCAGCTGGCGGCGGCAAATATCTTCCCCGGCGACATGCTGCTGAAAAACTTTGGCGTGACCCGCCATGGCCGGGTCGTGTTCTACGACTATGACGAAATCAGCTTCCTGACCGAGGTGAATTTCCGCCACATCCCGCCACCGCGTTACCCGGAGGACGAAATGTCGGGCGAGCCGTGGTACTCGATCGGGCCGCATGATGTGTTCCCCGAAGAGTTTCCGCCGTTTCTGTTTGCCGATATGGGCCAGCGGCGGTTGTTCAGCCGCTTGCATGGGGAACTGTATGACGCGGATTACTGGAAGGGGCTGCAGGCGGCGATACGTGAAGGGAAAGTGATCGATGTGTTTCCGTATCGGCGCAAGGCCCGGTGAATCAGGTCGAACAGGGCTGTCAGCCCTTCAAACACTTCATATCGCTCAAATGGGTGCGCACCTTGCCCAACCGTTCCTGCAGGAACCGCCGCTGCTGCGGAGTGCTTTGCTGCACCAGGTCAACCAGCAGGCTGCGCGCCTGGCGCTCGGTATTCCGATACGCCGCCCGGTACTCGGGTGTCCACAAACTTTCCTTGCGCTGCAACAAGGTCGCCAGGCGCGGCTCGAAGCTGGAGTCGTTGCGCTGGTTCATCGCCAACAGCAATTGCTGCTGCCAGTGGGCGCGGTTGGCGATCCATTCACGGTTCTGGTCACCCAGCGCTTGAGACCAGGTCTGGATGCGTTGCTTCTGTACCGCAGTCAACTCGCCAAACCAGGGTGCCAGGCGTTTTTCCATGCGCTCGCTACGGCGGGCAATCTGCTTCGGCAAGGGCGTATCCACATACTGCTTCTGCCGCTCACTGATGTCTTCGCGGAAGGCCTCACGCATTTTCGCTACCTGGTCGTCGCTCATGCCACGCAGCAGTTCGGTGGCTGACGGGGTGATTTCCTCGGTCACCCGACCAATCGCTTCACGCACGTCGAGGGTGCTTTGTTGCAGGGCCTGGTCGGTCACCTGGCCGGCGGCGACCATGCCACGTAGCCGATCGAGCCAGTCGAGGTAGCCGGGCAGTTGAGTCTTGCAATGCCAGGCCAGGTGCTCGCGCAACCGATCGTCCAGCAGCGCCCTTTGCTCGCGGTTCATGTCCAGGTAGTCGCTCAGCGACCACGGCACCAGGCGGTCGAGGTTGCGATAGGCCAGATCGATGCGGCTGCAGGCGGCCAAGGCCAGGGCGAAGCCGATGGCGATAAGCAGGGCTTTGGGCAGGCGTAGCGGCATGTGCTGTTCCTTCCTCAGGCTGGCCAGAAGGTAGATGCAAGTGCGGGCTGGCGGTTCCACTGCATGAGTGGTCGGGCCATGTGGTGGCTTCAGGTGTAGAATAGCCGCCTTGTCTTGAGGATCATCGGAAATGGCTCTGCTTGGGCGCTACAACAGTTTGCAAATCGTGAAACACGTGGACTTCGGTCTGTACCTGGACGGCGGCGCCGATGGCGAGATCCTGCTGCCCGGGCGCTACATCCCGAAAAACGCCGAGACCGAGGTCGATGACTGGTTGAACGTGTTCATCTACCTGGACAGCGAAGACCAGCTGATCGCCACCACCGAGAAGCCCAAGGTGCAGGTTGGCGAGTTTGCCAGCCTGAAGGTCAAGGACATCAACGGTGCCGGTATCTTCCTGGACTGGGGCCTGTCCAAGGACTTGCTGATGCCGTACTCGGAAGAGGCACGGCCGCTGAAGATTGGCGATTACTGCGTGGTGCACGTGTACCTCGACAAGCGTACCCGCCGGATCACTGCCACCTCGCGCCTGGACCGCTATCTCGATGTCACCCCGGCCGACTACAAGGTTGGTCAGCCGGTCGAGCTACTGGTGGCCGGCGAAACGCCGATGGGCTTCAAGGCCATCATCAACAACCGCCACTGGGGCCTGATCCACAAGAACGAGGTGTTCAAGTTCTTGCGCTCGGGCATGCACGAGAAAGGCTTCATCAAGGAAATGCGCCAGGACGGCAAGATTTCACTGAGCCTGCAGCCGGTAGGCGCCGCCCTGGCGGACACCCTTCAAGAGCAGATCATGGCGCGCCTGGAAGCCGAAGGCGGGGTGTTGGGGGTGTGCGACAAGAGTGACCCTGCGCTGATCAGCAAGCTGTTCAACGTCAGCAAGGGCAACTTCAAGAAGGCCATTGGCGGGTTGTTCAAGCAGGGCCTGATCGTCATCCATGACGATCGTATCGAGAAAGCCTGACCGCGTTACGGCTGTACGAAGTTGCGGAAGTCCAGCTGCTCGCCACCCGGGCGGGTGTCGCGCAGCAGCGAGTCACGGTCGGCGCTGAGGGCCAGGCTGATGGTGGAGCGGCGCTTGCCAGGCTTGCGCACTTCCATCTGCTCCAGGTGAGCCTTGAGGAAATTGGTGGGTACCTTCAGGTGCTGCAGCTCATCGCTTTCTGGCGTGTGCAGCAGCAGGTTGACCCAGTCGGCCTGGCCTTTGCCCAGCAGTGCCACTGGCACTTCGAACCACCACAGGTTGCGTTTGTTGTCCAGGACGGCGAACAGCGTATTGCTGCTGGTCAGCACTGGGCGGGCCAATGCTTCGTTGCGCCGGGCGATGGCGGCGGGTTTGTCGAGTTTCATGCAGGTTCCTGCGGGTTGACGCTATGAAGGCCTGCATTGTGAGGGGTGGCACGGGGCGGGGCAAGGTTTGTAACTGGCGGCGCATGTGCGAGCCTCTTCACCGGCTTGTGCGGTATTCGCCCGCAGTCTTACCGTCCGGCTTCTGACCGGGAAATCCGTTGAAACTCCTGGCGAAGGCGTTGGGTCCACCTAATGTCGACACGGTTCACGTGTCTCCATTTGCAGGAGTTTTGCCATGAGCGGTACTAAAGACAAAGCGAAAGGCTTGGCCAACGAAGCGATCGGCAACGTGAAACAGGGTGTTGGCAAGGTGACCGACAACGACAAGCTGCGGGCCGAAGGCAAGGCGCAGGAGCTGAAAGGCGAGGCGCAACAGATCAAGGGCAATGTGAAGGATGCGGTGAAGAAGCCTTGACTTGAGACGGCCTGTGCCGGCCTCTTCGCGGACGAACCCGCGAAGAGGCCGGCACTCTACGTAAGCAAATTCTTCAACCACGGCCGGGAGCAGCACAGCACGGGCAGGGTCTATTAGACTTGTCTGTTGTAACGATCAAGCGGCGAAAGGAGACGCTATGATTTTCCCCGACCTGCGCGGCTTGCCCCTGCACCGCGTGCTGGTTCGCACCGTCAAGGAATTCCTCGACGACGAGATGTCCACCTATGCCTCAGCGCTGGCCTACCAGGCGCTGTTCTCGCTATTCCCCTTCCTGTTGTTCCTGATTGCCCTGATCGGTTTCCTGCACCTGCCGGACTTTTTCTCCTGGCTGCGTCTGCAATCGGAACTGGTATTGCCGCCCCAGGCGCTGGAGCAGGTGAATCCGGTGATCGACCAGTTGCAACAATCCAAGGGCGGGCTGCTGTCGGTGGGTATCGTGATCGCCCTGTGGACCGCCTCCGCTGGCGTGCGCCTGATGATGAGCGCCATGAACGCCGCCTACGATGTGCCCGAAGGTCGCCCGGTGTGGAAGCGTATCCCGCTTTCCATTTTCTACACCGTGGGCCTGGCTGGCATGCTGCTTGCGGCCGCAGCACTGATGGTACTGGGCCCCCAGGTGATGGAATGGATCGCCGCCCAGATCGGCATGCAGGAGTTCATCGTCACACTGTGGACCATCCTGCGCTGGCCGGTGATCATCATTCTGCTGATGGTGGCAGTGGCCCTGATCTATTACGTGATGCCTGATGTGAAACAGCAGTTTCGCTTCATCACCCCAGGCTCGGTGCTGGCGGTGGTGGTGTGGATCGTGGCCTCACTGGGCTTTGCCTACTACGTGAAGACCTTTGCCGATTACAACGCCATGTACGGCAGCATTGGTGCAATCATCGTGCTGTTGCTGTATTTCTATATTTCGGCCGCCGTGTTGTTGCTCGGCGCCGAAATGAATGCGGTGATCGAGCACATGTCAGCCGAAGGCAAGAACCCGGGCGAGAAAGACTTCGACGAGGATAAGCCCAAGGAAACCTTGACTGTACTGGGTCACGAGCACCCGAACCCGAGCAAGCCTCATAGCGTCGAGCCGAACCCCTGATGATCCGTGACATTCTCAAGATGGGCGATGAACGCCTGCTGCGCATCGCACCGCCAGTGCCCGAGCACATGCTTGGCAGTGCCGAACTGCAGCAGTTGATCGACGACATGTTCGAAACCATGCGTCACGTAGGCGGTGTGGGCCTGGCTGCCCCGCAGATCGGCATCGACCTGCAGTTGGTGATCTTCGGCTTCGAGCGCAGCGAGCGATACCCCGAAGCCGAGGCGGTGCCGCAGACCATTCTGCTGAATCCGGTCATCACCCCGACCTCCAGCGAGGTCGAGGACGGCTGGGAAGGTTGCCTGTCGGTGCCTGGCCTGCGCGGCGTGGTGCCGCGCTTCAAGCATATCGGCTACCAAGGCATCGACCCCCACGGCAACCCGATCAGCCGCTTTGCCGATGGCTTCCATGCACGGGTGGTGCAACACGAGTGCGACCACCTGATTGGCCGGCTATACCCCTCGCGCATCCAGGACTTCGCCAGGTTCGGCTACACCGATGTGTTGTTCCCCGGGCTCGAGGTCAGCGAGGACTGACCTCGCTGCAGGGCTACCAGGCGTTTGTTGCGCTGATAGCGTTGCAGGCGGCTGGCCAGGGCTTCTGGCAGTTGCTGGGCCAGGTCGAAGCCCAGGCGCTGGTAGAAGGGCGTTAGCTCGGGATGACAGAATAGCCAGACAGGCCCGCCAACTTGCGCCAGCGCTGCCTCGACCAACCGCGCGGCCACCCCTTGGCTGCGTCGCTGCGGGTCGACGAACAGGCCGGTCAGCCAGAATCCCTCACTCACCGCACTCAAGCTCAGCCCGGCGATGATGCCAGGCGCCCGCGCTACCCACAGTTCGGCATCGCTTGCAGCGCGCATGCGTGAGCTGTGCTGGCGGTAGAAGTGGTCCAGCAAACGGCGTTCTGTGTCCGAAAGCTTCGAACAGGACAATTGTTCAGA
Organism: Pseudomonas sp. YQ_5; assembly: GCF_043103305.1. Classification (NCBI taxonomy): domain Bacteria; kingdom Pseudomonadati; phylum Pseudomonadota; class Gammaproteobacteria; order Pseudomonadales; family Pseudomonadaceae; genus Pseudomonas; species Pseudomonas sp. YQ_5. The sequence goes on along the minus strand of NZ_JBICJS010000012.1, from coordinate 51,850 downwards.
AATGGTGAGTCCTACCCTGAAACGTGGCCAGAGGCTCTGGCCTGATGATTTGCGGCCACTTTGTCGCAGATTGTTGCAAAACCGGCAAGGGTGAATATCCGACTCCGGGGTTCAACTATTGCTGGCCGGGAGTAGAATTTTGTTCATCCCCCCTGGCAGTACGAAGCGGGATCGGTACTTCGTGCCATCTAGACCATAGATGACAACTTCTCCGCGCCGGATACGGCAATAGAAGTCAATCGATCAGCTTGAACGCGCAAAAGGCAAAACCACATGAAACCATTACTGATTCTTGCATTGGTCGGTATGTCCTCGTTCGCCCTCGCCGATGAGGCCAAACCCGTTTCCAGCGAGCCTGTGGCTCAGCAGTACGACTACTCGATGAACCTGGACATCAAGCGGGTGATCAACCTGTCGACCATCCCCAATGTCTGCGAAGTGGTACCTGCGACCATGACCTATGAAGACCATCAGGGCCAGGTGCACACCATTCAGTACCGGGCCATGGGTGAAGGTTGCCAGCAGGGGTGATAGCTAGGTAGTGCGATGAAAGTTGCTGCTGGCTTCCATGTGATCGCCGCGGCATTTTCACCGCCCGTGGGATCGAGCGCCGCCCGCGCGGCGCATCGCGAGCAAGCTCGCTCCTACATTTGTTTCTGGCCAGTATTGCCTGTGCCTACGCGCGCGACCGCCTTGTTTGCTCCACCCGATATCGAGGAGGGCGCCAAAGGGCCGCGCGCTTCTGCCTCAGGAATAACTGGCCCGAAACAAATGTAGGAGCGAGCTTGCTCGCGATGCGCCGCGCGGGCGGCGCTCGATCTCCCAGGCGCCCAATCACCGAGAACATTCACCGAGAACATTCCCCAGGCAGTCCCTGATGCACGCTCTCAGCTGCCCCCATACAAAATATTCTCCCCCACTGTCGATTCCCCCTCCCTCAGTTCGACCATAAGTGAAGGCACGCACGCAGTGTGCCAAAACACCCTGTCCTGTCGGAGGACCCCCCGATGAGCACCGCAGCCGAATCCGAAATCCGCCAATTGATCGAGCGCTGGATGCAAGCCGTGCGCGATCGCGACATCCCGGGCATCATCGCCCCCTACGCCGACGATATCGTCGCCTTCGATGCCATCCAGGCCCTGCAATTCAAAGGCAAGTCCGCCTACACGGCGCATTGGGAAATGTGCATGGGCATGTGCACCGGCCCCATGGTCTTCGAACTTGCCCAACTTACCGTGCACGCCGCTGGCGATCTGGCCCTGGCCCATTGGCTGAACCGCTGCGGCCCGGGCGATGACGAAAGCCAGTGCGGCTTCATGCGCGCCACGGTGGGCTATCGTCGTCAAGGCGGCCAGTGGCAGGTAATCCACGAACACTGGTCGGCGCCTTTCGACATGGAAACGCAAAAAGCCCTGTTCGATCTCAAGCCCTGAGCCGTTATCGCCAAACGCACTTAGCCAAATGCCCTGGAGGCGACCATGAAATACCTGTGCCTGGTCTATTGTGACGAGGGGCTGTTGCACAGCCTGCCCGACAGCCCGGAAGACGCCGAATGCATGGCCTACGCCGAAGCCATTCACGGTTCCGGGCGAATGCTGGCGGCCGAGGCGCTGAAGTCGGTGCAGACTGCTACCACGGTGCGCATGCGCAACGGGCATATGAGCCTGACTGATGGCCCGTTTGCCGAAACCAAGGAGCAACTGGCCGGCTTTTACCTGGTGGAGGCCCGCGACCTCAACGAAGCGCTGAGTATCGCCAAGGGTATCCCTGCCGCGCGGGTCGGCAGTGTCGAGGTGCGACCAGTGCGTGAGCTGCAACCCTGACAGCCAAGGAGAACAATCAGCATGAGCCTTGCACCCATTGCGCAAGCGCAACACGAGTTGTCCATCAGCCGCCTGATCGACGCACCACCGGCCAAGGTATTCCGCGCCTGGACCGAACCCCAGTGGCTGATGCAGTGGTGGGGGCCGCACGGCATGACCACCCCGGAATGTGAAATGCAGTTGTGGGCCGGTGGCCTGTTTCGCACTCTGATGCGGGCGCCGGATGGCAGCGAGTACCCGAACCAGGGCGTTTTTCTGGAAATTGCCGCGCCACGCAGGCTGGTGTTCACCGATGCCTTCGGCCCCGGTTGGGTACCGTCGAACAAGGCGTTCATGACCGCCGTGATCAGCTTTGACGAGGAACAGGGCAAAACCCGTTACACCGCCCGTGCCTGGCACTGGAATGCCACTGACTGCCAGGCTCATGAAGAAATGGGCTTCTACCAAGGCTGGGGAGAAAGCCTGGACCGTCTTGTGGATGTGGTGACCCAGCGGATGCCCGACTGATGACAGCACCGGCACAGGTGCGCGCCGAAGTCGAGGCCGTGTACCGGCAGGAGTCGCGGCGCATCCTGGCGACACTGATCCGCTTGCTGGGTGATTTCGACCTGGCCGAGGAGGCCATGCATGATGCCTTCTTCGTTGCCGTCGAACGCTGGCAACGCGACGGCATCCCCGCCAACCCGCGAGCGTGGCTGGTCTCTGTCGGGCGCTTCAAGGCCATCGATGCGCTGCGCCGGCGCGCCCGCTTCGACCGCTCCCAGGCTGACTTGAGCATGCTGCTGGAGGGCCAGGCGCAGGACCCCAGTGAAGAAGAACTGCTGGCGGATGACCGCCTGCGGCTGATTTTCACCTGTTGCCATCCGGCCCTGTCGCCCGACGCTCAGGTGCCATTGACCCTTCGCGAAGTCTGCGACCTGACCACCGAGCAGATCGCCCGCGCCTTTCTGCAAAGCCCGACAACCATCGCCCAGCGCATCGTGCGCGCCAAGGCCAAGATCCGTGACGCCGGCATACCGTACCAGGTACCAGAGCTGAATGAGCTGCCTGAGCGCCTGGAAAGCGTGTTGCGGGTGATCTACCTGGTGTTCAACGAGGGCTATTCGGCGTCATCGGGCGAGACCCTGCTGCAGCAGGCGCTGAGTGATGAAGCCATTCGCCTGGCGCGGTTGCTGGTGCAGTTGCTGCCCGACCCGGAGGCGGTCGGCCTGCTGGCGTTGATGTTGCTGCAGGCGTCCCGGCAACGGGCGCGAATCGATGGCCAAGGCAATCTGGTGGTTCTGGAGCAGCAGGATCGTAGCCTGTGGGACCGGCAGTTCATTGTCGAAGGCTGTGAACTGGTGCGCCAGGCCCTGCAGAGCCGTGCATTCGGGGCCTATACCGTCCAGGCGGCGATTGCTGCTGTGCATGCCGAGGCGGCGACGGCTGAAGAAACCGACTGGGGGGAGATCGTCGGGCTGTATGACGTATTGCAGCGGTATTGGCCATCAGCGGTGGTGGAGCTGAACCGGGCGGTGGCGCTGGCGAAGCGGGATGGGCCGGAGGTTGGCTTGCGGGAAGTCGAAGGGATCCTGGCGCGGGGGGAGTTGCTGGACTATCACCTGGCACATGCGGCGCGCGCCGAGTTGCATTGCCAGCTGGGGCAGGTGGACGCGGCGCGTGCGGCCTGGCAGCAGGCGCTGGCCTTGACACGGCAGGCGCCAGAACGGCGGCATATCGAGCGGCGCTTGCAGGCTATCGAATGATGTGGGGTGTGCCGGCTCTTTGCGGGCCAGCCCATATCCCACAGGATGCCCGCTAAATCAACGAATTAGCGGGTTACCCAGGAGAGCAGCCTTGAAGTAGGTGCTGGCTGCATCACACTTCAGCTAGCCACAAAGTTCGGCGGCGACACCAGCTCGACGGTCTGCTGTTTGCGCGGTGCCAGGATCTCGGCTTCACCCGCGACCACCAGCTCGTCGTTCTGGTTGTACACGTTGGTGGCGATGCGCACCTTGAACTTGGGCAGCTTCTCGAGGATTTCCAGGCGCACGGTCAGGGTGTCGCCGATTTTCACCGGCTTCTGGAAGCTCATCTGCTGGCCCAGGTAGATGGTGCCAGGGCCAGGCAGTGTGCAGGCCACTGCAGCACTGATCAGCGCGCCGCTGAACATGCCGTGGGCAATACGTTCGCGGAACATGCTCTTGGCGGCGAACTCGGCATCCAGGTGAACCGGGTTGTGGTCACCGGACATCGCAGCGAACAGCTGGATGTCGCGTTCTTCAACGGACTTCTTGTACTCGGCCTTCTGGCCGACTTCGAGGGCTTCGTAAGGCGTGTTGGTGACCTGGGACATCGATGCTTCCTTAAGCGTTGGGCGAGGGCGGCTATCATTCGCTGCGTGCAGGGCGGCCAAGGGCCAGCGCCTGTTCAAGCCAGCCGAGAATGTCGGCGATGACCTCGCCACGGTTGGTTTCGTTGAGTACTTCATGCCGCGCCTCCGGATAGACGCGCAGCTGTACATGTCGGTTGCCGGTCGCGCGCAGGGCGTCGGCCAGGTGGGTGAGACGCTTGCCGGCACTGACCGGATCACATTCACCGCCGATCACCAGCATCGGCAGGTTGGGATCGATTTGCGCGAGGTTACCCGGCTGACTGATCTGCGCCAAGCCTTGTAGCAGGTCGAGCCACAACTGGTTGGTGCAGCGAAAGCCACATAACGGGTCGTTCACGTACTGATCGACCTCGTCCGGGTCGCGGCTGAGCCAGTCGAATGCCGTGCGGTTGGGCTTGAAGGCGTTGTTGAACGAACCGAAGGACAACCATTCGATCAGTGCACTCTTGCCCAGTGGCCCCTGGCGCCAGGACTCCAGCCGGGCAATCAGCCGCGCAAAGCGGTACAGCACGGCCGGTTGGTAGTTGGAGCCGCTGAGGATCGCCCCGTGCAGGCTGCCACTGTGATGCAGCAGGTAGGCCTGGGCGATGTAGCTGCCCATGCTGTGGCCGAACAGGAACAGCGGCGTGCACGGGTACTGCTGGCCGATGTGCTGGGCCACACATCCCAGGTCGTTGACTACGGCATTCCAGCCATGATGTCGGGCGAACAGGCCGAGGCTGCCCAGTTCGGCAGTGCGCCCGTGGCCACGCTGATCGGCTGCGAACAGGGCAAAGCCGGCCTCGCTCAGGGCCTGGCCCAGGCGCTGGTAGCGCCCGGCATGCTCGGCCATGCCATGGGCCAGCAGCACCACGGCCTTCACCGGTGTGGCCGGCAGCCATTGGTGTACGTAAAGGCTGCAGTGCTCACTGGCGGGCAGCCAGAAGGCGTCGTGGGGCATGGCGGGTCCTTGTGCGCGCGGTTACCCGAACAGTGTATGCACAACCGGCCGGATTGCAGGAGGGGCACAAATAAGATTCACAATGTTAATGGCGGCACTTGGCGTATATGCCACCTTGGGCTTACCTGCTAACGTCGGATCAACGCCTTTTCGCCAGCAGGCGATCAGGTAAAGGACTAAAGGACGCAGTGCAGGTCCAGGCAGAGGAACAATAATAAATGCAAGCCGACTTCTGGAATGACAAGCGCCCGGCGGGCGTGCCTTCCACCATCGACATCAATGCCTACGCCTCGGTCGTCGAGGTGTTCGAACGCTCCTGCAAACGCTTTGCCGACCGCCCGGCGTTCAGCAACCTCGGCGTGACCCTCAGCTACGCGGAACTGGAGCGCCATTCGGCTGCCTTCGCTGCCTGGTTGCAGCAGCACACCGACCTCAAACCGGGTGAGCGCATCGCCGTGCAGATGCCCAACGTGCTGCAGTACCCCATCGCCGTATTCGGTGCCATGCGCGCCGGGCTGATCGTGGTCAACACCAATCCGCTGTACACCGAGCGCGAGATGCGCCACCAGTTCAAGGACAGCGGCGCGCGTGCGCTGGTGTACCTGAACATGTTCGGCAAGCGCGTGCAGGAGGTACTGCCTGATACCGGTATCGAATACCTGATCGAGGCAAAGATGGGCGACCTGCTGCCGACCGCCAAGGGCTGGCTGGTCAACACCGTGGTCGACAAGTTGAAGAAGATGGTGCCAGCTTACCAGTTGCCCCAGGCGGTGCCGTTCAAGCAGGTGCTGCGCGAGGGCCGCGGGCTGTCGCCCAAACCGGTGTCGCTGAACCTCGATGACATCGCTGTGCTGCAGTACACCGGCGGCACCACCGGCCTGGCCAAGGGCGCCATGCTCACCCATGGCAACCTGGTGGCCAACATGCTGCAGGTGCTGGCCTGCTTCTCGCAGCACGGCCCCGATGGGCAGAAGCTGCTGAAGGACGGCCAGGAGGTGATGATCGCGCCGCTGCCGCTGTATCACATCTATGCCTTCACCGCGAATTGCATGTGCATGATGGTGACAGGCAACCATAATGTGCTGATCACCAACCCGCGGGATATTCCCGGCTTCATCAAGGAGCTGGGCAAATGGCGTTTCTCTGGCTTGCTGGGCCTCAATACCCTGTTTGTCGCACTGATGGACCACCCGGGCTTCCGTCAACTGGACTTCTCGGCACTGAAGGTCACCAACTCTGGTGGCACAGCGCTGGTCAAGGCGACCGCCGAGCGCTGGGAAGACCTTACCGGGTGCCGCATCGTTGAAGGCTACGGCCTGACAGAAACCTCGCCGGTAGCCAGCACCAACCCTTACGGCCAGCTGGCGCGTCTGGGGACGGTGGGTATCCCCGTGGCGGGTACTGCGTTCAAGGTCATCGATGATGACGGTAACGAACTGCCGCTGGGCGAGCGGGGCGAGCTTTGCATCAAAGGCCCGCAGGTCATGAAGGGTTACTGGCATCAGCCCGAGGCAACGGCCCAGGCACTGGATGCAGAAGGCTGGTTCAAGACCGGTGATATCGCGGTGATCGACCCGGACGGCTTCACCCGCATCGTCGACCGTAAGAAGGACATGATCATCGTCTCGGGCTTCAACGTGTACCCCAACGAAATCGAGGATGTGGTGATGGGGCATCCCAAGGTCGCCAACTGTGCGGCAATCGGCGTGCCGGACGAGCGTTCAGGCGAGGCGGTCAAGCTGTTCGTGGTACCGCGCGAGGGCGGAGTGAGCGTTGATGAGCTGAAGGCCTACTGCAAGGCCAACCTCACCGGCTACAAGGTCCCCAAGCACATTGTGCTGCGCGAGTCATTGCCGATGACGCCGGTGGGCAAGATTTTGCGGCGTGAGTTGCGCGACATAGCGTGAAACCAGGATGGCTTCTTCGCGGGTAAATCCGCTCTTACACCGCCTGATGTAGGAGCGGGTTTACCCGCGAATGCCTCTGAACTGCTCTAAAAGGCTGTATACAGCCTTATCTGCGACATTTTGGATAATTACTCTAAAAATGACTTGTATTGTTCATTGAGTCATTTTTGTGACCGTAAGGCCTCTTTTGGCCTCTAGGCGACCCCAGGCAAAGCTGTTACTCTCGGCCCGCTTCCAGATGATCCGGTTTGCAACGAACCGTCATCTCATATCAATAATAAGCGCATCGACGCGTGAATCGAACTTCGCTGTTGCTGAAGGAGTGGGCTTCCATGATCGAAAATTTTTGGAAGGATAAGTACCCAGCCGGGATTACGGCGGAAATCAATCCTGACGAATTCCCCAATATCCAGGCGGTACTCAAGCAATCCTGCCAACGCTTTGCCGACAAACCGGCCTTTAGCAACCTGGGCAAGACTATCACTTATGGCGAGTTGTATGCGTTGTCGGGGGCGTTTGCCGCCTGGCTGCAGCAGCATACCGACCTCAAGCCGGGTGACCGTATTGCCGTGCAATTGCCCAATGTCCTGCAATACCCGGTCGCGGTCTTCGGTGCCATGCGTGCCGGGCTGATCGTGGTCAACACCAACCCACTGTACACCGCGCGGGAGATGGAACACCAATTCAACGACTCGGGTGCCAAGGCCCTGGTGTGCCTGGCCAACATGGCCCACCTGGCCGAAAAAGTGGTGCCCAAAACCCAGGTCAGGCACGTTATCGTCACCGAAGTGGCCGACCTGCTGCCGCCACTCAAGCGCCTGCTGATCAACAGCGTGATCAAGTACGTGAAGAAGATGGTGCCGGCCTACAACCTGCCGCAGGCCGTGCGTTTCAATGACGCCCTGGCGCTGGGCAAGGGCCAGCCAGTGACCGAGGCCAACCCGCAGGCCAACGACGTGGCGGTGCTGCAATACACCGGCGGTACCACCGGCGTGGCCAAAGGCGCCATGCTGACCCATCGCAACCTGGTGGCCAACATGCTGCAGTGCCGGGCACTGATGGGCGCCAACCTGCACGAAGGCTGCGAAATCCTCATCACCCCGCTGCCGCTGTACCACATCTATGCCTTTACCTTCCATTGCATGGCGATGATGCTGATCGGCAACCACAACGTGCTGATCAGCAACCCGCGAGACCTGCCGGCGATGGTCAAGGAACTGGGCAAGTGGAAGTTCAGCGGCTTTGTCGGTCTCAACACCCTGTTCGTTGCCCTGTGCAACAACGAGGCATTCCGTGCCCTGGATTTCTCGGCGCTGAAGATCACCCTGTCGGGCGGCATGGCCCTGCAACTGAGTGTGGCCGAGCGCTGGAAGGCCGTTACCGGTTGCGCCATCTGCGAAGGCTACGGCATGACCGAAACCAGCCCGGTGGCGGCGGTGAACCCGTCGGAAGCGAACCAGGTGGGTACTATCGGAATTCCGGTGCCATCGACCCTGTGCAAGGTCATCGACGACGCTGGCAATGAGTTGCCGCTTGGCGAAGTGGGCGAGCTGTGTGTCAAGGGCCCGCAGGTGATGAAGGGCTACTGGCAGCATGAAGATGCCACGGCCGAGATTCTCGACAGCGAAGGCTGGCTGAAGACCGGCGACATCGCCGTGATCCAGGCGGACGGTTACATGCGCATCGTCGACCGCAAGAAAGACATGATTCTGGTCTCGGGCTTCAACGTGTACCCCAACGAGCTGGAAGACGTGTTGGCGGCCCTGCCGGGCGTGCTGCAGTGCGCAGCCATCGGTGTGCCGGACGAGAAGTCGGGTGAAGTGATCAAGGTCTTCATCGTGGTCAAGCCGGGCATGACCGTGACCAAGGAGCAGGTGATGGAGCACATGCGTGCCAACGTTACCGGCTACAAGGTACCGCGCTACATAGAGTTCCGCGATTCGCTGCCAACCACCAACGTGGGCAAGATCCTGCGCCGCGAACTGCGTGACGAAGAGCTCAAGAAGCAAGGCTTGAAGAAGATCGCCTGACCATAAACCTGCACGCTCAGTGTGGCAGCGGCCTCGTGTCGCGAAAGGGCCGCGACGCGGCCCTGGGATTTTGGCGGCGATGCGACAATGGTTGGGGGCGCTATGCGCCCCTTTCGCGACACAAGGCCCCACAATAAGATGCGGCGCCGTCTTCAGACATTGTGAGCCCCTGTAGGAGCGGGTTTACCCGCGAATACGGTAGTGGCGACAACGGTGAACGGCGGGTGGATATCGGTCAGCAGGGCCGGCCCTTTCGCGGGTAAACCCGCTCCTACATCCGCGCAACTCAGCGCAGCTTCTCGAGCATCTGGTAATACCACATCCCCGCCGCCAGCAGCGGATTCCCCAGCAAGTCCCCCATCGGCACCCGCACATGCTTGCACTGGGCGAAGGTGTCGAACTTCTCCAGCGTCCCGGTCAACGCCTCGGCCATGATTTCACCCATGATGTGGCTGGTGGCAATGCCATGCCCCGAGTAACCCTGGCAGTACCACACGTTGTCCGACAGCTTGCCCAACTGCGGGATGCGGTTGACCACGATGCCCATGGCGCAGCTCCACTGGAACTCGATCGGCACCCCCTTCAATGCCGGGAAGGTGCGTTCGATGCAGGGGCGCAATTCGCCTTCGATGTCGCGTGAGTCCTTGCCCGAGTAGTTGGCGCCGCCGCCGAACAGCAGGCGCTTGTCGGCCGTCAGGCGGTAGTAGTCGAGCACGAAGCGGCAGTCGTACACCGCCAGGTCCTGGGGGTTGATCTGCTCGGCCAGTTCACCCAGCGGCGCGGTGGTGACGATACCGCCCATGGCTGGGAAGATCTTGCCCTTGAGCTGGCGCTTTTCCAGCTTGTGATACACATCACCGGCCAACATCACCTGGCGTGCCTCCACCCGGCCGTGGGCGGTAACCACCGCCGGGCGCGGGCCATGGACGATGTCCAGTACTTCGGAATTTTCGAATATCAGTGCACCCAGGCCATGTGCGGCACGGGCTTCGCCCAGGCACAGGTTGAGTGGGTGCAGGTGCAGGTTGCGCAGGTTCTTCAACGCGCCCAGATAAAGCGGGCTTTGCAGATGCTCCGCCACTGCAGAGCGGTCGAGCAGTTGCACCTGCTCGCCCATGCCGCGGCGCCGTGCTTCGGCCTCGAACGCACGCAGCTCGTTCATGTGCGAAGGCTTCATGGCTGCATGCAGGTGGCCACGCTTGAGGTCGCAATCGATGCCATAGCGCGCCACGCGCTGCTCGATCACCTGGTGCCCGCGCCAGCGCAAGTGCCAGATGAAATCGTCGACTTCGGCGCCCAGGTGGTTGCGCATCTGTGCGCGCATGGCTTCGTCGCCCGACAGGCTGCCGGTGACCTGGCCACCGTTGCGCCCGCTGGCGCCCCAGCCGATGCGGTTGGTTTCGACGATGGCGACCTTCAGGCCGCGCTCGGCCAGTTCCACTGCCGTGGCCACGCCCGTAAAGCCACCGCCGATGATCGCCACATCCACCTGTACTGTGCCCTTGAGTTGCGGGTACTCGCTGTGGTCGTTGAGGGTGGCGCTGTAATAGGACGGCGCGCGCTGCGCCGGGCCGTTGTTCAATGCTGCGTTCATGGGTGTTCCTTGTTATGTGGGGGCTCAGGCCTGGTGCAGGTACCAGCGCCAGTCCTGTTCGCTGACTTCGGCCATGAACTGGCGGTACTCGGCGCGCTTGACCTTCAGGTACACGCCAAGAAAGTCTTCGCCCAATGCTTCGCGGGCCCAATCGGAATGTTGCAGGGCGTCGAGGGCGGTCAGCCAGTCGGTGGGCAGGTGTTCGGTGGCCTGGGCATAGCCGTTGCCTTCAACGGGGGCGCCTGGGTCAAGCTGTTCGCGGATGCCCCGGTGGCTGGCAGCAAGGATCGCCGCTGCAGCCAGGTAAGGGTTGGCATCAGCGCCACAGATGCGGTGCTCCACATGCCGGCTGTTGGCCGGGCCACCCGGCACGCGCAGGCTCACGGTGCGGTTGTCCACGCCCCAGGTTGGCGCCAGTGGCGCATAGCTGTTGGCCTGGAAACGGCGGTACGAGTTGGCGTTGGGGCAGAACAGCAACAGCGAGTCGCGCAGGTGGCGCAGCATGCCGGCCACGGCCTGGCGCAGCAGCGGGGTGCCGGCCTTGTCTTCGCTGGCGAACAGGTTGTTGCCGTCGCTGTCGGCCAGGCTCAGGTGCATGTGCATGCCGGTGCCGGCCAGCTGGGCGAATGGCTTGGCCATGAAGCAGGCCTGCATGCCGTGGGCATGGGCCACACCTTTTACGAGGCGTTTGTAGCGCACCGCCTGGTCCATCGCCTGCAGCGCATCGCCATGCTCCAGGGTGATTTCCACCTGGCCGGGGGCGTACTCCGAAATGGCCGTGCGCGCCGGGATGCCTTGGGCCTTGCAGGCAGCGTACAGGTCGGCGAGGAACGGTTCGATCTGCTCCAGTTCGCGCAGGCCATAGACCTGGGTGCTGCGGGGGCGGCCGCCGTCGTTGTCCAGCGCCGGTTGTGGGCGGCCTTGGGCATCACGCTGCTGGTCAAGCAGGTAGAACTCCAGCTCGCAGGCCATCACCGGGTGATAACCGTCAGCCTTCAGCGCTTCGATAGTGCGCAGCAGCACATGGCGTGGGTCAGCGATGCTGGCGGGCAGGCCCTCCTTGGGGTGCATGCTCACCTGCACTGCGGCGGTTGGCACCCGGCGCCAGGGCAGGCGCACCAGGCTGCCGTCAAGCGGGTAGGCACGGCAGTCGATATCGCCAACGTCCCACACCAGGCCGGAGTTTTCCACGTCGTCGCCATTGAGGGTCAGGCCAAGGATGGTGCTGGGCAGTGGCCGGCCGGTCTGGTACACGGCCAGCAGTTCCTCGCGGTGCAACAGTTTGCCGCGTGGCACGCCGTTGGCGTCGAGGATGAACAGTTCAAACAGCTCGATATCGGGGTTGTCGGCCAGAAAACGGGTAGCCTGCTCTACAGGGGTAAAGTGCATGATCAATTCGCTCATGGGCGCGCAGGGCCGCCGCGCAAGCAGGCGGCCCGGATGAATCAAACGGCCAGAAGGTGGCCGGGTTTGGTCACAATGGCGTGAGCGAGGTGTCCGGTGGGCGCGCGTGACGGCAGTGCCACAAGGCCCAGAAGGCGAGGATGATGTGGACCAGCGGATTTTCCCCGGCACGCCTCCGGGCCTTCGGCAGCGAAGGGCGGGACGACGGCGGGGCGATGGGCTGGGCGGGAGTCATGCCTTTGATACTCACATGCAGCGTAAGGTTGATTAAAGCAGTGAATGGCAACCTTTACATCGCACTTGGCTAAACATTCGCCCGGGAGCGTGCAAGCAGCAGAGAATCTGCAAATCTGCGACAATCGCCCGACTTTCTGAATGCCGATCATGAAAAAGCAGGCTCACCTGCATCACTAAAAAGCCCCATGACTGACCACGCCATCGACAAACTGCTGCAAAACCTCGACCACGCCATGATTGCCGACCGCCATCGCCTGCGCCGGCAACTGCACGAACTGCGCAAGCGCCCCGACGAGGCGAAGCTGGCGCAGTGGGTGGAGAAGGTCCAGGCCTCCTGCGCTCAGGTCACCGCGCGTCAGCAGAGCGTGCCGACCGTACGCTACGACGACAACCTGCCCATCGCCGCCAAGCGTGACGAAATCAAGAAGGCCCTGGCCGAAAACCAGGTGTTGGTGATCGCCGGCGAAACCGGCTCTGGCAAGACGACCCAGTTGCCGAAGATCTGCCTTGAGCTTGGCCGTGGCAGCCATGGGTTGATCGCCCATACCCAGCCACGCAGGATCGCAGCGCGTAGCGTGGCCGCGCGGGTCGCCGAAGAGCTGGGCACGCCCTTGGGCGCGCTGGTCGGCTACCAGGTGCGTTTCGAAGACCAGAGCGATTCCAACACCTTGGTCAAGCTGATGACCGACGGCATCCTCCTGGCCGAAACCCAGCACGACCGCTTCCTTGAGCGCTACGACACGATCATCGTCGACGAAGCGCACGAGCGCAGCCTGAACATCGACTTCCTGCTCGGCTACCTGAAAACGTTGCTGCATCGCCGACCGGACCTGAAACTGATCATTACCTCGGCCACCATCGACCTGGAGCGCTTTTCCAGGCACTTCGACGGTGCGCCGATCATCGAGGTGTCCGGGCGCACCTTCCCGGTGGACACCTGGTACCGCCCGCTGACCAGCGAACAGGACGAAGAGGGCAACCAGATCGAGGACGACCTCACGGTCGACCAGGCCATCCTTGCCACCCTCGACGAGCTGGCGCAGCACGAACGCAGCGAAGGCAAGGGCCCGGGCGATGTGCTGATCTTTCTGCCGGGCGAGCGGGAAATCCGTGATGCCGCCGAGATCCTGCGCAAGGCGCAACTGCGCCATACCGAGATTTTGCCGCTGTACGCGCGCCTGTCGCCGGCCGAGCAGCAGCGTATCTTCCAACCGCACACCGGGCGCCGCGTGGTGCTGGCCACCAACGTCGCCGAAACCTCGCTGACCGTGCCGGGCATCCGCTATGTGATCGACACCGGTACTGCGCGCATCAGCCGCTACAGCTACCGCGCCAAGGTCCAGCGCCTGCCGATCGAGGCGGTGTCACAGGCCAGTGCCAACCAGCGAAAAGGCCGTTGCGGCCGGGTCGAGCCGGGCATTTGCGTGCGCCTCTACAGCGAAGAGGACTTCAACAGCCGGCCAGCGTTTACCGACCCGGAGATTCTGCGCACCAACCTGGCGGCGGTGATCCTGCAGATGTTGCACCTGCGCCTGGGCGCAATCGATGCCTTCCCGTTCATCGAGCCGCCAGATGGCAAAGCCATCAGCGACGGCTTCAACCTGTTGCAGGAGCTTTCGGCGGTCAACCGCGAGAACCAGCTGACGCCAATTGGCCGCCAGCTGGCGCGCTTGCCGATCGACCCGCGGCTGGGCCGCATGCTGCTTGAAGGCGCGCGCCTGGGCAGCCTGCAGGAAGTGCTGATCGTCACCAGCGCGCTGTCGGTGCAGGACCCGCGTGAACGCCCTCCAGAACGCCAGCAGGCCGCCGATCAGGCGCACGCACAGTGGAAGGACGTGGACTCGGACTTCGCTGCGCTGGTCAACCTGTGGCGTGGTTTCGAGGAACAACGCCAGGCGCTGACCGCCAACCCGCTGCGCAACTGGTGCCGCAAGCAGTTCCTGAACTACTTGCGGCTGCGCGAGTGGCGCGATGCTCATCGTCAGTTGGCGCTGATTTGCCGCGACCTGCAACTGACGGTGAACAAGGAACCGACTGATTACCAGAAGCTGCACAAGGCAATCCTCAGCGGGCTGCTCAGCCAGATTGGCCAGAAGACCGAAGAGGGCGACTACCAGGGCGCCCGCCAGCGGCGCTTCTGGGTGCATCCATCGTCGGGCCTGGGGCGCAAGCGCCCGCAGTGGGTCATGGCTGCCGAGCTGGTCGAAACCACCAAGCTGTATGCGCGCATGGTGGCCAAGATCGAGCCGGACTGGATCGAGCCGCTGGCCGGCCACCTGATCAAGAAAAACCATTTCGAGCCGCACTGGGAGAAGAAGCGCGGGCAGGTGGTGGCCTACGAGCAGATCACGCTCTACGGGCTGATCCTGGTCGGCCGTCGGCCGGTGCACTACGGCCCGATCGACCCGGCGACCTCGCGCGAGCTGTTTATCCGCGAAGGCCTGGTGGGTGGCGAAATCCAGTCGCGGGCCAAGTGCCTGGCGGCCAACAAACGCCTGCTTGAAGAGCTGGACGAGCTGGAAGCCAAGGCTCGCCGGCGTGACATCCTGGCTGACGAAGAAACGCTGTACGCTTTCTACGAAGCGCGCCTGCCGGCGGAAATCCACCAGACGGCGACCTTCGACAGTTGGTACCGCATGGGCAGCCAGAAGGACGCCAACCTGCTGATCATGCGCGAGGAGGACGTGCTGGCCCGCGAGGCCAGCGAAGTGACCGCCGCACAGTACCCCGACAGTATGCAGGTGGGCGATTTGCGCCTGCCGCTGAGCTACCACTTCGAGCCCGGCCACCCCCGCGATGGTGTGACGGTGCGGGTGCCGGCGCCGCTGTTGCCGAGCCTGCCGGGCGAGCGCCTGGAGTGGCTGGTGCCGGGCCTGCTGGAGGCCAAGTGCGTGGCGCTGGTGCGCAACCTGCCCAAGGCCCTGCGCAAGAACTTCGTCCCGGTGCCAGACTTCGTCAAGGCTTCGCTGGCGCGCATGACCTTCGGCCAAGGGGCGCTGCCTCAGGCCCTGGGCCAGGAGCTGTTGCGCATGACCGGGGCACGTGTGTCGGACGAGGCCTGGGACGAGTCGGTCAACCAGGTCGAAGGCCACCTGCGCATGAACATCGAAGTGGTCGATGGTCAGGGCAAGTTCCTTGGCGAAGGCCGCGACCTGGCGGAACTGACCGCGCGCTTTGCTGCCGCCAGCCAGGCTGCCTTGGCCGTGCCGCGTGACGCCAAGGGTGAGCAGCCGGTGCAGGCCAAGGCCTTCAGCGAAGTGAAGCAGACCGCCCAGCAGAAGATCGCCGGCCTGTCGATGACCGTGTACCCGGCGCTGGTGGAAGACAACGGCACCGTGCGTGAAGGGCGCTTCTCGACCCAGGCCGAAGCCGAGTTCCAGCACCGCCGCGCATTGCAACGGCTGTTGCTGCAGCAGTTGGCCGAGCCGGCCAAGTTCCTGCGCGGCAAGCTGCCGGGGCTGACCGAGCTGGGCCTGCTGTACCGTGAAATGGGGCGGGTCGAGGCGCTGGTCGAAGACATTCTGCTGGCCAGCCTGGACAGTTGCATCCTTGAAGGCGAACAACCGTTGCCACGTGATGGCGCGGCCTTGGCCGCGCTGGCTGAACGCAAGCGCGGCAGCTGGGCCGAGCATGCCGAGCGCCTGGCAAGGCAGACCCTGGAAGTGCTGAAGCTGTGGCATGGTCTGCAAAAACGCTTCAAGGGCAAGATCGACCTGAGCCAAGCGGTGGCACTGAACGACATCAAGCAGCAGCTAGGCAACCTGGTGTACCCGGGCTTCGTCCGCGAAACGCCTGGGGTGTGGTTCAAGGAGTTGCCGCGTTACCTCAAGGCGGTTGAATTGCGTCTCGAAAAACTCGGCTCGCAAGTACAGAAGGACCGGGTGTGGAGCGGCGAGTTGGCCAATTTGTGGGCGCAGTACAAGGCCCGTGCCGACAAGCATGCCCAGGAAGGCAAGCGCGATGAGCAACTGGCGCTGTACCGCTGGTGGCTGGAAGAATATCGCGTGTCGCTGTTCGCCCAGCAGTTGGGGACCAAGGTACCGATTTCTGACAAGCGATTGAGCAAACAATGGAGTCAGGTGGAAGGCTAACCTTCATTATTTGTGGCAAACTTTGGGGCGTTTGGGGCCGCTTTGCGGCCCTTGGCGGGTAAGCCCGCCCCGCAGGGGTAAATGTACGCCCCTGAATTGGCACTAAAGTGCCATTAACCTGTCATATTCCCAGCCAGCGCCTTGTGGCGATGGCCTTTGACCAGAGGAACGACCGTGCATAACGTCGTGATCAGCGGCACCGGCCTGTACACCCCGGCCCAGAGCATTTCCAACGAAGAGCTGGTGGCTTCCTTCAACGCCTGGTCGCAGCAGTTCAACCAGGACAACGCTGCCGCCATCGAGCGCGGTGAAGTCGAGGCGGCGCCGCTCTCCGATGCGGCGTTTATCGAAAAGGCCTCGGGCATCAAAAGCCGCTTTGTCATGGACAAGGCCGGTATCCTCGACCCGCAGCGCATGAAGCCGCGCCTGCCCGAGCGCAGCAACGATGAACCGTCGGTGCTCTGTGAAATGGCCATGGCCGCCGCCCGCCAGGCCCTGGAGCGCGCTGGCCGAACGGCGGCCGATGTCGACGGGGTGATCGTCGCCTGCTCCAACTTGCAGCGCCCGTACCCGGCCATCGCCATCGAAGTGCAACAGGCACTGGGTATCCAGGGTTTTGCCTTCGACATGAACGTGGCCTGCTCGTCGGCCACCTTCGGCATCCAGACCGCCGCCAACAGCGTAGCGCTGGGCCAGGCGCGGGCAGTGCTGATGGTCAACCCCGAAGTGTGCACCGGTCACCTCAACTTCCGTGACCGTGACAGCCATTTCATATTTGGCGATGCTGCCACCGCCGTGTTGCTGGAGCGTGCCGACCAGGCCACTTCGGCGCACCAGTTCGATGTCGTCAGCAGCAAGCTTTGGACTGAGTTCTCCAACAACATCCGCAACAACTTCGGCTTCCTTAACCGTGCAGCGGAAGAGGGCGAAGGCGCTGCGGACAAGCTGTTCATCCAGGAAGGCCGCAAGGTGTTCCGCGAGGTATGCCCGAAGGTGGCCGAGCTGATCGGTGAGCACCTGGAGGAGAACGGGCTGCAGCCGAGCGACGTGAAGCGATTCTGGTTGCACCAGGCCAACCTCAGCATGAACCACCTGATCGTCAAGAAGCTGTTGGGGCGTGAAGTGGCCGAGGAAGATGCACCGGTGATTCTGGACCGTTACGCCAATACCAGCTCGGCGGGGTCGGTGATTGCCTTCCACCTGTACCAGGATGACCTGGCCAAGGGCTCGTTGGGCGTGTTGAGCTCGTTTGGTGCGGGGTATTCGATTGGTAGCGTGATTCTGCGCAAGCGCTGATTCATCAGGCGCTTGTTACGGCTTCTTCGCGGGCTCGCCCGCTCCCACAGGTACGGCACAGTGCTCAAGGTTTGTTGTGATCCTGTGGGAGCGGGGAAGCCCGCGAAGGGGCCGGCGCATTTCACACAGGCAAAAAGAAGCGGGAAACGCCGGATGGGGTCGGCGTTTCCCGCTTCAGGTGAAGCAGAGCAGGGTGTTGTTTAGAACTTGGCTTCCAGATCAACCTGCAGGGTGTCTACGTCAGCATTGCTGTTCGGCAGCTGCGACAGGTCGGTCTTGGCCATCAGGTAGGCAGCACCCAGGGAGAAGTTCTTGTCGATTTCGTAACCGACCTTGAACTTGTGGCCACGCGAACCTGTGAAGCCGTTGCCGAAGTCCGAATCGGTGAACAGGCTGACCACCGCGTTACGCTGCACATCGCGGTAGTTGTAGTCCAGGCTCCAGGCGCCCATTTTGGTTTTCAGGCCAGCCAGCCAGGCCTGATCTTCGCCATCGGTGCTCTCGGTGTTCTTCACGTACTGGCCATAGGCCGACAACGGAATGGCCAAGCCGGTGAAATCGATCTGGCCAAAGCCTTCCACCAGATTGAACTCGTTGGTGGTGTTGCCGAACGACTGCAGGATGGTTGCTTCCTTGTCGTTGTCGTAACCATAGATGCTGGCACCCACGGTGAGCTTGAGCACGTCGGCCGGCGCAAACTTGGCGCCCAACTGGCCGTGGTAAACCTGCGCATCGTGCTTGTACTGGACGCCGTCACCATCGACGTTGTCCTTCAGGGTGTACTGACCGGCGCTGGCAAAGACCTCGGCCCCGCCCAGGTCAGCCTTGTAAGTGGCAGCCACACCTTCCGGGTTGATGTCGCCATCCCAGATGATGTCGCCCATGCTCACCCAAGGCTGTTGCATCTTGCCGCCAATCAGGTGCAGGTTAGGGACTGCAGTCGGGTGCCAGTCAAGGTAGGCCAGGTCGACCCACAGCGACTTCTTGTCGAAGTAGTTGTCGAAGCTCTGGTTGGTCGAACGTCGGTCAGCGCTGCTGCCAGTGGCGATACGAACCCCGGCGTCGACCTGCGGGTTGATCTCGCTGTAGAAGCCGACACGGGCACGCACGCGCTGGCGGTCCTGGTTGCCGCTGCTGCTGTTCGGGTCGTCGACGTTGACGTCTTCGTAACGCAGACGCACGTCACCCTTGATCTGGGTCTTGGCGGCCCATGCCACTTTTTGTTCGAAGGAGCTCATACGTTCGGACTGAGCTTTCTGGTCGGCCTTTTCCTTGGTTTCTTTTGCCAGGTCGCCCTGCAGTTCGTTGTACTGCGCCTGGTTGATCGAGCCATTGGCGCGGAGCATTTCGAGCAGCTTGGCGTCGACAGCAGCACTGGCCGGGGCACTCAGGGCCAGCATCATGCCGGTGAGGCTTACTCCGGTAAGTGTGGAAACAAGACGCATAAGGTTCTCCCTACTGAAAAAAATGGGGGAGGCTCAAGCGCCTGCCCCTGCGTTGGCATGTCTTCGGAAAGGGCCTGAGTAGACAGGTTCTGTGGATCCGGAAAACAGGCGCAAGTATTGCGGGGGTCAATGACAGATTAATGTCTGATTAGTGGCACTCTTGTTAAGTAATTGAGAATGAAGGGATCAACCCGGCGTTCGTCATTTGAGCGACGGGCCTTCCTTGGGGATACTGACGGTCTTCAGACAGCGAGCCGAAAATGTGACCAGCCTGTACAGCCTTGCCCATCTGCGTGATCTCCCGACAGCCACCTGGGATGCCCATGTGCCAGCCGGTCAACCCTTCCTGCGCCATGCTTTTCTCAGTGCAATGGAGGACAGCGGCAGTGTGGCGCGTAGCACTGGCTGGGCTC
The DNA here is from genome assembly GCF_043103305.1 of Pseudomonas sp. YQ_5. Lineage (NCBI taxonomy): Bacteria > Pseudomonadati > Pseudomonadota > Gammaproteobacteria > Pseudomonadales > Pseudomonadaceae > Pseudomonas > Pseudomonas sp. YQ_5. The sequence goes on along the minus strand of NZ_JBICJS010000012.1, from coordinate 32,296 downwards.
CCGAGCACCTGGTGCTGGAGCGTGACGGGCAGGTGCGGGCGCTGTTGCCCGCTTACCGCAAATGGCACTCGTTTGGCGAGTATGTGTTCGATCATGGTTGGGCCGACGCTTGTGAGCGGGCCGGTATCGCCTACTACCCCAAGCTGCTCGGCGCCGTGCCGTTCAGCCCGGTCAGTGGCCCGCGTTTGCTGGCTGCCGACCCAGCCGACGGCTTGCTGGTGCTACAGGCGCTACCGGAATACCTGGGTAAGGGTGGGTTGTCAGGGGCGCACATCAACTTCACCGACCCGCAGCTGGATGCGCAGATGGCTGGCTTGCCGGGGTGGATGGAGCGGTTGGGGTGCCAGTTTCATTGGCGCAATCACGGTTACCGCGACTTTCAGGACTTTCTCGACAGTCTTAGCTCGCGCAAGCGCAAGCAGATGCGCAAGGAACGCGAGCAGGTGGCGGGGCAAGGCATCGACTTTCGCTGGTATCGGGGCGACGAACTGGATGAAGCACAGTGGGACTTCGTCTTCCTGTGTTACGCCAACACCTATGCGGTACGCCGTCGGGCGCCTTACCTGACCCGCGAGTTTTTCAGCCTGCTGGCCGAACGCATGCCCGAGGCTGTGCGCGTGGTGATGGCCCGCCAGGGTGGGCGAGATGTGGCCATGGCCTTGAGCCTGGTGGGCGGTGACAGCCTGTTTGGCCGCTACTGGGGCTGCCTGGATGAGTTCGACCGGCTGCATTTCGAGACGTGTTTCTATCAGGGCATGGACTTTGCCATTGCCGAGGGTTACCAGCGTTTCGATGCCGGGGCGCAGGGGGAGCACAAGTTGATTCGCGGTTTCGAGCCGGTGTTGACGCGGTCGTGGCATTACCTGCTGCATCCGGGGTTGCGGCGGGCGGTGGAGGACTTTCTGCTGCAGGAACGGGAAGGGGTCAGGGGGTATGCCGAGGAGGCGCGGGGGATGTTGCCCTACCGCCGGGACTGAGCGTTTTGTGTTGCCTGTGCTGGCCTTTTCGCGGGCTTGCCCGCTCCCACAGGTATTGCACAGTTCTGAGGCCTGTGGTGATCCTGTGGGAGCGGGCGAGCCCGCGAAGAGGCTGGTGCAAGCGTCAATCGACCCCGACAAAGCCCCCGGTCTGGTGGTGCCACAACCGGGCATACAGCCCTTGCTGTTCCAGCAACTCACTGTGGCTGCCACTTTCGGCAATTCGTCCCTTGTCCAGCACTACCAACCGGTCCATACGGGCAATGGTGGAAAGCCGGTGGGCGATGGCAATCACCGTCTTGCCCTGCATCAGCGTCTCCAGGCTTTCCTGGATGGCAGCCTCCACCTCCGAGTCCAGCGCTGAAGTGGCCTCGTCCATGATCAGGATCGGCGCATTCTTCAACAGGACCCGGGCAATGGCGATACGCTGACGCTGACCGCCCGACAACTTGACCCCGCGTTCCCCCACATGGGCATCGAAGCCGGTACGCCCCTGGGCATCCGACAGTTGCGGGATGAACTCGTCGGCGCGGGCACGGCGCACGGCTTCGATCAACTCCGCCTCGCTGGCATCTGGGCGACCATACAGCAAGTTGTCGCGGATCGAACGGTGCAACAGCGAGGTGTCCTGGGTGATCATGCCGATCTGCGCACGCAAGCTGGCCTGGCTGACCTCGGCAATGTCCTGGCCGTCGATCAGGATGCGCCCATCCTGCACGTCGTACAGGCGTAACAGCAGGTTGACCAGGGTCGACTTGCCTGCCCCTGATGGGCCGATCAAGCCAATTTTCTCACCAGGGCGGATGTCCAGGTTGAGCCCTTCGATGACATTGGCAGCCTTGCCGTAATGGAAGTCGACGTCATCGAAACGCACCGCGCCGCGGCTGACCTTCAGTGCCGGCGCATTGGGCCTGTCGGTGACGGTGACCGGCTGGGCGATGGTCTGCAGGCCGTCCTGCACCATGCCGATGTTCTCGAAAATGCCGTTGACCACCCACATGATCCAGCCTGACATGTTGACGATGCGGATCACCAGGCCAGTGGCCAGGGCGATGGCGCCGACGGTGATCAGCGACTGGCTCCACAGCCACAGCGCCAGGCCCGTGGTGGTGACTACCAGCAGGCCGTTGAGGGTGGTGATGACCACGTCCATGCTGGTGACCACCCGTGAGGCCAGCTGGGTTTTCTCGGTTTGTTCGCGGATTGCTTCGCGAGCGTATTGCTGTTCGTAGTCGGTGTGGGCGAACAGCTTGAGGGTGGCGATGTTGGTGTAGCCATCGACGATACGCCCCATGAGCTTGGAGCGGGCGTCGGAAGAAATCACCGAGCGTTCCTTCACCCTCGGCACGAAGTAGCAGAGCGCGGCGATGTAGCCGATGATCCACATCAGCAGTGGCAGCATCAGGCGCCAGTCGGCCTCGGCAAACAACACCAGCGACGTAATGGCGTAGATCAGCACATGCCATAGCGCGTCCACGGCCTGCACGGCGGAGTCGCGCAGCGAGTTGCCGGTCTGCATGATGCGTTGGGCAATGCGCCCGGCAAAGTCGCTCTGGAAGAAGTTCAGGCTCTGCTTGAGCACGTAGGTATGGTTCTGCCAGCGGATCAGGCTGGTCATGCCAGGGTTGATGGTCTGGTGCACCAGCAGGTCATGCAGGCCGAAGAACACTGGCCGCAGCAGCAGGATCACCACCAGCATCCAGATCAGCTCGCCGCTGTGCTCGCTGAAGAAGTTGGCATTGGGCGTACCCTGGGCCAGGTCGATGATGCGGCTGAGGTAGCTGAACATCGCCACCTCGATCAGCGAGGCGAACAGGCCAACCACCAGCAGCGCGAGAAAAGCAGGCCATACCTGGCGCAGGTAGTACAGATAGAACGGCCACACCGTGCTCGGGGGGGCTTCGCTCGGTGCCGCGCGGAAAATATCGATCAGTCTTTCGAAACGACGGTACAGCATGGTCGACAAAACTCCTGTTCGTCCGACCCTCAGGCGGTTTCACATCCTTGTGAAGCCTGCAGTCAGTCGATACGTTTGGCGGACTTGATATAGACCGGATCGGCCGGTACGTCGCGCATGCCTTTTTTGATGGTGGTGGGCGAGTTGACGATCTGGTCGACCACTTCCATGCCCTTGGTCACTTTGCCGAACACCGCATAACCGGCGTCGCGGCCCGGGTTGAGGAAGTCGTTGTCGGCGACGTTGATGAAGAACTGGCTGGTGGCTGAGTTCGGGTTGGACGTGCGCGCCATCGACAGGGTGCCGCGGGTGTTCTGCAGGCCGTTGCTGGCCTCGTTCTTGATTGGGTCGTTGGTGTTCTTCTGCACCATCTGGTCAGTGAAACCGCCGCCCTGGACCATGAACCCCGGGATCACGCGGTGGAAGATGGTGTTGTTGTAGAAGCCGCTGTCGACGTACTCCAGGAAGTTCTTGGTACTGATCGGTGCCTTCTCGGCGTTCAGCTCGATTTCGACCTGGCCGAAGCTGGTGTCCAGCATGACGTGCGGGGTCTTGTCGGAAGCCATGACACTGGTGGCGAAGGCGACCGAGCAGGCGGTGAGCAGGAGTTTTTTCAGCATGGGCTCAAAGATCCTTGAGAGGTGGAAACGGCTGCGAGGAACTGCAGCAGGGTCTGGTTGAAGACCTCGGGTTGATCGAGGGGTGTAGCGTGCCGGGAATCGTCGACGACGACCAGCCTGGCGTTGGGTATTAGGGCGACGTAGCGCTCTTTGAGTTGTATCGGCGTGTAATCGTGGTCGGCGGCGATCACCAGGGTTGGGCAGTGAATCTGCCCGATACGTTCCTGCACGCCCCAGTCGACGATAGCGTCGAAGCTCTTGAGGTAGGCGCGTTTGTCGTTGCGCGCCCAGCGCTGGGCCATCTTCTGCCGCAGGTCTGCTTGTTGTGGCTTGGGGAACAGCCGCGCGGCCAGCCCCTTGCCGACGGTTTCGACACTGAGGATGCGCGCCAGGCTCCAGCGCTTGAGCCACCACGCCCAGTCACTGCGGGTGCGGCGCTTGACCTCGGGGGCGCTGTTGACGATGCACAGGCTGCGCAACCATTGCGGGTGGTCGACGGCAAACTGGAAGCCGACCATGCCGCCCATGGACAGGCCGACGAAGTGCACCGGCCCTGTGTGCAAGTGCTCGAGCAGGGCCAGCAGGTCGGCACTGAAGGTGGCGATCTGGTAACCGTCAGAGGGCTTGTCGGAGCGACCGTGGCCGCGGATGTCCATGAGGATCACCCGATAGTGGCGGCTGAGCACCGGCACCTGCAACTCCCAGTCCTGGCAGCTGGAGCCCAGGCCGTGCAGCAACACCAGGGGTTCGCCCTGGCCATATTCCTCGTAATGCAGCGTGCATCCTTCGTGTTCGAAATAGGCCATGGGCGCGGTCCTCTCAGGCTTGCGGGGGGGCTGCGAAGGGCACGTCCAGTGGCGCGGTATCGAAATTGCGCAGCAGGTCGATGAGAATCTGCGTGGCCGGTCCCAGGGTCTTCTCTTTGCTCGAATAAAGGTAGAACAGTGGGTGGCGGCTGCCACCCTGATCCAGCGGCAATGGCTTGAGTACGCCTTCGCGCAGCTCGCGCTCGATCATGTGACGGGGCAGCCACGCAAAGCCCAGGCCGCTGCTGACAAAGGTGGCGGCGGTGCCCAGGCTGCCGACGGTCCAGCGCTGCTCGGCGCCCAACCAGCCCACGTCACGCGGTTGGGCGCGGCCGGAATCGCGGATCACCACCTGCAGCTGGCTTTCCAGGTCCTGGAAGGTCAGTTCACGTCCCAGGCGGTGCAGGCTGTGCTCGGGGTGGGCGACGGCGATGAACTCCACGGCGCTCAATTCGGCACCCAGGTAGCCGCCGATGCTGTAGCTGCTGATGGCCAGATCGGCGATGCCTTCGTGCATCACTTCCTCCACGCCAGACAGCACCTCTTCACGCAGGCGCACCCGGCAGCCGCGGCTTTGCGGCATGAACGCAGCCAGCGCGCGCACCAAGCGGGCACTGGGGTAGGCGGCATCGACCACCAGGCGCACCTCGGCTTCCCAGCCTTGTTCCATGTGGTGGGCCAGGTCTTCGAGCTGGCTGGCCTGTTTGACCAGGTGGCGCGAGCGGCGCAGCAGCACATTGCCGGCCTCGGTCAGCACCGCCTTGCGCCCATCGATGCGCAGCAGCGGCACGCCCAGTTGCTCCTGCATGCGGGCCACGGTGTAGCTGACCGATGACTGCGAGCGGTGCAAGGCCTCGGCGGCCTGGGCAAACCCGCCGTGATCGACCACTGCTTGCAGGGTTCGCCACTGGTCAAGGGTAACGCGCGGCGCTTTCATCTTTCGCTCCTGTTGTCCTAAGCTGCGCTCTTTCAAGGAGAGCGGCCCATGAAGAAATATTGTGCGGCAATACTGATGTGCCTGCCCCTCGGGGCCATGGCTTATCCCATCGATGTGGAGAAGGAGCTGACCGGGGTCAAGCTCGACTACACCGCCTATGACACGGCCTATGACATTGGCGCCATCACCCTCAACAACTATGGGCAGGTCCCGGCGGCGTGCAAGGTGACCTTTCGCAATGGCCCGGAGGCACCGCGGGTGCGCCGGGTGAACGTACCGGCGGGTAAAAGCGTCGATGTCACCGCCAAATTCAATCGGCAAATCATCAAACTGCGCATCGCCTTGAACTGCAGTGCGGAATAAACTGATTAATCGATAGATTGGACCCACTTTTTACGCTTTTTTATCGATAGGTCAAGCCTTAATCTCACCTCCATCGAATCGCACCCTTTTTTGCCGATGGAGGCACCCCATGTCCCGCGTACTGATCATCGAAAGCAGCGCCCGCCAGCAGGATTCCGTTTCCCGTCAGCTGACCAAAGATTTCATCCAGCAATGGCAGGCCGCCCACCCGGCCGATCAGATCACTGTGCGCGACCTGGCAGTAAGCCCGGTACCCCATCTGGACGCGAACCTGCTGGGTGGCTGGATGAAGCCTGAAGAACAGCGCACCGCCGCCGAACTGGAGGCCCTGGCCCGTTCCAACGAACTGACGGATGAATTGCTGGCTGCTGACGTGCTGGTGATGGCTGCGCCCATGTACAACTTCACCATCCCCAGCACCCTGAAAGCCTGGCTGGACCATGTGCTGCGTGCGGGTATCACCTTCAAGTACACCCCAACAGGCCCGCAAGGCCTGCTGACCGGCAAGCGCGCCATCGTCCTGACTGCCCGTGGCGGCATCCATGCTGGCGCCAGCAGTGACCACCAGGAACCGTACCTGCGCCAGGTGATGGCGTTCATCGGCATCCACGATGTCGACTTCATCCATGCCGAAGGCCTGAACATGAGCGGCGAGTTCCACGAGAAGGGCGTCAGCCAGGCCAAGGCCAAGCTGGCGGCGGTGGCCTGAGGTTTCACGAATTCCCAACCCTGACACCTGTTTTTGCTCCTTTGGGTGTACCTGCCCGGCTTGTATGGCCGGGCTTTTTTATGCCTGGGATTTTTAGGGCATCAGTGCTGGCCTCTTCGCGGGTAAACCCGCTCCTACAGGGCCTCCATTCGCCGGAAGATATAGCAGGTCCCTGTGGGAGCGGGCGTGCCCGCGAAGAGGCCGGTACAGCCCCTACATTCCTCATGGTTGAACTCATTCGTCGCAACCCGCTAAGGTCGCGGCCTTGATTCACGAGAGACAACCATGGGCTACCTGATAATCGTCGCGCTGATCCAGGCGTTTTCCTTCAGCCTGATCGGCGAGTACCTGGCCGGGCACGTTGACAGCTATTTCGCAGTGCTCGCCAGGGTGCTGCTGGCCGGCCTGGTGTTCCTGCCGCTGACCCGCTGGCGCCAGGTCGAGCCACGCTTCATGCGTTCCATGCTGCTGATTGGCGCGCTGCAGTACGGCATCACCTATGTCTGCCTGTACCTGAGTTTCCGGGTGCTTACTGTACCGGAGGTGCTGCTGTTCACCATCCTCACGCCGCTGCACGTGACCTTGATCGAAGATGCCCTGAACCGGCGCTTCAACGCTTGGGCGCTAGTGGCCGCGCTGGTCGCCGTGGCCGGTGCCGCCGTGATCCGCTTCGACAGCATCAGCGGCGAGTTCTTCATCGGCTTCCTGCTGCTGCAACTGGCTAACTTTACCTACGCCGCTGGCCAGGTGCTGTACCGTCACCTGGTCGCTCGCCATCCCAGCGACCTGCCACACTACGCGCGCTTTGGGTACTTTTACCTCGGCGCGTTGCTGGTGGTGCTGCCGGCTTTCTTGCTGTTCGGCAACACTCAGCACCTGCCGAGCACTGATGTGCAATGGCTGGTGCTGTTGTTCCTGGGGCTGTGTCCGACGGCGCTGGGGCTGTACTGGTGGAACAAAGGTGCATGCCTGGTTTCTGGCGGTACGCTGGCGGTCATGAACAACCTGCATGTGCCGGTAGGGCTGCTGCTGAACCTGTTGATCTGGAACCAGCACGAGCCGCTGGGGCGGCTGTTCATCGGCGGGGGGATCATCCTGGCGTCGGTGTGGCTGAGCCGCCTGGGTGGGCGCGCACAGGCGCCGCTGGCCGGCAAGGCCTGACGCGCCCGTTGATCCGGGGCTGCAGGGCAGCCCCGGCAATCTCAGGCCTCGCTCATATCTTCAATGCGACGCGGCATCGGCTCCGCCGCCGTACGCCCGGCCAACCCCACCCGCATGTCATTGCCACTCGGCTGCTGATACAGGCTCAGGCCAAACTCCGGCAACACCGCCAGCAGGTAGTCGAAGATATCGCCTTGAATCCGCTCGTACTCTTCCCACGCCGTGGTGGTAGTGAAGCAGTAAATCTCCAGCGGCACGCCTTCGGCGGTGGTCTGCATCTGCCGCACCATGCAGGTCATGTTCTTGTGCACGTTGGGGTGGTTCTGCAGGTAAGCCAGGGCAAAGGCACGGAAGGTACCGATATTGGTCAGCTTGCGGCGGTTGGCCGACAGCTCCGCCACCGGCCCCAGCGCCTCGTTCCAGCTCTGCAGTTCCTGGCGCTTGGCGGTCAGGTAGTCACCCAGCAGCCGCACCTGGCTCAGGCGCTGCTCTTCTTCGCGGGAGAGAAAGCGTACGCCGCCGGCGTCGATGAACAGGCTGCGCTTGATGCGTCGGCCACCGGACTGCTGCATGCCGCGGTAATTGCGGAATGACTCGCTCATCAGGCGCCAGGTGGGGATGGAAACGAGGGTCTTGTCGAAGTTCTGCACTTTCACCGTGTGCAAGGTGATGTCTACCACGTCGCCATCGGCGCCTACCTGCGGCATTTCGATCCAGTCACCCACATGCAGCATGTCGTTGCTGGTCAACTGCACGCTGGCGACGAATGACAGCAGGGTGTCCTTGTACACCAACAGCAGCACCGCCGACATCGCACCCAGGCCGGACAGCAGTAACAGCGGCGAGCGGTCGATCAGGGTGGCGACGATGACGATCGAGGCGAAGATCCACAACATCAACTTGGCCAGTTGCACGTAGCCCTTGATCGAGCGGGTGCGGGCGTGTTCGGTGCGGGCATAGATGTCGAGCAGGGCATCCAGCAGGCACGACAGCGCCATGGTCATGAACAGCAGGGTAAAGGCCAGGGCGACATTGCCGAGGAAGTGCTGGGCGGTGTCGGACAGCTCGGGCACCAGCTTCAGGCCGAATTGCAGCACCAGTGACGGGGTCGTTTGTGCCAGGCGGTGGAACACCTTGTTGTGGCGCAGGTCGTCCAGCCACTTCAGCGCATGCTGACGGGCCAACAGGCGCCCGCCTTGCAGTACCAGGAAGCGCGCCAAGCGGCCGACTATCAGGGAAATGAGCAGCAGTGCCGCCAGACCGATGGCGGCGTGCAGCATTGGATGTTGATCGAGGGTGCCCCACAGGTCGAGGGAATCACGCCAGATTTGTTGGATATCCATGGGCTTGCGTACAGTCTTGTTGCGAAACGAAGCTGTATTAGAGCGCGGATAGCGACAAAGTTGCCAAAAGAAATTCGGCTAAGGCGGCAGAAAACGTTACCCTATGCAACTGAATTTCCCGCACTTGTCTGAGGTTACCTCCGTGTTCTCCCAATTCGCCCTGCATGAACGCCTGCTTAAAGCCGTGGCCGAGCTTAAATTTGTCGAGCCAACCCCGGTGCAGGCCGCGGCCATCCCCCTGGCCCTGCAAGGGCGGGATCTGCGTGTGACTGCGCAGACCGGCAGCGGCAAGACGGCAGCCTTCGTACTGCCACTGCTCAACCGTCTGGTCGACCTCAGCGGCCCGCGTGTCGAGATTCGCGCGTTGATCCTGCTGCCGACCCGTGAACTGGCCCAGCAAACCCTCAAGCAGGTGCAGCTGTTCTCGCAGTTCACCTACATCAAGTCGGGCCTGGTGACTGGCGGCGAAGACTTCAAGGAACAAGCCGCCATGCTGCGCAAGGTGCCCGACGTGCTGATCGGCACCCCGGGTCGCCTGCTCGAGCAGCTCAATGCCGGCAACCTCGACCTGTCCCACGTGCAGGTCCTGATCCTGGACGAAGCCGACCGCATGCTCGACATGGGCTTTGCCGAAGACATGGAGCGCCTGTGCAAGGAGTGCGAGAACCGCGAGCAGACCTTGCTGTTCTCGGCCACCACGGGTGGCGCAGCCCTGCGCGACATCATCGGCAAAGTGCTGAAAGACCCTGAGCACCTGATGCTCAACAGTGTCTCGCAACTGGCCGAAGGCACCCGCCAGCAGATCATCACCGCCGACCACGACCAGCATAAAGAGCAGATCGCGCAGTGGTTGCTGGCCAACGAAACCTTCGACAAGGCGATCATCTTCACCAACACCCGCGCCATGGCCGACCGTATCTACGGCCACCTGGTGGCCAAGGATGTGAAGGCTTTCGTGCTGCATGGCGAAAAGGACCAGAAGGACCGCAAGCTGGCCATCGAGCGTTTCAAGCAGGGTAGCTCCAAAGTGCTGGTGGCGACCGACGTAGCAGCCCGTGGCCTGGATATCGACGGCCTGGACCTGGTGATCAACTTCGACATGCCACGCAGCGGTGACGAGTACGTCCACCGTGTGGGCCGCACCGGCCGTGCCGGTGGTGAAGGCCTGGCGATCTCGCTGATCACCCACAACGACTGGAACCTGATGTCGAGCATCGAGCGCTACCTCAAGCAGCAGTTCGAGCGCCGGGTCATCAAGGAAGTGAAGGGTACCTACAACGGGCCGAAGAAAGTCAAAGCCTCGGGCAAGGCGGCCGGTAGCAAGAAGAAAAAGGTCGAGAAGAAGACTGGCGACAAGAAAGCTGCCGCCAAGCGCAAGCCTACTGCCAAGCCGAAGGCCAACGCGCCTCTGGCCAGTGCAGATGGCCTGGCTCCGCTGAAGAAGCGCAAGCCTGCTGCTGAATAAAACTCACGCCGGCCCTTTGCAGAAGCGACGCAAGTTCGCATCTGCAAAGGGCGTGCGCAGGCGACGAACGATCACTCCGCCTTTTTCTCTGCCTGCTTCAACTCCTTGATCCGCTGGTCGATCAGCTGACACTTGTCGGGCAAGTCCTTGCTCGCTGTCCCCAGATCCATCCCCTGGAGCTCATCATTGATCTCCTTGGCCTTTTGCGGGTTCTGCTCGGTCAACTGAGTGACCAGCCCGGCCAGCTCCTCACGTTTCTGCGTTGCTTCTTCAGGTGTGCAGGCCCAAGCGGGCAGGGCGCAGAGCAGGGCAGTGGCACAGGCTATGGGCAGTAGCGGTTTCATCCTTCCAACCTCCGGCGATGTGATGCCCGGTGGAGGGCTGTGGGGGCAGGGAAGTTCAGGGCTTGCGACCGATGGAAGATTTCTTTGGTGGTGGTCCTTGGGAGACCGAGCGCCGCGCAATCTCCCCACACACACAATCCGCAGCCCTTCTTCCCCAGTATCGCGTGCAGAGATTTTTTGTCGTCACAACGGTCTTGGTCGAGATCTAAAAAATTGCTCGAACCCTTTGAGAGCGGGCTGACTTCATCGGCAAATCTGTAAGCAATTTCCCAAAGTAGCCTTGTTTGCTCGCGTTCTATTGCCCCGCCAGGTGTAGGGAGCTAGGGTCAATCGCACCTGAGGGCACGCAGCGCAATCCGCCCTTCGCCTTCGGGAACAACCTCAAGACGGCGATCTCGAAATGCCGTCGTTATCAGCCCAATCCTTACCAAGGAGAGGTAAGCATGGCCTTCGATGCCTATATTCAAATCGCAGAGATCACCGGCGAAGCACTGGACGAGCAGTACGCCAACTGGATCGAGATCATCGGCTACAAGTTCGGCGCCAACCAGAGCACCTCTGCCACCGCAAGCTCCGCGGGCGGCGCATCTTCCGGGCGGACCACGCTCACCAACTTTACCTTTACCAAGTATCTGGACAGTGCCAGCTGCAAGCTGCTTGAGGCCAGCTGTGCCGGCCAGCACCTGAAGGAAGTGAAGCTGGTGGTGTGCCGGGCCGGTACCGAAAAGCTCAAGTACTACGAAGTCATTCTTGAAGAAGTGATCATCGCCGATTACGCCCAGAGCGCCAGCGCCGGGGTGCCGATAGAAGTGATTCAATTGAACTACGGCCGCATCAAGACCACCTATACGCGGCAGAAGCGCCGCGACGGCAGCGCGGGCGGCAACGTGACCGGCGGCTGGGACCGCATCGCCAACAAGAAGTGTGCGTGAGGTGCGACCATGTCCGAGGCTCGCAGCTTTATCAATCCTCAGGCGCAATCGTTTGAGTCGCTGAAGGCCGGCACGGCCATGTCGGCCAATCAACGGGCCAAGTTTGATGTGCTAAATGCGCATATCGCCAATGGCGTGGTTGTTGGAGGGGAACTGGTGATTGTTGGTGACCCCAGTACGCCATCGTGTACGAGCCATGAGGCTTTTTTAATGGCGAAGGCAGCGGGAATACATCATCAGCTGGAGGTCAATGGTGCTGGGGTGGATGACTTCTTTCTGGACAACTACGAGATGCTGAGAAGTTTCCTCACCCACGCCTCCATGGGCGCTGGCGCTATAAGCGATGGCTGGAATAGGCACCTTGAGTCGATCAAGAAAACGCTGGATGACATTGAGGTCTTACATCGTCAATATTTGAGAGATGGCACAATTAAGGGGCGTAATGAGTTTTATGCCAGGCGAATGACCTTATTCATGAAGCTAGAAGAGCAGCTGAATAAATTGGCTGCGTACGGTTCAGGCCTGCGAAATAGAGGTTCGGTGAAGAGAGTCCTCGAGATATCAACCAAGAGCTACCTGCATACGGGTGAGATTGCTGGGTACGCCGAGAAGATCGCAGGAATCTCGAGAGCAGCCAATTTGATAAAGAAGGGTACTTATACCGGCTTGGGGCTCGACGTGGCTTCAACAGGGCTAAGTATCCATCATGCATGTACCTTTGGACGCTCTGAAGACTGCAGAAAGGCCAAGTATGTGGAAGGCGTCTCTCTGGTTGGCAGTACGGGGGGATCGATCACTGGCGGGGCGATTGGTGGATTTCTAGGGGGAACTGGTTGCGTACTTTTCCTTGGAGTGACGACAGGCGGTCCGGGGGCTCTCGCGTGCACTGTCATTGGCGGTGCCGTGGGTGGCGCTACAGGCGGTTCGGTCGTAGGTGGTATCGGTGAAATGCTTGGTGAGTTGATATATGAGGTGGCGCAATGATTGGGTTCGACGCCAGGTGGTTAGGCCTTCCCTTGATGGTGGCTATGTTCATAGTCATATTTATATGGGTTTATGTCTCGGTTCGCTATGTGAGTCAAATAGAGTCGTTGCTTTCTAATAGTTTGATGGTTTCTGGTAATAAAAAGATTTTTGGTCATGCAGGTTTGGTGGGTAAAGTGATGCGTACCGGCTCGGCATCCGTGATGTTGTCGATGAGGGCGATTTGCGTTCGTAAAGGCCTTCTAGACGTTCAGGATGTAAGAAAATTTCCTGGTGGATTGCGCCGCATGCTGGTTAGCTTGTGGTTTCTTCATGTCGCTATTTTCTTGTCGCTCATTGGCCTTTGGAGTTGGTTGAAATTGGGGGGTTATTAAATTTCGTGTCTGGACAGGAAAATTTGCGCCTATCGTAGTGTTTTCAGCGCCTGGGAGACCGGGCGCCGCCCGCGCGGCGCGCAACAACGCCAGCGCTAAGCGCTTCGGAACGCTTGGCAACCCTGGCAGGTCCCAACCTGTGTACCCCTTTCGTCCACAGCAGGAGCCCGTAGCCATGAGCATCACCTACGACTGGGACCTGATCGAACGCTTGCTGCACGAAGTGCAGAACGGCGCCGGTCACAGCTTCACGCCCCGCCCTTATGCCGAACAGCATGCTGCGGCATTGGCCGCCAAGGGTGAGCCGGTGGGTGACGTGGATCACCTGAAAACCCGTGCATGCGAGTATGAAAAGCTGCTATTTGAGCGCGGATTCATTGAATGCCGGCCTGAAGAAGACGGCGGCAATGGCGAAAACTTCGTCCTGACCGAACGCGGCTCGCGCTTGATGAGCCTGATCGACAGCAGCATCCCCGGCTTCGAGCACCCGCGGCAGGTGCTGGATGAGCAGGAGGATGCGCTGGACGAAACGACATTCGATCAGGTATCTGCGAAGGCACAGATTGCTTGAGGTCGTTTTAAGGCTGGCAAGTGCAGCGCTCGAAACCCGATAATCGGTAGCTTCTGAACGCTGCCGAGCCTTGCCCATGCCTACGATCATCCCAGAGGCCCGCTTATGAGCGCGGTCCGCAAGAACCCCGACGCCTTTGCGTTCCAGGTAATGCTGGGGCTTTGCCTGATCTGGGGCTGCCAGCAGGTACTGATCAAGACCGCTGCCGTCGACATCGCCCCGGTGATGCAGGCAGCACTGCGCAATGGCATTGCCGCTGTACTGGTAGGCCTGATGCTGTGCTGGCGGGGAGGCTGGGAGCAGGTCGGCAGCACTTGGCGCGCAGGGGTGGTGGCGGGCGGGCTGTTCGGGGTGGAGTTTCTGTTCATTGCCGAAGGACTGAAACTGACGTCGGCGGCGCACATGTCGGTATTCCTCTACACCGCGCCGGTATTTACCGCCTTGGGCCTGCATTTTCGGCTAGCCAGTGAACGCTTGCGGCTGCTGCAATGGCTGGGCATTCTGCTGGCCTTCGGCGGCATTGCCATGGCCTTTGCCGGTGGCACTTCGTTCGAGGACATGGACAGCCGCACCTTGCTGGGTGATGCCTTTGGCGTGATCGCCGGGCTGGCCTGGGGCGCGACTACGGTGGTGGTGCGTTGCTCACGGCTATCGGAGGCGCCGGCAACCTTGACTCTGTTCTATCAGCTGGCGGTCGGGTTTGCCGGGCTGCTGCTGATTGCCCTGGTCAGCGGGCAGATCGGCGCGGTGTCGCTGACGCCGCTGGCGATGGGCAGCGTGTTGTTCCAGGGGATTGTGGTCTCATTCATCAGCTACCTCACCTGGTTCTGGTTGCTGCGTAAGTACCTGGCATCGAACCTCGCGGTGTTTTCCTTCATTACCCCGTTATTTGGGGTGACCTTTGGTGTATTGCTGCTGGATGAGCCGCTCAGTGCGAATTTCGTGGTCGGGGCGTTGATGGTGTTGCTGGGGGTGATCCTGGTAAGTGCCGAGCCTTGGGTGAAACAACAATTGCGGCGGTTGGTAGGGTGATGGATAGCCTGTACCGGCCCCTTCGCGGGCGGCCGGAACAGGCTACATCGACTCAGGATGCAACCTTGGCCTGACAGGCGCTTCCCTGCTGTGCATTACCGGGCAGTTGGACCAACACTCCAGCCACCACCAACCCGCCCGCCGCTAGCATCAATGCGGGTTGCAGCCCGCCGCTGTAATGGCTGCTGAGCGCGGCCAGCAGCGGCCCACTCAACTGCCCCAAGGCAAAGCACGCGGTCAGCAGCCCGGCATTGCGCTGTGTGGCATGTGGCGCCAACTCGCGCGAGCGTTGCATGACCAGTTGCATGCAGGCCAGGAACGGCCCGCCACACAGCGCAACACCCAGCGCCAGCCCGATCCCTCCACCCATCAGGCAGGCCAGCACACCCAGCCCTTGCAGCCACAGGGTGGCAGTCAGCCAGGCTGAAGTGTGGCCACCACGGCGCACGCTCACCAGCAAGACGCCCAGCGCCGCCGCCAGGCCAAACGCCGGCCAGAACAGGTCAGCCAGCCACTGCCCGCGAAACTGCTGATTGGCCATCTGTGACAGAAAGGTGGCCGGCAGGATGTAGCCCATGCCATACAGGCCATACACCAACCCCAGGCGGCCAGTGCCGACACTGCGCGTCGGGCCTTGTCGTACTGGCAACTGAGCCGGTGCCGCTTGTAATGCCCGTGGCAACCACGGCCGCACGGCCAGCAGCATCACCAGGGCAGCCACGGCATAGATCAGCCACAGCGCTGCCGAGTCCAGCCCCTGTACATGTGCGGCCAGTGCCAGTAGCCCGGTCACGGCAATACCCAGGCCAGGCCCGGCGAATACCAGCGCTCCCAGGCGTTGGCGGTTGTGGGCATTGGCTACTTGCTGGCTGAGGCTGGTGATCATCACCAGCACCCAGGCGCTGGCTACGCCGGTGCCAAAGCGCAGCAGCAGGTGGCCCCAGAAGCCGTCGGCAGCCCATGAGGCCAGGGTCAGCAGCACACACAGCCACAGCCCCCCATGCAGGCGCAGGCGTACCTGGCCTGGCGAGCGGGCGAACATGGCGTCCACCGCACCCACGAAGTAGCCAAGGTAATTGGCCGCCGCGACCAGCCCGGCGACTGTCAGGTCGAACTGACCTTCGGCAATCAGTTGCGGCAGTTGCGGGGTGAGGGCGAAACGGCCGATGCCCATGGCCATCATCAGCGCCACGGCGCTGGCGAGCAGTTGAATGAATGGCGACATGACAGGTCTCCTGCGCGGATATAAGCGATGGATGGCAGGTTAGGACGGTTTGCTTTTCAATAAAATTGAATAATGATGATCAAGTTATTCTGTTTTGGAGAATGCTATGGAGTTCAGCCAGCTGCGCATCTTTCAGGCCGTGGCCGAGGAAGGCTCGGTTACCCGCGCCGCAGAGCGTCTGCACCGGGTGCCATCAAACCTCTCCACGCGCCTGCGCCAGCTCGAGGAGCAGTTGGGCGTCGAACTGTTCCTGCGCGAACGCCAGCGCCTTCAGTTGTCGCCAGCAGGCAAGGTGCTGCTGGACTATGCCAACCGCATGTCAGCCTTGCGCGACGAAGCGCTGGCCGCCGTGCGTGGCGGTCAGCCGGCTGGTGACTTCGTACTGGGGACCATGTACAGCACGGCGGCGACCCACCTGCCGGGGTTGCTGGCGCGCTATCACCAGGCTTACCCGCAGGTGAACCTGCAAGTGCGTGCAGCACCCAGCGGCGAGTTGCTTGAGGGGCTGCTCAACCACACCCTGGATGCTGCTCTTGTGGACGGGCCACCGAGCCTTGCCGGGCTTGATGGCGTGCCGCTGTGCGATGAGCAACTGGTACTGATCACCAGCCCCGAGCACCTGGCGGTACGCACCGCCAAGGACGTGGCGGGCAAGGCGGTGTTCACCTTCCGCCAGGGCTGCTCGTACCGCATGCGCCTGGAGGCCTGGTATGCCCATGCCCATACGCCGATGGGGCGGGTGATGGAGATCGAGTCATATCAAAGCATGTTGGCCTGTGTGATCGCGGGGGCGGGTGTGGCGATGATGGCCCAGTCGATGCTCGACAGCCTGCCTGGCCGTGACCGGGTGAGGGTGCACCCGCTGCAGGCTCCTTTCGATCAGGCGGTCACCTGGCTGATGTGGCGCCAGGGCATGCGCGGGGCTAATCTGCAGGCATGGATCGACCTGCAACAAAGCGAAACGATTAACCAGTCGTCGGAATGCACCGCCACGGCTTGATCCGCGTCAAAATGGCCCTTATCTGTAGGAACAGAGGAATGCGTAATACAGGACATCGGGCTATGATCTGTATGAAACATCGCAGGATTGATTTGCCGTGAGGCTGACCCGTCAAGGGGGCATTATGAATAAACCACTGTCAAACTGGCTCCACGACCTGGCCGTCGCCTTGGGGCTGATTCCACCACCCTTGCAGCCGGTGCCGATCCCGACTGATGAAGAGCAGCGCAAACGTCAATCGCGTCGTCGCTGATTAACGACAGAGGCCGCTGCACCCGAGTGTGTGCAGCGGCCTTTTTGTGCCTGTTGATTGTCTATTGCCTGTACTGGCCCTCTCGCGGGCAAGCCCGCTCCTACAAGCGAAAGGGCCGGTACAACGGTCAGGCCAGCTTCACCGCCGCCACCGACTTGCGCGACACCAGGCTCACCACTACAAAGCTAACCAGCCCTACCGCCAGGCTGTAGTAGATCGGCGTATTGGCCTCCAGCCCGTCCAGGAACATGAACAGCAGGGCGGTGGCAAAGCCCAGCGACATGCTGGCAATCGCGCCTGCGGTGGTCGCACGCTTCCAGAAGATCGCCCCGATCAGCGGGATCAGCATGCCGCCGACCAGCAGGTTATAAGCCAGGGTCAGGGCGTTGATCACATCATTTACCACCAGCGCGATGCCCAGCACCACCAGGCCAGTGAGCAGGGTGAACAGACGGCTGGTACCCAGGCTCGACTGCTTGCCGCCACGCAGCTTGGGCAGCAGGTCTTCGGTCACGGTGGTCGAGGCAGCCAGCAGGCCGGCACTGGCGGTGGACATCATCGCCGCCAGGGCCGCGGCCATCAGCAGGCCACGGATGCCATCGGGCAGGGTGGTCTTGATCATCTCGGCAAAGGCGTTGTTCGGGTTGGCCAGGTCGGGCATCAGCACGTGCGCAGCCATGCCGATCGCAGCACAGGCCAGGCCATACAGCACGCAGTACACACCAGCGGTGGTACCGGCACGCTGACAGACCTTTTCGTCACGGGCGGTGAACACCCGTTGCCAGATGTCCTGGCCGATGAGGATGCCGAAGAAGTAGATCAGGAAGTAAGTGATGATGGTGTCCCAGCCAATGGTAGTCAGCTGGAAGCTGGCCGCTGGCAATTTGGCCACCAGGGTGTCCCAGCCACCGGCCTTGTACAGGCACACTGGCAGCAGGATGAACATCAGGCCGACGGTCTTGATCACGAACTGGACGATATCGGTCAGGGTCAGCGACCACATGCCACCGATGGTCGAGTACAGCACTACCACGCCGCCGCCGAGCATCAGAGAAGCCCAGAACGGCAGGTCCAGCAGCACCTGCAGGACGGTGGCCATGGCCAGGGTCGAGGTGACCCCGATCATCAGCGCGTAAGCCAGCATGATGACGGCGCTCGCCTGGCGTGCGGTGGGGTTGTAGCGTTGCTCCAGCACCTGGGTCACGGTGAAGATGCGCAGGCGCAGCAGCGGTTTGGCGAGGAACAGGTTGATGGCGATGATGCCCATACCCAGGGCGGCGCACAGCCAGAAGCCGGAAATGCCGTGGACGTAGCCCAGGCGCACGGTGCCGACGGTGGAGGCGCCACCGAGTACGGTGGTGGCCATGGTGCCCATGTACAGCACCGGGCCGAGATTGCGCCCGGCTACCAAGTAGTCTTCATGGGTTTTCGCGCGTCGCATGCCATACCAGCCAAGCCCTAGCATGCCAGCGGTGTAGATCATTACAACAATGATGTCCAAGGCCATTGGGGGTCTCCCGATTATCTTTATTATGGCGAGATCGACCGCGCGGGCGTTTGCACGGCGCCCGGCGGTCTTTTCTTGTGTTGGCGGGCCTCAGTGGCCCTCCCTCATGGCTCCTGCCGGGGTAGAGCGGTATTAGCGACGCACCACGCCAGGTAGCACGCAGAGCATCTCGAACAGCAGGTTGGCACCGAGCAGCGAGGTGTTGCCGGTGGTGTCGTAAGGCGGGGAGACTTCGACAAGGTCACAGCCGATCAGGTCCAGGCCGTGGCAGCCGCGAATGATCTCCATCGCCTGGATGGTGGTCAAGCCGCCGATTTCCGGGGTTCCGGTACCGGGCGCCCAGGCCGGGTCGATGCCATCGATGTCGAAAGACAGGTAAACCGGGCCACCGCCGACTTTTTCCCGCACTTCGGCCATCAGGGGCTCCAGCGACTTGTGCCAGCACTCTTCGGCCTGGACCACGCGGAAGCCCTGGCGACGGCTCCAGTTGAAGTCATCGGCGGTGTAGCCCTGGGCGCGCAGGCCGATCTGCACCACGCGCTCACAGTCCAGCAGGCCTTCTTCCACGGCGCGGCGGAAGGTGGTGCCGTGGGCGATTTTCTCGCCGAACATGTGGTCGTTGACGTCGGCGTGGGCATCGATGTGCACCAGACCGATCTTGCCGTGTTTTTTGTGCAGCGCACGCAGGATCGGCAGGGTGATGGTGTGATCGCCCCCCAGGGTCATGGGAATGACGTTGTGCTCGACGATCTCGTCATACGCTTCTTCGATGATGCGCACGGCGTCCAGCAGATTGAAGGTGTTGATTGCCACATCGCCGATATCGGCGACCGACAGCGAGTCGAACGGGGCGGCACCGGTAGCCATGTTGTACGGGCGGATCATCACCGATTCGGCGCGGATCTGCCGTGGGCCGAAGCGGGTGCCGGAGCGTAGCGAGGTACCGATATCCAGTGGTACGCCGATGAAGGCAGCATCCAGGCCTGCGGCGCTTTGCAGGTGGGGGAGGCGGAGCATGGTGGCGATGCCGCCGAAACGCGGCATTTCGTTGCCGCCCAGTGGTTGGTGGAGAGTCTTGTCCACGGTGGGCCTCATCAGTCGGTCGATTGTTGTGTTTGTTCGAACCTGTGCCGCCGCGCGCCATTCATGTGTGGTTTGCCGGCGGGCAGGGACATTTCGGCCAAGTCTGCTCAAGGTAGTGCCCAGGAAGAATCGCTACCGACAAATACTTAGTTCAGGATTTTCTGAACTAAAGGCGTGTGGAGCAGTTAGACTGCGCGCACATACCCTTGTGGAACCGTTGCACCATGGCCTCGACCTTGCCCGACCTAAAACTGCTGCGCATCTTCATCAGCGTGGTGCGCCACCAGGGCTTTGCCAACGCCCAGCGCGAGCTGAACCTGTCGACCTCGGCCATCAGTACCTACATGAGCCAGCTGGAGGGCGCTTTGGGTATCGTGCTGTGCCACCGTGGTCGGGGCGGCTTCAGCCTTACCAGCAAGGGCGAGCTGTTCCATCAGGAAACCCTGCGCCTGCTGGCCGAGCTGGACGGTTTCGAGCAGTATGCCGCCGCCCTCAAGGGTGAATTGCGTGGCACCCTCAACCTTGGGGTGATCGACTCCACTGTCGGTGACCGCGCCTTGCCGCTGGCCGAAGCCATCGGTGCCTACAGCCAGGAGCACCCAGCGGTGCACCTGCACCTGTCGGTGTCCAGCCCCTACGAGCTGCAACTGGGTGTGCAGGACAACCGCCTGGACCTGGCCATCGGCGCGTTTTCTTCGCGGATGAGCGGCTTGCTCTACCAGCCGTTGTACCGCGAACAGCACTGGCTGTACTGCAGCAGCCGCCACCCGTTGTATGCCGAGCGGCGCATCCCCGAGCAGGTGGTGACCCAGCAGCGCATGGTCGGGCGTGGTTACTGGAGCCAGGCCGAACTGGCCCGGCATGGCTTCAAGCACAGTGCAGCGACGGTTGAAAGCATGGAGGCGCAGCTGATCCTGATCCTTTCCGGGGCCTACATCGGCTACCTGCCCGAGCACTACGCCCAGGCCTGGGTCGACAAAGGTGATTTGCGCGTGCTGTCGCCGTCGACCTTTGGTTACCAGGCCCCGTTCTCGCTGATCATTCGTCGCGGTCGCAGCCGTGAACCGTTGATCCAGACCTTCCGTGACCTGCTGAAAAGCCAGCTCAACGTGGGCTGAGATGCGACGCATTCATGCATTCCGTCGGGAGGGGGTTAAATTCTGGCAAACGCCGGCCGCTAACCTGATAGCGCTCTGCTACATATCAACTTGCGCTGATGATTTCCCCTCATTTCATCCTGCAAGGATCGCCCAAGATGCGCATGAATTTGCCCGTCACTGAGCACGAAAGAACCTTCCCCGGCGATCAACGCCTTATTTCCACGACTGACCTCGACAGCCGAATCACCTACTGCAACGACGCCTTTGTGGCGATCAGCGGCTTTACCTACGACGAGCTGGTCGGCCAACCGCACAACCTGGTGCGCCACCCGGACATGCCGCCGGCAGTGTTTGGCCACATGTGGGAAACCATCAAACAGGGCAAACCCTGGATGGGCATAGTCAAGAACCGGGCGAAGAACGGCGATTACTACTGGGTAAGCGCCTACGTCACGGCGATATACGAACAGGGCCGGATCAGTGGCTACGAGTCGGTGCGCTCGGTGCCCACGCGCGAGCAGATCCGCCGCGCCGAGGCACTGTATGCGCGCTTGCGCGATGGCCGCGGCCCAGTGCCTTGGGCTGCCCGCCTGGGGCACGGCCTGGGCCATGGCTGGCCGCTGATCGGCGCCGGCCTGCTGTCGGCGGCGGGTTACCTTTGGCTGCCACCCTATGCCGCGCTCGCGGTGCTGATGGCAAGTCTGCTGCTGGCGTGGTACTGGGTCGAGCACCGGCAGAACCAGGCCATTCGCCGCACGTTGGCTGAGCATCCCAAGGCCTTTACCAGTCCGTTGGTGGCGCTGACCTACAGCGACAACCCGGGCCTGCAGGGCCAGCTCGACCTGGCCATCATCAGCGAGGAAGCCCGCCTGCAAACGGCCCTGACCCGGCTGGTGGATGCCGGGGTCGGGGTAAAGTCGCGGGCGGCGCAATCTTCCGACCTGTCCGATGCCCAGGCGCAGATGCTCGACCGGCAGCGCAGCGAGACCGACCAGTCCGCCACGGCTATCGCACAGATGGCGGCAACCATCCAGCAGGTTACCCACAACGTGCAAAGCACGGCACACGCGGCAGGTGATGCCGACCAGCTGGCGCAGCAGGGCAGCGAGCTGGCCCTGAAGAGCCTGCAGGCCATGGGCAGCATGAGCGATGCAGTCAATGACATTGGTCAGGCGGTCAACGCCTTGGCCGAGCAGACCCAGTCGATTGGTAGTGTGGTCGACGTGATCACTTCGATTGCCGAGCAGACCAACCTGCTGGCGCTCAACGCCGCCATTGAAGCGGCGCGCGCCGGTGAGCAAGGGCGTGGGTTCGCCGTAGTGGCTGATGAGGTGCGGTCGTTGGCGCAGCGTACCCGTGCGTCGACCGAAGAGATCCACCATATCATTGCTTCATTGAGGGCCGGGGCGGAGCGAGCGGTGAGCACTGCCAGCCGGGGTGAGCAGATTTCCCGGGACAGTGTGCACAGTGTCGAGGCGGTGCAGGCGGCGCTGAGCGGGATTGCCCAGGCGGTCAGCCGCATCACCGGCATGAGCCAGCAGATGGCGACGGCATCGGAGCAGCAGACCCATGTGGCAGAAGACATCAACCAGCAGATCGTGAGGATTGCCCAACTGTGCGACCAGAGTGCCGGGCAAGCCAGGCAAGGCGCGGAAATCAGCCAGGACCTCGAGCGCATGGCGGAGTACCTGCACAGCCTGGCTGAAAGGTTCAACCGCTGAAATCACGGGGCCCGCAAAGCGGGCCCCGGTTATGTGGCAAACTGTCCCCGCCAAGGAGACCGCCATGCCCAGACCCCGCTGCGAGCGCTGCCAGCGCCCGCTCGACCATTGCCTATGCCCATTGATTCCCGCGCTCGATAGCCGTACCCGTGTGGTCCTGCTGCAGCACCCCAGTGAAACTGCCCACGCCCTGAACACGGCGCGCCTGGCTGCCCTTGGCCTGAACAATGCCGAGCTGCGGATTGGGGAGGTATTCGATGACCTGCATGACCTGCTCGCCACCCCCGGATACCACCCGGTGCTGCTGTTCCCGGGCGATGACGCGCAGGAGCTGACAGCGTATGGCGAGGCGGGCGACAAACCTTTGTTGCTGATCGTACCCGACGGCACCTGGCGCAAGGCGCGCAAGCTGCTGTACCTGAACCCGTTGCTGGGGGGGCTGCCACGGGTGACGCTGGGGCAGGTGGTGGCTTCGCGCTATCGGTTGCGCAAAGCGCCGGAGGCGGGTGCAGTGTCGACGATCGAGGCGGTGGTCGGGGCGTTGAACACGTTGGAGCAACCGGCCTGCTTTGACGCACTGCTGGCGCCGTTCGAGGCGTTGATCGAGGGGCAGATCAGGGCCATGGGGGTAGAGACGTTTCAGCGTAATCATGGCCGCGAGTGAGGGTTGGGGCTGCTTTGCAGCCCATTCGCAGCACAAAGCGGCCCCGCTATCTCAAACCCGCTCAACGCATCTCAGGCAGACGCGCCTCGGTGCGTACTTCGGTAGTCGCCAGCGCCTCTGGCGGCAGCGAAATATGCTGTTTGCTCAGCAATTCACCCATGGTCGCCAGTACGCGGTAGCGTGAGAACTCTTCGGTATAACGCACCTCGGTGTAGCGGCGGTCGGCGTTGTACAGCTCGTTTTCACTGTCGAGTACGTCCAGCAGGGTGCGCTGGCCCAGGCCGAACTGGTCCTGGTAGGCCGCACGCACACGCTTGGTGGTCTCGGCGTATTCACGCGCGGTTGGCAGCTGCTTGCTGGCGTTGTTCATGGCGTTCCACGCCAGGCTCAGGTTCTCGGTCAACTCCCGCAGGGCGTTGTTGCGAATGTCCAGTGCCTGGTTGATCTTGTGCGCGTCGGACTGCAGGCGAGCCTTGTCGCTGCCGCCGCGGAACAGGTTGTAGTTCATCTCCACGCCAGCTTGCCAGTCGTTGTTGTTGTGGCCTTTTTCGCCGCCGGTGTTGTTGTTGGCACCAGTTGCCAGAATGGCGTCGAAGCGTGGGTAGAAGGTCGACTTGCCCACTTCGTACTGCTTCTCGGCGGCGTTGACGTCAGCCTGGGCAGACTTGATATACGGGTTGTTCTGACGCATGCCATCGCGGGCTTCTTCGAGGGTGCCTGGCACCTCGCCCTTGATGGTCTGCGGGCTTTCCAGCTCGTCCGGGGCACGGCCGATCACACTGAAGAAGTTGGCCTCGGCATCGGCCAGGTCGACTTCGGCGGTGTCCAGGTTGTTTTCTGCCAGGGCGCGACGGGCGCGGGACTGGTCGAGGTCGGCGGTGCTGCCGACGCCGCGCTCGTTGCGCAGGCCAATCTGGTCGTTGACGCGCAGGTGAGCTTGCAGGTTGTTCTTGGCCAAGGTCACCAGTTCACGGCGTTTTAGCACTTCCAGGTAGACCTCGACTGCACGCAGGGCGACATCCTGGGCGACGGCCTGGGTGTAATAGGCGCGGGAGGTAGAGACCGCCTCGGTGCGGCCCACTTCATTCGCGGTGTTGAAGCCGTCGAAGATCATCTGCCGCAGGCGCAGCTCGGACTGGGTGTAGTTGAGGGTTTCCTTGTTGTGATTACCCGCTGCACGGGTAGTGGCGTTGTCCGAGCGCTGGCGGCCGTAACCGGCAACCAGGTCCACGGAAGGGTAGTAGCCACCACGCGCGAACTTCACGTCTTCATCGGCCGACAGCTTGCTGTTACGGTTGGAGCTGACTTGTGGGTGGTAGTCCACGGCGCTTTGGACAGCCTCGGTAATCGACATCGCCTGTACGTTGGCACTCGCCAGGGCCAACAGTAAAGCACTGGTGATGGGGTTCAAAACGCGCATGGTACATCTCCCTGATCCTGGAATTGATCCTGCTGCTCGCCAAAAAAATGACGATAAACTTATCGCATATAGTGTTGCAGGTTTTTAACAACACAGCTAAGTACATTCAACGCGATAGATAAGAAGATTTATTCATATCAAATTGACATATAAGACTTTTATTGTCTAATAATTTTGCTTTAAGGGGCAGGGAATGACGGTGCTGAATGCTATGAAAGCCAATGAGCACAAGGGTTGTGCGCGGTTCCAGAACTAATTCAGATAAAGAGGGCGCCCATTAGGCGAAAGCGATATTTGGCGACAAAATATTGTCACTTTGGCCTGTGCAGCGTTTTCAGGCTGAGAATGTACAGGGTGACCAGTACGGCACTGGTCAGCATGAAGGTACGTGCCCAGAATAGCGGGACCAGGTAGCACGACAGGCCAATGCTGGCCCACATCAGGCCGATGGCGTAGACCTTGCCCTTGAGGGGGATGCCTTCACCACTGAGGTAGTCACGGATCCATGGCCCCAGCTTGGGATGATGGACCAGCCAATGGTGAAAGCGCGGCGAGCTGCGGGCAAAGCAGGCCGCCGCCAAAAGCAGGAAGGGGGTGGTGGGCAATACCGGCAGGAATATCCCCAGCACCCCCAGCGCGACGCTGAGCCAGCCGGTAGCCAGCAGCAGGTAGCGCACAGGTTGCTCAGTGGTGGCGTGGCTTGAGCAGCGCTGGTTTTTCGTCAGGGGCGTGCAGCAGCAGGAATAGAGCGCTCAGTGCTTCGGGGATCTGCACGATCATGTCATCCTGCAGGTTGGCGTTGCTGGCGATGTCGGCGAACTCTGGTTGCTCGTCGAACAAGCCCGAACCCACCATGATCGGCAGCAGCATCTCGCTGACTTCTTCTTCGGCGTTTTCGAACCACGCCTCTTCCCGCAGGAACACGCCTTCCATGAAGCCGATGCACCAGCCGCGCAGGTCTGAATCGTCCGGCTCATCGGTCAGGTCGAGGTCGCATGGCAGGTCGAATTCTTCGTCGCTGGCCAACTGGCGGGCAATGTGCGCCTTGAGCGCTACCAGGGTGGCCTCGATCTCGGTGCGCTGGGCTTCGCTGGCGTAGTGCGGCTCTTCGGCGAACAGGGCGTCGATCCACTCGCGCTCGGGCACGTCCTCGGCGTTGATCGAAAGTGCGGTGAGGTAGCCGTGTGCGGCGACATAGTCCAGCGCTTCTTCGTGCAGCTCGTCGGCGTCGAGGAAGGCTTGCAGGCGGGTCAGTTGCTCGGCGAAGGACATTACAGGGCTACCTTGGGGAATAAACGATAACGAATTCTAGCACCTTGCAGCGGCAGCGGGGCAAAGGGAACGTCTATCGCCATGGTGCCTGTGCATCGCTGTGCTGCGGTATACTCCGCGATTTTTCATCCAGGGGCAGGTTTTGCCGGCTGCCTGGCAAAAACCGCTTACGCATTTGGCGTGTGCGGGGCGGGTTTTTCGTCCAGCCTTTATCCAGGATGGTACGGCGATTTGGAGTTGCACATGCTCGAACAGGCTCAGCGCGTTCTCAAGGACATCTTCGGCTACGACAGTTTCCGTGGGCGCCAGGCAGCGATCATCGAATGCGTGGCCAATGGCGGCGATGCCTTGGTGCTGATGCCCACCGGTGGCGGCAAATCGCTGTGTTTCCAAGTGCCGGGGCTGCTGCGCCCGGGCCTGACGGTGGTGGTATCGCCACTGATCGCGCTGATGGACGACCAGGTCGCCACCCTTGACGAGCTGGGTGTGTCTGCGGCCGCCCTGAACTCTACCCTGACGGCGGAGCAGCAGCGTGAACTGGCCGGGCGCCTGCGCCGTGGTGAAGTCAAGATGCTGTATCTGGCACCGGAACGCCTGGTGCAGCCGCGCATGCTCGACTTCCTGCGCGATCTGGATATCTCGCTGTTCGCCATTGACGAGGCCCACTGCGTATCGCAATGGGGTCACGATTTCCGCCCAGAGTACCTGCAGCTGGGCCAGCTGGCCGAACTGTTCCCGCATGTTCCGCGCATTGCGCTTACCGCTACCGCCGACATGCGGACCCGCGAGGAGATTGTCCAGCGCCTGCACCTGCAAGGCGCCGAGCGCTTCCTGTCGAGTTTCGACCGGCCCAACATCTTCTACCGCATCGTGCCCAAGGAGGCACCGCGCAAGCAATTGATGGCCTTTCTCGGCGAGCGCCGTGGCAACGCTGGCATCGTCTACTGCCTGTCGCGCAAGAAGGTCGACGAAACCGCCGCCTTCCTCTGTAGTCAGGGTTTCCCAGCGCTGCCTTACCACGCCGGCCTGGCCGCCGAGACGCGGGCGGCCAACCAGCATCGCTTCCTGAACGAGGAAGGGCTGATCATGGTTGCTACCATTGCTTTCGGCATGGGTATCGACAAGCCCAACGTGCGCTTCGTTGCCCACCTCGACCTGCCCAAATCGCTTGAGGCCTACTACCAGGAAACCGGCCGTGCCGGCCGTGACGGCCTGCCCTCCGATGCCTGGATGGCCTACGGGCTGCAGGACATGGTGATGCTCAAGCAGATGCTGCAGAACTCCGAAGGCGACGAGCGCCACAAACGTATAGAGCAGCACAAGCTGGATGCCATGCTGGCGCTGTGCGAAGAAACCCGCTGCCGCCGCCAGTCGCTGCTGGCCTACTTCGACGAGACCCTCGAACAACCGTGCGGGCATTGCGACAACTGTGTCGACAACATCCAGACCTGGGACGCTACCGAGCCGGCCCGCCAGGCGCTGTCGGCGGTGTTCCGCACCGGCCAGCGTTATGGTGTTGGCCACCTGGTCGATGTGCTGTTAGGCAAGGACACTGAGAAGGTGCGCAATTTCGGCCACGAGAAGTTGTCGGTATTTGGTGTTGGCAAAGGTCTGGCCGAGGTCGAGTGGCGCTCGCTGTTCCGGCAGCTGGTGGCGCGCGGGCTGGTCGATATCGACCTCGAAGGCTACGGCGGCCTGCGCCTGTCCGACAGCTGCCGGCCGCTGCTGCGCGGCGAGGTGACCTTGCAACTGCGCCGTGATCTCAAACCCCAGACCACAGCCAAAACCTCGTCGTCCGGTGGCGGCAGCCCGGCCAGCCAGCTGGTGCGTGCCGAAGAGCGCGATCTGTGGGAAGCGCTGCGTACCCTGCGTCGCAAGCTGGCCGAAGAACACAGTGTGCCACCCTACGTCATCTTCCCCGACTCGACACTGCTGGAGATGCTGCGCAGCCAGCCGGTCAGCCTCAGCGACATGGCCCAGGTCAGCGGTGTGGGGGCGCGCAAGCTGGAGCGCTACGGCCAGGCGTTCCTCGAAGTGCTGAACAACAGTGGTGGCACCGACGAGGCACCGAAAGTGGTGCTCGACCTGCGCCACGAACTGGTCAGCCTGGCCCGTGCCGGCATGACCCCGGCGCAGATCGCCGGGCAGCTCAACTGCAGCGAGAAGAACGTGTATAGCCTGCTGGCCGAGGCGCTGGGGCGCCAGGAGCTGAGTCTTGATCAGGCCATCGACCTGCCGGAAGACCTGATGCTGGAGGTACAGGACGCCTTTCTTGATGGTGAGGGTGAACTGCCACCGGTGTCGGCCATAGCCCCCCAGTTCGGGGCGCGGGTACCGGAGGGCGTACTCTATTGCGTGCGGGCAGCACTGGCGGCGGAATTCGAATTGTAAACACCGGCAGGATCGAAGGCGGAAGCGCCATCTGCTGACCTTTGTCATGCTTTTTGACGATTATCGAACGCGTAGACCAGGCCGAGCCTTGCCTCATGGGGCAGGGCATGGTTAGCTGCCTAATAATTAGATCTACTCAATGAGTTCCTTATGCCCCTGAACGACAACCAACACCGCTTTGGCATGCAACTGGCCCAGATGTCCCGAGGTTGGCGTGCCGAGCTGGACCGCCGCCTGGCCGGGCTCAACCTGTCCCAGGCGCGCTGGCTGGTGTTGCTGCACCTGGCCCGCTTCGAAGAAGCCCCGACCCAGCGTGAGCTGGCCCAGAGCGTAGGCGTCGAAGGCCCGACCCTGGCGCGTCTGCTTGACAGCCTGGAAGCGCAAGGGCTGGTGCGGCGGCAGGCGGTACTGGAGGATCGGCGGGCGAAGAAGATTGTGCTGTGCCCGCCGGCCAAGCCGTTGATCGATCAGATCGAGACCATTGCCAACCAGCTGCGGGTAGAGCTGTTTACCGGCGTGGACGAGGCCGACTTGCAGATATGTATGCGCGTGCATGCCAAGATCCTGGCCAACCTCGAAAAGTCCTGAGCTCACCCATCAATTCAGGTGCAGTGCAAGCCCAAGCCTCAGAAGGTGTGCCCAAGGTTCAGGTACACCGCTTGTTCATGTGCAGTGTTGGCGCCATAGCTGAAATTCAGCGGCCCTAGAGGCGTCTCCAGCCCCAGGAAGATGCTCGCCGCATTGATGTACCCACTGTCGAACTCGTTGTCGTTGTTCCATGCCCGCCCACGCTCCAGCGAACCGCCAATGTATAACGGGAAGTCCAGCGGCACATAGGCCCGCGGCGTCAGCCGGCGGTAATAGACCATGCGCAACAGGCTTACGTTCTGCCCCGATACCGAGTCCTGGCGGAAGCCTGACAGCTGTCGCGCCCCGCCTATCACAAAGCTCGACGTCACCACTTCGGTATCGTCCAGCGTGCGCCCGTAGCCCCCACCCAGCACGAACGTGTTCGGCCCGATGCTGATGGCCTTGTCCAGGTTAAACAGCCACTGCCGGTAATCCTGGTCGGAGTCCAGCGACTTGTCGTATTTGCGCAAGGTCAGGCCGATGTCCTCGCCATGGTGCGGGAAATACACGTTATCGAGGGTGTCGAACGAGTACTTCAGTTCGTAGAAACCTTCGTTGAAACTGACTTTGGGCAAGTCCTGGTCGCCGATGCGCACTTCGGCTTCGCCCCAGGCCTTGCCCGCGCCCAGGCGCACTTCACCGCTGTTGCCGATCTGCCGGCCTACATTCAGGCCAAAGCCGTAGCGCTCCAGGCGATACTCGGCGACGGGGTCGTTGTCCAGGGTCGCTTCGATGTTCTGCGAGCCCAGGTCCAGGTACGGCGCGATGAAGTAGCGTGAGCCCACATCCAGGGGTTGGTAGAACTCACTGTACAGCTCTTGCTTATCGCCGATCTGGCCGCGGGTAAGCCATTCGGCGCCAAGGCTGTTGATGCCGTTGACCCGGTAGCTGGCGCCCAGGTTGAAAGCGCTGTCGCCACGCAGGTCATCGGACAGGTTCAGGCCCAGGCGCAGGTAGTCGGTGCCGCCGCGTCGTCCGCGGGCGTTGATCACCAGGGTGTTGTCGTTGCCCTTGTGCACCACGCGGTACTGCACCCTGTCGAAGTAGTCCAGGCCATACAGCGTACCCATGTCGGTCTGCAGGCGGTCCAGTTCCAGCGGTGCGTCGATCGGCTGGCGGATGTACGAGCGGATCACATCATCACTGACCTTGGAGTCGTTTTCGATCCGGATTGCGGTAATTACCGGCGTGCGCTGGCGCGGCGAGCGGGCCACGGCCAGGCTTGCGTCGCCCTCGAGCTGGCGCAGGGCGGCCAGGCGTGGGTCAAGCAGGCGAGTGGCGCGGTAACCGGCGTCGATCATGTCGCGGGCACGGCCGAAATCTGTCACGCCGAAGGCAGTCAGCGATGGCTGGATGAGAATGTCGTCGCGGTGCAGGCTGGCCAGTTGTTCTTCGGAGTTGCGGCGGGTCATCAAAGTGATCGACTGATTCAGCACGTCGACCACCGTCAGTAATTGTTTGCGATCGCGCAGCGGGGTGCCGATGTCGACCACGATGGCCAGGTCCACGCCCATTTCGCGGGCCACATCCACCGGAATGTTGTCGACCATACCGCCGTCCACCAGCAGGCGGCTGTCCAGTTCGACCGGGGCGAACACGGCGGGGATCGACATGCTGGCGCGGATTACCTGGGGCAGGTGACCACGGCGGAATACGACTTTTTCGCCACTGGCGATGTCGGTGGCCACGGCGCGGAAGGGAATGGGCAGCTTGTCGAAGTCGCGGGTGTCGGCGGTATGCGCCAGTTTGCTTTCCAGCAGCAGTGACAGGTTCTGGCCCTGGATCACACCCAGCGGCAGGCCCAGGCTGCCGTCGTCGCGAAAGCTGAGCTTCTGCTTGACCAGAAAGTCGCGGTCATCCTGCTTGCGCCGGAACGGCACATCCTCGCGCGGCGGTGCATCGGAGAGCGCCTGTTGCCAGTCAAGGGTGGTAGCGAGTTTTTCCAGCTCTTCGACACTGTAGCCCGAGGCGTACAGGCCGCCGACCACCGCGCCCATGCTGGTGCCGGCGATGGCGTCGATGCGCACACCCTGTTCCTCCAGCGCCTTGAGTACGCCGATGTGGGCCAGGCCACGGGCTGCACCGCCAGATAACACCAGGCCGACCTTGGGCCTGGCGGGTTCCGCAGCGATTGCCGTAAGCGAGGTAAGGGCGAGCAGAAAACAGAACAGCAAACGGCGCATCGTGAGTCTCAAACCGTGGGCGAAAGACCGCTAGTATAAGCGGCCCCTCACCTGGAGATGTTTCACCATGGCTGACAACAAGCCGGAAATCGTAATCACCTATTGCACCCAGTGCCAGTGGCTGTTGCGCGCTGCCTGGCTGGCTCAGGAACTGCTCAGCACCTTTGCCGACGACCTTGGCCGGGTAGCGCTGGAGCCGGGTACGGGGGGTATCTTCCGCATCACCTGCAATGGTGTGCAGATCTGGGAGCGCAAGGCCGACGGTGGTTTCCCCGAAGCGAAGGTACTGAAGCAGCGGGTGCGCGACCTGGTCGACCCGCAGCGTGACCTTGGTCACAACGACCGCTGATCAGGCGCCCTCGGTGAGTGGTCGCTGCCTGGGCGGTTGCTCGGCCGCCAGACGGCTGGACAGCACGATGGCGAAGATGATCAGCGCGCCGCCCAGCAGCATGCGCACGGTGGGGGTTTCGGCGAAAACTGCCCAGGCCACGGCAATGCCGTAGACCGGCTCCATGCCGAACACGACGGCGGCGGTGCGCGCCTTGATCACCGCCAGGCTGGCGACGAACAGGCTGTGCGCCACACCCGTGCAGAAGATGCCGAGCAGGGCGATCCACAGCCAGTCCAGGGGCGCAACGCTGGCCAGGCCGGGGGCGGCGAACGGCAGCAGGCACAGGCCTACCACCAGGTTCTGCCACAGTGCTGCCTGTACCGCAGGCAACCGGCCGGAGCCAGCCCGGTTGGTCAGTGACAGCAGCGAGAACAGCAGGCCCGAGAGCAGCGCCCAAAGCAGGCCGCCGGTGGCTTCGCTGGCCAGGTCGAATGCCGGCGTGACCAGTATCAGGCCGATGCTGACCAGCACGACCAATACGGCTTCGTTACGGCGGATACGCTCGCGGAACAGCAGGCTTTCGAGGATCACCGTAAAGGCCGGGAAGCTGGCGAAGCCGAGGGTGGCGATGGCTACGCCGCCCACTTTGACGGCGATGAAGAAGCTGACCCAGTGGCCGGCCAGCAGCACGCCGCCGAGCAGCAGGCGGCGCGCGTCCTGGCTGCTCAGGCGTTGCCAGCCCCGGCCTGCCAGGCTGACGAACAGGGCCAGGGCGAGTACGGCGAAGGCAGCGCGACCGAAGACGATGATCGCCGGGCTGGCGCTGGCGGCCAGTTTGCCGAAGACGCCGGTAAGACCGAAGAACAGCGCGCCAATGTGCAGGGCGCCGAGGGCGGTGCGGTGGTTCATGGTGGTCCTTGATTAAGATCTCTACAGGCAGT
>NZ_JBICJS010000122.1:0-6905 GCF_043103305.1 Pseudomonas sp. YQ_5 | reverse complement strand
GACGGTGCAGTACTTGAAGGCAGCGCCCAACCTGTGGGAGCGGGCGTGCCCGCGAATGGCCCTGAAATGTTTTATACGCCTTCCAGAAACCCCACCACCACGCTTTTGATGATGAAGGCCAGCACCCCCAGGCCCAGCACGAAGAACAGGATCAGCGTCCCGAACTTACCCGCCTTGGACTTTTTTGCCAGGTCCCAGACGATGAAGCCCATGAAACCGATCAATACGGTGACCAGGATAATCATCATCCATTCTTCGAATACGGCGGGATCCATCGGTGTTCTCCAGGCGGGTTGAGCGTCCGATTATACGTCGGCTGGGTAAGCAATTAACGCAGGTGGGTCAATGGCAGCTCGGTGCTGGCCAGTACCTGGTTGAGCACGAAGCTCGAACGCACGCTGGTGACGCCTTCGATACGCGTCAGGCTGCCTAGAAGCAGTTTCTGGTAGTGGTCCATGTCCGGCACCACCACTTTCAGCTGATAGTCCGCATCCATGCCGGTGACCAGGCTGCACTCGAGCACCTGCGGCAGGTTACGGATGGCGGCCTCGAATGTTTCAAAGCGCTCAGGGGTGTGGCGGTCCATGCCTATCAACACATAGGCGGTCAGGCTCAAGCCCAGCTTCTTGCGGTCGAGCAGGGCCACCTGGCGCGAGATGTAGCCGTCGTCTTCCAATTGCTTGACCCGACGCGAGCATGGCGATGGCGACAGGCCGATGCGTTCGGCCAGTTCCTGGTTGGAAATGCGCGCATCGCGCTGCAATTCGGCGAGGATGCTCAGGTCGTAGCGGTCAAGTTTGCTCATGGCATTTGCCTTTTCTGTTCGGATTGCTGCGAATTATCAATCCAGGGTGAAAAATTGCGCAAGTGCTATTTATCTGAGCAATCTTCGCAATCCTCTGTCGCAACCCCTCCGGTATCTTTATCACCAGAATCACTGCCCGGACATCAGTCCACGGCGACGCGCCCTAGGCGGGCGGTCGCGGCCAGCCATCCAACAGGATCTGCAGGCCCCCGGGCTACACACCCTCCAGAAGACGGTGTGAGGTGAGCCGGCGCCACAAGTGCCGAGCACGGACGACAATTCCTGAAGGGAGGCCCTGTGGCCTCCCTTTTTTCATGCCGGAAATTTAATTGGCCTGTGTCATGGGCGCGGTAGACTGGCGGTGGTTGCAGTTTTTTCTACCGAGAGGAACACCATGACGTCGCGCATCTGGCAGTTGGCAGGTGTTGGTTTGCTAGGTTTGAGCATCAGCCTTGGGGCCTTGGCTGAAGGGCCTGGCGAGGGGCCGTCGGGGCGCTCGCTCAACTCGCGCGACGAAGTGCGCCAGACCCAGCCGCCGCGCCAGGGGTATTACCAGGACATTCCCCGCCGCCACGGTGATGATCACCACTGGCAAGCCGGTGGCCCGGGGCAACGGCCCGGTGGCGACTGGCAGGGGCGTCCGGATGGCCACGGCAATGGCTGGGGGCCTGGGCCGCAGTATCGCCCAGGGCACAGGGTGGACCATTTTTCTGACCGCTACTGGAAAGTACCCTACCGGGGCGCTGACTATTTCTACTCCGGGGGTTACTGGTACCGCCCGCACGGGGGCAATTACATCGTGGTGACCCCGCCGTACGGCGTGCGGGTCAATTACCTGCCGCCTTATGCGCGGGAAGTGTGGTTGGGTGACGCGCTGTTCTTTCTGGTGGCCGATACCTATTACCAGTACCTGGCAGACAGCCAGGAATATGTGGTGGTCAACCCGCCGGTCGGCGTGCCTTCGCCCGTGCCGGTGGCCCCGGCAAATGGCGGGTATGACGTGGTGGCCTATCCGATGTATGGCCAGGGGCAGGAACAGCAGGAGCAGGACCGCTACCAGTGTCATCGCTGGGCTGTGAGCCAGTCGGGCTTCGACCCGGCGACGGCGACTTACGCACCGGCGGCCAATGTGCTCGACAACTATCGGCGGGCGCTGGGTGCCTGTTTCAGTGGTCGGGGTTACAGCATCAACTGAACCTTGCGCGGAACACGCTCCTGCAAGGCCTGCGTAATCGGTGGGGCATGGGTGGTTACCTCATACCGGGTCGGCGTGCACCATCACGTCCGCCTGTGGATAACGCTGGCGGATCACCCGCGAGGCCTCCACGCACAAGCCATGCGCCTCATGCAGCGGCAGGTGCCCCGGCAGCTCCAGGTGCAGTTGCACAAACCACTGGTTGCCCGAGACGCGCGTGCGCAGGTCATGCACGCCTTTCACGCCTGCAACGGCCAGCACCAGCGCGGCCATGTCCTCGCCAACATCGCCGGGTAACGCCTTGTCCATCAGGATCGCCGTACTTTCGCGGGCAATTTGCAGCGCGCTCCAGAGGATGTAAAAGGCGATGCCCAGGCCGAACAGCGCATCCAGCTGCGGCCAGCCAAAGCGCGCCAGCAACAGGGCCAGCAGAATGCTGCCGTTGAGCAGCAAGTCCGAGCGGTAGTGCAGGGAATCTGCCCGTACTGCAGTAGAGCCGGTGAGCCGGACCACTTTGTGCTGCAGTGCCAGCAGGGCGACGGTCAGCACCAGCGACAGCAGCATCACCGCGATGCCGATGGAGGTATCACCCAGCGGTTGTGGGGTGTAAAGGCGCTCGACCGCCTGCACCCCGATCAGCACCGCACTGCCGCCGATGAACAGCGCCTGAGCCATACCGGCCAAGGCCTCGGCCTTGCCATGGCCGAACCGGTGATCGTCGTCGGCCGGACGCAGGGCGTAGTGTACCGCCAGCAGGTTGAGGAACGAGGCCACTGCGTCCAGTGCCGAGTCGGTCAACCCTGCCAGCAGGCTCACGGACCCGCTCAGCCACCAGGCCAGCGCCTTGCTCAGCACCAGGATGCTGGCGACCGTCAGTGACGCGCGAGTGGCCAGGCGCAGCAGGCGCTGGTGTTCGGCTGGGGTAGTGATCATCCGTGGACAGTGTCCTTGTGGATCAGGCTGCCGGGACCAGGCCCAGGCTGGCCAGTTGTTCGATGCTGCCGCGGTGCTGGATCAGCCTTGGGTCGTTCAGCGGCAGGCGCTGGCCCAGTTCGCTTTCCAGAATGGCCTGCAACTTCAGGTTGTCGACCTTGCCATCGGGGCTGACGGCTTCTTGCAGTTTGGCCGGGTCAACCTGAGCAGTACGGCCACCCGGGTAATAGATGGCGCCGGTGGCAAAGTCGATACCGAAGGCAATCAGCCCTGGGATCACATAGAACAGGATGCCGATCGCATCCATGGCGGCAACCACAGGGTCAATCTTGCCGCCGATCTGGCCGCGCCGGTCCGGGTAGAAAATGGTGCCGCAGGCCGTCAATTGGGTCAGCAGGGTGGCGATGAGGGCGCCACCGATGACGCGGGTCGAGATACGCATGTAAATCTCCGAAAAGTAATCAGCAGGGCAAGCGAAGCACCTGCGCCTGATGCTAAGACCATGATAGAGCAGGCTGGGTTCGCCGTTATACTCGCGACACTGTTCGAGGACCACCATGATTTCATTACCCATTGATGCTGCCTTGCCCGCCCTGCGCCAGGCTCTGGAAAACCGTGACGAAGTGGTGCTTGAAGCCCCGCCCGGTGCTGGCAAGACCACCCGCGTGCCGCTGGCGCTGCTGCACGAACCGTGGCTGGCCGGGCAGACCATCCTCATGCTCGAGCCAAGGCGCCTGGCAGCGCGGGCAGCAGCCGAACGGCTGGCCAGTGAGCTGGGCGAGCAGGTTGGGGAAACGGTGGGTTACCGCATCCGCCTGGACAGCAAGGTCGGGCCGAAAACCCGTATCGAAGTGGTGACCGAAGGCATCCTCACACGCCGCCTGCAAGCGGACCCGGCGTTGGAAGGTGTGGGCCTGCTGATCTTCGACGAATTTCACGAGCGCAGCCTGGATGCCGACCTGGCGCTGGCGCTGAGCCTTAACGGCCGCGAGCTGCTACGTGACGACCCGCCCCTGAAGATTCTGTTGATGTCGGCGACGCTGGAAGGTGAGCGCCTGTCGCGGCTGTTGGACGACGCCCCGGTGGTCAGCAGCGAAGGGCGCATGCATCCGGTGGATATCCGCTGGGGGCGGCCGTTCCAGCCAGGCGAGTTCATCGAGCCACGGGTGGTGGACAGCGTGCTGCATGCGCTGGCCGACCAAGCCGGCAGCGTGCTGGTGTTCCTGCCTGGGCAAGCCGAGATTCGGCGGGTTCACCAAAGCCTTCAGGACGCTCTGGGGGCACGCCCCGAGATTCTGCTGTGCCCGTTGCATGGCGAGCTCGACCTCAATGCCCAGCGCGCCGCTATCGACCCCCCGGCCAAGGGCCTGCGCAAGGTGGTGCTGGCCACCAACATCGCCGAGACCAGCCTGACCATCGATGGTGTACGCGTGGTGATCGATGCCGGCCTGGCCCGGGTGCCGCGCTTCGACCCCGGCAGCGGCATGACCCGTCTGGATACTCAGCGCATTTCCCGCGCCAGTGCCACCCAGCGCGCCGGGCGTGCCGGCCGTCTGGAGCCTGGCGTGTGCTACCGCCTTTGGTCCGAGGCCCAGCATGACCAACTGGCCGCCCATGGCAGTGCCGAGATCCTGCAGGCCGATCTGGCCGGGCTGGCCCTGCAACTGGCGCGCTGGGGTGTAACCCCCGAGCAGTTGCGCTGGCTGGACCAGCCGCCTGCTGCAGCGTTCGCCCAGGCACAGGACCTGTTGGCGCGACTCAGCGCCTTCAGGCCGGGCAGCCGCGATAACCTCAGCGAACATGGCCAGGCCATGGCCGAACTGCCGGCTCACCCACGCATCGCGCACTTGCTGCTGCGTGGCCAGTACCTGGGCCTGGCACAGATGGCATGCGATGTGGCTGCACTGCTGGGGGAGCGGGACATTCAACGTGGCGGTGGTGCCGACTTGCACAGCCGGCTTGCGCTGGTCAGCGGTGAGAGCAAGGCTGTGCGTGGCGGCCAGGGTGGGGTGCAGCGTGCTCGCCAACTGGCCCGCCAATACCGTGGCCTGTTGCGTGGCAAGGTCGGTGCGCCGGTCGCCGACCCGGACCACCCTCGTTGGCTGGGCGCCCTGCTGGCGCTGGCCTACCCTGACCGGGTCGCCCAGCAGCGCCGGGCGGGCGGGGCGGAGTATCGGCTCGCCAACGGCCGTGCGGCGCTGTTTGCCGAAGTCGATGCCTTGATGAAGTGCCCATGGCTGGTGATCGCTGACCTGGGTAGCCGCCAGGGGCAGCGTGAGGAGCGGATCTATCTGGCAGCCGAATTCGATCCCGCGTTGCTCGAGGGCGTGCTGGCCGAGCAGGTTGAGCGAGTCGATATCCTGGATTGGGACGAGCGTGAGCAGGTGCTGCGCGCCGAACGTCAGGTCAAGGTGGGCGAACTGGTCCTCAGCCGCGAACCGCTGCCCGGGCTGGATGATGAAGCCAAGGCCCGGGCGCTGCTTGGCCTGGTCCGGCGCAAAGGTTTGAACCTGCTGACCTGGACGCCAGAGCTACGGCAGTGGCAGGCACGTGTGGCGCTGCTGCGGCAGCTCGACCTGGAGAAGGATGGCCACAGTGAATGGCCTGACCTTGGGGACGAGGCCCTGCTGGCCAGCCTGGAAGACTGGTTACAGCCTTACCTGAGCAAAGTGTCGCGCCTCAGCCACTTTGCTGCGCTGGACTTGCCGTCGATGCTGCGCAACCTGTTGCCCTGGCCGCTGCCGCAACGCCTGGAAGAACAGGCTCCGGCGCATCTGGCCGTGCCATCCGGCTCGAACATCCGCCTGGATTACAGCGAAACCCCGCCGATTCTCGCTGTGCGTCTGCAAGAACTGTTCGGCCTTGCCGACACCCCGCGCATCGCCAATGGCCGGCAGCAGGTCAAGCTGCACCTGCTGTCACCGGCACGTCGGCCGGTGCAGGTGACCCAGGACCTGGCCAACTTCTGGCGCACGACCTATGCCGAGGTGAAGAAAGACCTGAAAGGGCGTTATCCGAAGCACTACTGGCCGGACGACCCTCTGGTGGCCGAGGCTACCGCGAGGGCCAAACCGCGCGGTACCTGAACGCCCTGCTTTCAGGCGCCCTGCTGGCGAAACAGGTACCGCATGTCGCCGTTTGTTTGACGCCAGGATGATAGCTCTTTAGTGTCACCGGCTTTTTCGCACTGCCGTCTCGCTTTCGAAGGATCGAACATGTTTTTCCCCTCTGTGGCTCAGCGTGCCTTTGGCTGGCTGCTGTGTGCCTGGCTCGTCACCTGTGTCCACGTGGCCAGTGCGGCGCCGTTCAGCACCCCAGGCGACCAAGACCTTATTCGTGACCGTCAGAACCGACTGCTGGAAGAGCAGCAGCGGCGTCTGGAACAGCTCAAGGAACTACCCGGCAAAGGCAGCGATACGGGCTCCTCGGCCAAGCCCGCCGACAGCCGCTGCTTCCCGATCCAGGACATTGAGCTGGAGGGGGCCGATGCCCTTTCTAGCACGGAGCGCGAGCGCCTGCTCAAGCCTTACCTTGGTCAGTGCTTGGGCGTGACGCAGCTCAATGGCCTGCTAAAGGTCATCACCGATCTCTACATCCAGAAACCCGGACTTCCCACCGAACAAGTCTGTTGTTGATGCGATGCAAAGTCCAAACATCAAAAACATGACGGCATGTGGTGGTACAGATTGCTCCGAAATTGCTAGCAAGCTGTTTAATGCTGCGGGTGGTAAAGGGAAAGTTATTGAGGTTAGGCCGAAGCAGTCCGGCAACTTAACCCTTTTTGAAAATGGTGCGAAGGAACCAGGGCAGTTTTACCATCAGGTATATACGGATGGCCGCTATGTATATGACCCTCGTCTGTCATCTAATCCGATTCCGAAGGGTGATTGGGAGCAGCATATAAAAGGCATGAACCCCGAAGGCGTGACCATCTCAGATAAGTTGAAGGGGCTGTAATGACTGTTAGAAAAA
>NZ_JBICJS010000121.1:0-54422 GCF_043103305.1 Pseudomonas sp. YQ_5 | reverse complement strand
TTTGTTTGTCCGACGCAATATCGCGCCAAGCGCCAAGGCATACGCGCGCAGATCCCACAGGAATGACTGGCCCGAAACAAACGTAGGAGCGAGCGCAGCTCGCGATGCGCCGCGCGGGCGGCGCTCGATCTCGAAGGCACCCCAGAACTCAAGCCAAGCGCCCCCGCCTCACTCACCCAGCTCGACCAGCACAGTCCCTTCGCTGACCATGTCCCCCTCCAGGCAGAACAGCGCCTTCACCGTGCCGGCATGCGGCGCACGAATGCTGTGCTCCATCTTCATGGCCTCCAGTACCACCAGCGCAGTACCGGCTTCCACCACCTGCCCAGGTTCGACCAGCACCCGCACGATACTGCCGTTCATGGGCGCACCCAGCCCACCCTGATGGCTGTGGCTGGCTTCGGCCTCGGCAATCGGGTCGAAGGCTTCGATGGCATGCATTTCGCCATCCCAGTGCAGGTACAGCGTGCCACCCCGACGGGTTGCCAGATGCTGGCGACGCACGCCGTTCTGGTCATGCACCAACTGCTCACCTTGCAGCTGCCAGGTAGAAGCAGCGCTACGTTCCAAGGCCACTGCCTGATCTTGTCCGGCGCTTACCAGATGCAAGCTACTGCGTGCCGGCAGGCCCAAGCGCAGGCCGTTACGCCCGCTCCAAGGCGAATGGCAATCGTCATCGCGCTGATGCCCCGCCTGGCCCTGCAGCCAGGCTTCGGCTGCCGCCTCCCAAAAGCCAGCAGGCAGCGCACGTGGCGCCGGTAGCAGCACATCCTGGTGGCGGGGAATGAAGCCGGTGTCCAGCTCTGCCGCCGCGAACGCAGGGTGCGCGAGAATGCGGCGCAGGAAGGCGATGTTGGTCTTCAGCCCGCCAATGGCAAACTCGTCGAGCATGGTCAGCAAGCGCAGGCGTGCCTGTTCGCGGTTTTCACCCCAGGCAATCAGCTTGCCCAGCATCGGGTCGTAGAACGGCGACACCACATCGCCTTCGCTAACCCCGCTGTCCACCCGGCGGCCTTCGCCAGGCGCCGATTCACGGTACAGCGCCAATTTACCGGTCGCGGGTAAAAAATCGTTGGCCGGGTCTTCGGCATACAGGCGCACTTCGATGGCATGGCCGATCAGCGGCACCTGTTCCTGTGTGATCGGCAGGGCTTCGCCACAGGCCACGCGAATTTGCCAGGCAACAAGGTCCAGGCCGGTGATGGCCTCGGTGACCGGGTGTTCCACCTGCAGGCGGGTGTTCATCTCCATGAAGAAGAACTCGCCACGTGCATCAAGCAGAAACTCCACGGTGCCAGCACCCACGTAACCGATAGCCTGGGCGGCACGCACCGCCGCTTCGCCCATGGCTTGGCGCAGTTCGGGCGACAGGCCGGGCGCAGGGGCCTCTTCCACCACCTTCTGGTGGCGGCGCTGAATGGAGCAGTCGCGTTCGTTAAGGTACAGGCAGTTGCCGTGCTGGTCGGCAAACACCTGGATTTCGACATGACGCGGCTTGAGCACGTACTTTTCCACCAGCATGCGCGCATCGCCGAACGACGACTGTGCCTCTCGCTGGGCCGAGGCCAGGGCGTCGGCCAGTTGGCTTTCTTCCTCGACCACTTTCATGCCCTTGCCACCGCCACCAGCGCTGGCCTTGAGCAGCACCGGGTAGCCGATGCGTTCGGCCGCGGCGCGGAAGGTGTCCAGGTCCTGGGCCTCGCCGTGGTAGCCCGGCACCAACGGCACGCCGGCCGCTTCCATCAGTGCCTTGGCTGCCGATTTGCTGCCCATGGCGTCGATGGCGCTGGCCGGTGGGCCGAGGAATATCAGCCCGGCCTGCTCGATGGCGCGGGCGAAACCTGCGTTCTCGGACAGAAAGCCATAACCTGGGTGGATAGCCTGGGCGCCGCTGGCCTTGGCTGCTGCCAGCAGCTTGTCGACCAGCAGGTAGCTTTCGGCGGCCTTGGTGCCGCCCAGGTCGACGCGGATGTCGGCTTCGCGGCTGTGACGGGCGTCACGGTCGGTGGCGCTGTGCACGGCAACAGTGGTCAGGCCCATGGCCTTGGCGGTGCGCATTACCCGGCAGGCGATTTCGCCGCGGTTGGCGACCAGCAGGGTGGTCAAAGCGGGGCGGCTCATGGGCGCGGCTCCTTCTTGTCAACGGTTTGCCAGGCAGGGCGGCGTTTTTCCAGGAAAGCACGCAACCCCTCCTGGCCTTCGGCGCTGACGCGGATGCGGGCGATGGTGTTTTCGCAGTAACGGCGCAGGGCCGGGCTGAGTTCGCCGTCGTCCACTTCGCGCAGCAAGTCCTTGGTGGCGCGCAATGCTTGTGGGCTGTTCTGCAGCAGGTTGCCTACCCAGGCTTCGACGTGGTCGTCCAGTTCGCTGGCTGGGTATACCTCGGCCAGCAGGCCCAGTTCGCGGGCCCGTACGCCGCTGAAGCGCTCGGCGGTGAGGGCGTAGCGGCGCGCGGCGCGTTCGCCAATGGCCTTGACCACGAACGGGCTGATCACCGCCGGGGCCAGGCCGATGCGTACTTCCGACAGGCACAGTTGGGCGTCTTCGGCGCCGATGGCCATGTCGCAGCAGCTGATCAGGCCCAGCGCGCCGCCGAAGGCTGCGCCTTGCACCACGGCCAGGGTCGGGGCCTTGAGGCGGTGCAGGGCGTACATCAGCTCACCCAGTTCGTGGGCGTCATCCAGGTTGGTGTTGAAGTCCAGTTGTGCCGACTGCTGCATCCAGGCCAGGTCGGCACCGGCGCTGAAGTGCCGGCCACGGCCGCGCAGCAGCACAAAGCGCAGGCTGGCGTCTTCGGCCAACTGGTCGATGGCCACGATCAGCTCGCGGATCATCTGCGCGTTGAAGGCGTTGTTCTTGTCCTCGCGGCTTAACCACAGGGTGGCGAAGCCGCGTGGGTCGCGGATCACTTCGAGGGTGCTGAAATCGCTCATGGGTCACATCCGGAAAATGCCGAAGCGGCTCTGTTCGATCGGCGCGTTCAGCGCGGCAGACAACGCCAGGCCGAGGACGTCTCGGGTCTGTGCCGGGTCGATGACGCCGTCGTCCCACAGGCGGGCACTGGAATAATAGGGGTGGCCCTGACGTTCGTACTGGTCGAGGATCGGCTGCTTGAGCCTGGCCTCATCCTCGGCGCTGAATGGCTGGCCGCTGCGTTCGCTCTGCTCGCGCTTGACCTGGGCCAGCACCCCGGCGGCCTGTTCGGCGCCCATCACGCCAATCCGCGCGTTGGGCCACATCCACAGGAAGCGCGGGTCGTAGGCGCGGCCGCACATGCCGTAGTTGCCGGCGCCAAAGCTGCCGCCGATGATCACCGTGAACTTTGGCACCTGGGCGCAGGCCACGGCGGTGACCAGTTTGGCGCCGTGCTTGGCGATGCCGCCTTCTTCGTATTTCTTGCCGACCATGAAACCGGTGATGTTCTGCAGGAACAGCAAAGGGATGCCGCGCTGGCAGGCCAGTTCGATGAAGTGCGCGCCTTTTTGCGCAGCTTCGGCGAACAGGATGCCGTTGTTGGCCAAGATCGCCACCGGGTAGCCGTGCAGGTGGGCGAAGCCGCACACCAGAGTGGTGCCGAACAGCGCCTTGAATTCATCGAACACCGAGCCATCGACCAAGCGGGCGATCACCTCGCGCACGTCGAACGGTTGCTTGGCATCCGCGGGCACCACGCCGTATAGCTCGTCGGCGGCATACAGCGGTGCCACTGGGGCCAACCGCTGCAGCTTGCCGAGCTTGTGCCAGTTGAGGTTGGCCACACTGCGTCGTGCGATGGCCAGGGCGTGTTCGTCGTTGTCGGCATAATGGTCGGCGACGCCGCTGGTGCGGCAATGCACATCGGCGCCGCCGAGGTCTTCGGCGCTCACCACTTCGCCGGTGGCGGCTTTTACCAGCGGCGGCCCGGCGAGGAAGATGGTCGCCTGCTGCCGCACCATGATCGCTTCGTCGGCCATGGCCGGCACGTAAGCGCCGCCAGCGGTGCACGAGCCCATCACCACGGCGATCTGCGGGATGCCTTGCGCGCTCATGTTGGCCTGGTTGAAGAAGATGCGCCCGAAGTGCTCACGGTCGGGGAACACTTCGTCCTGGCGTGGCAGGTTGGCGCCGCCGGAGTCCACCAGGTAGATGCATGGCAGACGGTTCTGCAGGGCGATGGTTTGTGCACGCAGGTGTTTCTTTACGGTCAGCGGGTAGTACGAGCCGCCTTTTACCGTGGCGTCGTTGGCCACGATCATGCATTCGACGCCCTCGATACGGCCGATGCCGGCAATCACGCCCGCAGCCGGCACGTCCTCGCCGTATACCTCATGGGCGGCCAACTGGCCGATCTCGAGGAACGGCGAGCCCGGGTCCAGCAGGCGGTCGATACGCTCGCGCGGCAGCAGCTTGCCACGTGAGGTATGACGTTCCTGAGCCTTGGGCCCGCCGCCCTGGGCAACCTGGGCGAGCAGGCCGCGCAGGGCCTGGACCTGCTCGAGCATGGCCGCGCTGTTGATGGCGAATTCTGCCGAACGCGGGTTGATCTGG
Organism: Pseudomonas sp. YQ_5; assembly: GCF_043103305.1. Classification (NCBI taxonomy): domain Bacteria; kingdom Pseudomonadati; phylum Pseudomonadota; class Gammaproteobacteria; order Pseudomonadales; family Pseudomonadaceae; genus Pseudomonas; species Pseudomonas sp. YQ_5. The sequence goes on along the minus strand of NZ_JBICJS010000121.1, from coordinate 49,895 downwards.
GTGTGCAAGGTAGCCATGTGCGCCCGTCCCTTATGTTCAGCGGGTTTCGTTGAACAGTTCGCGGCCGATCAGCATCCGGCGGATTTCGCTGGTGCCGGCACCGATTTCGTACAGCTTGGCGTCGCGCAACAGGCGGCCAGCCGGGAATTCGTTGATATAGCCGTTGCCGCCAAGAATCTGGATCGCCTCCAGGGCCATTTGCGTGGCACGCTCGGCGGTGTACAGGATCACGCCGGCAGCGTCCTTGCGGGTGGTCTCGCCGCGGTCGCACGCCTGGGCCACGGCATACAGGTAGGCGCGGCTGGCGTTCAGCTGGGTGTACATGTCGGCAATTTTGCCCTGGATCAGCTGGAACTCGCCGATGCTCTGGCCGAATTGCTTGCGGTCATGGATATACGGCACCACCAGGTCCATGCAGCTTTGCATGATGCCGGTCGGGCCGCCGGACAGCACCACACGTTCGTAGTCCAGGCCGCTCATCAGAACGCGCACGCCGCCGTTAAGCTGGCCCAGAATGTTCTCTGCCGGCACTTCCACGCCGTCGAAGAACAGCTCGCAGGTGTTGGACCCGCGCATGCCCAGCTTGTCGAACTTGTTGCTGCGGCTGAAGCCTTTCCAGTCGCGCTCGACGATGAACGCGGTGATACCGTGCGCACCCTTGTCCAGGTCGGTCTTGGCGTAAATCACGTAGGTGTTGGCGTCGGGACCGTTGGTGATCCAGGTCTTGCTGCCGTTGAGCACGTAGTGATCGCCGCGTTTTTCTGCGCGCAGTTTCATCGACACCACGTCGGAGCCGGCATTGGGCTCGCTCATGGCCAAGGCGCCGATGTGCTCGCCGCTGATCAGCTTGGGCAGGTACTTGAGCTTCTGCTCGTGGGTGCCGTTGCGGTTGATCTGGTTGACGCACAGGTTGGAATGGGCGCCGTAGGACAGCGCCACTGAGGCGGAGCCACGGCTGATTTCTTCCATCGACACCACATGTGCCAGGTAGCCCAGGCCAGCGCCACCATACTCTTCCGGTACGGTGATACCCAGCAGGCCCATGTCACCGAACTTGCGCCACATGTCGGCGGGGAACAGGTTGTCGTGGTCGATCTGCGCGGCGCGCGGGGCCAGTTCGGCGGCGACGAAGGTGCGCACCTGGTCGCGGAGCATGTCGATGGTTTCGCCCAGGGCGAAGTTCAGGGAGGGGTAATGCATGCTGGGGCACCTTCTTGTTCTTGAAAATTGGGTAAACCGTAGCTCAAAGGCTAACCGCTGACCCCTGTAGGAGCGGGCTTGCCCGCGAATGCGTCAGCAGGACCACCGTCATTGGCTGGGTGATCGCATTCGCGGGTAAGCCCGCTCCTACAAGGGTCTGCGTCATGCCGGAGATCCCGGTATCGTTCATCACCTTTACGTTAACGTAAACCTGCGTAAGGTCACTGTCAATCCGCTCGTCACCTTTACGTAAACGTAAATCTGCGCCAGAGTATTCCCGCTTGCTTCAGCCGTGCCCAAAACAACCACAAGAAGGGACACCCATGAGTCAACCGAGCTATACCCGCGGTCGCCAGGACCGACCCTTGCTGACCCAGACCATCGGCCAGGCCTTCGATGCCACCGTGGCCCGCTGTTCCGACAGCGAGGCCCTGGTGTCCCGCCACCAGGGCCTGCGTTACAGCTGGCGGCAGCTGGCCGAGCAGGTCGAAATACACGCCCGCGCGCTGATCGCACTGGGCGTGAACACCGGCGACCGTGTTGGCATCTGGTCGCCCAACTGCGCCCAGTGGTGCATCTTGCAGCTGGCCAGTGCCAAGGTCGGCGCCATCCTGGTCAACATCAACCCGGCCTACCGAGTGGGTGAGCTGGAGTACGTGTTGCGCCAGTCTGGCTGCCGCTGGCTGGTCTGCGCTGAAGCCTTCAAGACGTCTGATTACCACGCCATGCTGCAGGAGCTGGTGCCTGAACTGGCCAGCGCCCGGCCTGGTGAGCTGGCCAGTGATTGCCTGCCCGAGTTGCGTGGTGTCATCAGCCTGGCCGCCAACCCGCCTGCCGGCTTCCTGCCCTGGCACGCCTTGGCCGAGCGGGCAGGGCAGACGTCTGTCGAGGCCTGCACAGCCCGTCAGCAAAGCCTGCAATTCGACCAGCCGGTAAACATCCAGTACACCTCCGGCACCACCGGTGCACCCAAAGGTGCCACGCTCAGTCACTACAACATCCTCAACAACGGTTTCATGGTGGGTGAAAGCCTTGGCCTGACAGCCCGCGACCGTATGGTGATCCCGGTGCCGCTGTATCATTGCTTCGGCATGGTCATGGCCAACCTCGGCTGCATCACCCACGGCAGCACCATGATCTACCCCAACGATGCTTTCGACGCCGAACTTACCTTGCGCGCCGTGGCCGAAGAGCGCGCCACCATCCTCTATGGCGTACCGACCATGTTCATCGCCATGCTCGATCACCCATCGCGCGCCCACATGGACCTGTCGACCCTGCGCAGCGGCATCATGGCCGGTGCCACCTGCCCGATCGAGGTGATGCGCCGGGTCATCGACCAGATGCACATGGCAGAAGTGCAGATCGCCTACGGCATGACCGAAACCAGCCCGGTGTCGCTGCAGACCGGCCCGGACGACGATCTGGAGCTGCGCGTGACCACCGTCGGCCGCACCCAGCCGCAGCTGGAAAACAAACTGGTGGACGCCGACGGCTGCATCGTCGCGCGCGGCGAGATCGGCGAACTGTGCACCCGCGGCTACAGCGTGATGCTTGGCTACTGGGACAACCCCCAGGCCACGGCGGATGCCATCGACCCGGCCGGCTGGATGCATTCGGGCGACCTGGCGGTGATGGACGAGCAGGGCTATGTGCGCATCGTTGGGCGCAACAAGGACATGATCATTCGCGGCGGCGAGAACATTTACCCGCGTGAGCTGGAAGAGTTTTTCTACACCCACCCGGCAGTGGCCGATGCGCAGGTGATCGGCATTCCGTGTAGCCGCTATGGCGAAGAGATCGTCGCCTGGATCAAGCTGCACCCGGGGCATAGCGCTACGGCCGAGGAACTGCAGGGCTGGTGCAAGGCGCGCATTGCCCACTTCAAGGTGCCGCGATATATCCGTTTCGTTGACGAATACCCGATGACGGTGACAGGCAAGGTGCAAAAATTCAGGATGCGTGAGATCAGTGTCGCAGAAATTTCGGCTGTTTCTGCAGGTTGATGCACTGGGTTATCCGGCCTCTTCGCGGGTGAACCCACGATGAGGCCAAGCCATGCCAGCATCAGATTCCGGATCTATTACATTGGCTCGATATTGAGGTCACTGCATGCCAGGAAGATGGCGATGTTGCGCGTGCACCTGATGTAGAACTGGTTCGGAACGAACCCCCCATCCTCCATTTGCTGGCCAACGCAGCAGAGGTGTGCCTGGCGCTTTTGAAATCGGCAGATACTGCAGTCAGCCAGAAATGTATGACTACTTCAGACTATCCTTAACTCCGCGGTAAAGTGGTGAATCACCGACATCGAGCAATAACTTAGCGTCCCTTATTGCCCATTGTGCTAGGAACAGGGGTGTATCCCTTATCCCCTCAATATGGTACCCAGGATGGTACCAGTGGCTCTGATGTTCCCGGTACGGAGCGTAGGCACGTATCAGTGCTGAATCGAGGGTGCTCAGGTATTTTCTATGCGTATCGGTTAAAATAACATCATCAGCATACCGTCGCTTCTGGCCGGCTAATATATCCTTCATATGGTCTGTAAACGCCTTGGTACTAGCCTTGATGAGATTTTCCTGGACGCCGGGGTTTATACGGGCGGCGCTATGAAAGTCCCATCTTTTCAGATGTTTTGTCACGCCATTGAATAGATCAACTTCATGATTTAAGAGGTCCAGGGCGATTTCGACTCCCTGCACCTGCGCCTTCTCATTCTCCCGCATTGCGTTCCTATAGGATTTTACTTCATGCGATGTGTTGCCAATACCAAATTGCCCTCTCGCGGTGACCTTCCCAGAACGAGCGGTGTTCCCAGCCCGCCCAATCAGCACTCTGGCTGCGCCCTGGGGGTCGCCGTAGTTAACAGGGTCGCCATTACAATAGGCATACGCGTTCAGTCCACCGAGCCCAAACGGGCTCAGCCTATCGGCGCTGGAGAATCGCATTAACCCGGGAAAGAATGCCCGATAGCCCTGGCCTAAGTGGTAGCAATTGGCGTGAATATCAAACGGAACACCATTGAAACCAGTGACGATGGCCGCGTCGCCGATCGCCCCGCTGTGGCCATAGGGGGTAAAGCATACAGACTGAGGGCTTTGAGTGTGTGGCGTTGATGGGGGCATTCATGACTCCTTTGCTTCGCGCAGTTGTCGGCTTGCTTCTTAAAAGTGCTGTGATTTCGCCTCGGTCTATGAACTGCCAAGCCGCTTTTAGTAGGGTAATCACGGGTAGCATGCGCTAAAGTAAACACCTGTGCTGCTGGCAGAAATGTCAGTTGTACCGATCTCTGCGTAAATCCTAGACTGATGGATTTAATAGCCGTCGCGACTCAGTGATCCAGTAACGGTCACTCGTAGCGGCGAGCACAGTTAAACCGCGTCAACATGGATGATGTGCTGGGCTGTCCGGCCCCTATTTCGCGGTTAAACGTGCACACAATGATCGCGCTCGACCCAGGCCACCGCGGACGCTATCGACCCGGCCGGCTGGATGCATTCGGGTGACCTGGCGGTGATGGACGAGCAGGGCTATGTGCGCATCGTCGGGCGCAACAAGGACATGATCATTCGTGGCGGCGAGAACATTTACCCGCGTGAGCTGGAAGAGTTTTTCTACACCCACCCGGCGGTGGCCGATGCGCAGGTGATCGGCATTCCGTGCAGCCGCTATGGCGAAGAGATCGTCGCCTGGATCAAGCTGCACCCGGGGCACAGCGCCACGGTCGAGGAGCTGCAGGGCTGGTGCAAGGCACGCATTGCCCACTTCAAGGTGCCGCGGTATATCCGCTTTGTCGACGATTTCCCGATGACGGTGACCGGGAAGGTGCAAAAGTTCCGCATGCGTGAGATCAGTGTCGCGGAGTTTATGGTGGGATCGACCGAGTAAAGGTGTAGCGGTGCCGGTCCGCAGGGCAAAGTCCGCGAAAGGCCGGCACAGCTAGCCCGTTTTGGTCAAGCTATCCTAATTAAAACCAGAGTTCCGGATGCTGCAAGGAATCACGGACAATACTTATATGTCTCATTAACTTCTTATATCGCTCATGTGGGCTGATATAGTGATCTGAGTCCCAGAAGTCACTAGGGGTTTGCATTTTTCTTACCTCTGCTTCTATTTTGTCAAGGCTGGATATGTTTGCTTTGGTTAGCAAGGCATCGTTCCGATAGTCGGTTACTTCTCCACCCATGATGTTTGCAGCTTGTTTCAAATATCTTTCTGTTGTGATGCGGTGGACGATTCTGGGCGGTATACCGGTTTTGAAGGGGTCTGAGGCTGCTGCTGCCGCGGTTAAATCCCCAGGTGCTAAATATTGGCCTACTTTTTCTACTAGGTGGGGGGCCTTCTCTGAAAGACCCTCCATTACGCGTAGGCCGTTTTTCATAGCTATCAATCTGAGCCGTGCAGTTTCTTCAGGGCTTTGGCCGGGGAGCTGTACATTCTGCTTGTTAAAATTAACGTTTATATTTGGTTTTTTGAAAAAGATTTTGTATGCCCAATTCAGGGGGCGTAAAGCGAGATGAGCGAGTCGAGCGAAAGCAACGGCTCCACTTGGGTCTGTGCGGTTGACTGGATCGCCATTGCAATAGGCGTAGCTATTAATTCCTCCACGTCCAAAGGGGCTAATACGATCCGGGGAGATGAATCTCATTAGTGTAGGGCTGAAGGCGCGATAGCCTTGTCCCAAATGGTAGTAATGTGCGTGAGGGTCAAAATGTGCGCCGTTAAAGCCGGTTAGGCGAGGTTTCAGGGTCAGTGCTTTGCTGTACCCGTAAACGCAGTAGCTGACATGGGTGTCAGGGGTGATAGTGTTGGCTGGCATGGTATTACCCCGTGTGAAAATCAATATTGTCGAAAACTTCAGTCTAGTAATGAGGCGTCTGACAAATTTTATTGGGCTGAATAGGTGGTGTTCATCGGTTCGGCGAGTTCACGAGTTTGAGCAACAAGGCGGTGGTCGTTCTCCTGACGGGTGTTGTGTGGTTTATATAACGCAAGCAGCGATCTTACGAAACTGGTAAAAATAACAGTTGTAAAAGGGGGCTGCAGATCCCGCGTTGCGCGGGCTTCGAGAATAATTGCCCTGATTGGGCGAAGTGCATACCGCCGCACACTAAGCGTATAGCGTAATTCAAGCAGCGATAACGTATAGTCCAGATTGCCCGGGATGAACCTGCGGCGCCAAACTGCGAAAGTTGGCCCCTCACGTCATCCCGTGCTACCTGATGTAATCGCGCGCTTCTGACATGACTCAACCACCTCCGGTTTGAGGAGGCCCGATGATCATGCGAGCTCCAGTTGAACGCAACTGACAGACATATCAGTTCCGTGGTCTACCCTTAAGCCTTCACCGGTGGCTCCTGACTCGGCGGGTCACCAACCGTCGGCGGCACGGTCGGCTTGATCGGCAGCTCGTCCGGTTCTTCTTCCGGCACGGGCGGCGGCAAGCTCGGGTCGTCGATGTTGGGATCGGGTGTCTCCGGTGGAATGGGAATGTTCATGGCCTGACCTCGCGTGGGTGGGTGAAGAGGTGCTGTAGGCTCTGACCGCTGGCAGCTGCCGTTCGCTCAATTATTTTGAACCCCCCGCCTGTGCCCGGCTCTGAACCCTTACCGCCACCAGCCTGAGGGAGCAAGGTCGATGTCACGAAACGAGCCCTTTGAAAGCGTGCCCATGGCGAACGATCACCCGGACCAGCCCATCAGCCTGTCCCAGGCGCTGCTGGCGCCGCGTATCGTGATCGAAGACACCCAACCCGTGCTCGACGCCGGCAGCTTCGCCGCCAAGGCCGTCAGTGGCCAGCCAGTGGCAGTCAGCACCAAGGCCTACAGCGACGGCCACGACCGCCTGGCGGTGATGCTTAACTGGCGTCAGGCGCACAGCCGGCGCTGGCATTGCGTGCCGATGCAGTCGGCGGGTAACGACCTGTGGCAGGCCGAATTCACCCCCACCGAACTGGGTCCGCACCGGTTCAGTATCGAGGCCTGGATCGACCCGTTTGCCACCTATTGCCACGACCTGGAGAAGAAGTACCACGCCGGCGTCGAGGTAAAACTGGAATTGGAAGAAGGCCGTTTGATGCTCGGCACAGGCATCGAACTGTGCAGCGGCGCCCTGCGCGAGGCGCTAGAGGCCTTGCAGCAGCGCCTGCCCACGCTCAGTATCGATGACCAGGTGGCTTTGTTTCTCGACCCGACCACCGCCCGCCTTATGGGCGAAGCCGAACACCGCAGCTACCTGACCCGCAGCCCTGATTTCCCCCTTGATGTCGACCGCCCGGCCGCACTGTTCGCCAGCTGGTACGAGCTGTTCCCGCGCTCCATTACCGACGACCCGCAGCGCCACGGCACCTTCAACGACGTGCACGAACGGCTGCCGATGATCCGCGACATGGGCTTCGACGTACTGTACTTCCCGCCCATCCACCCCATCGGCATGCAGCATCGCAAGGGCCGCAACAACGCCCTCAAGGCCGAGCCGGGCGACCCGGGCAGCCCTTATGCCATTGGCAGCCCGGAAGGCGGCCACGAGGCCATTCACCCGCAACTGGGCAGCCGCGATGACTTTCGCCGTCTGGTGGCCGCAGCGGCGGAACACGGCCTGGAAATCGCCCTCGATTTCGCCATCCAGTGCTCCCAGGACCACCCTTGGCTCAAGGAGCACCCGGGCTGGTTCAGCTGGCGTCCGGATGGCACCATCCGCTACGCCGAAAACCCGCCGAAAAAGTACCAGGACATCGTCAACGTCGATTTCTATGCGCCAGAGGCCGTGCCCTCGCTGTGGCTGGCCCTGCGCGATGTGGTGGTCGGCTGGGTCGAGGAGGGCGTGAAGACCTTCCGCGTCGACAACCCGCACACCAAGCCGTTGCCGTTCTGGCAATGGCTGATCGGCAATGTGCGCAGCCAGCACCCCGACGTCATCTTCCTCGCCGAAGCCTTTACCAAGCCAGCGATGATGGCGCGCCTGGGCAAGGTCGGCTACGCACAGAGCTATACCTATTTCACCTGGCGCAACCACAAGCAGGAGCTGCGCGAATATTTCGAGCAGCTCAACCAGCCGCCGTGGAGCCAGTGCTACCGGCCCAACTTCTTCGTCAATACACCGGACATCAACCCGTTTTTCCTGCACACCTCAGGCCGCGCAGGGTTTCTTATCCGTGCGGCGCTGGCGACCATGGGCTCAGGCTTGTGGGGCATGTATTCGGGCTTCGAGCTGTGCGAGGGCACGCCGTTGCCGGGCAAGGAGGAATACCTGGATTCGGAGAAGTACGAAATCCGCCCACGTGATTTCACCCAGCCCGGCAACATCATTGCCGAGATCGCCCAGCTCAACCGCATCCGCCGGCAGAACCGTGCCTTGCAAACCCACCTAGGTGTGGCCTTCTTCAATTGCTGGAACGACAACATCCTGTACTTCGCCAAGCGAACGCCTGAGCGTGACAACTACATCCTGGTGGCCATCAGCCTCGACCCGCACAACGCCCAGGAGGCGCATTTCGAGTTGCCACTGTGGGAGCTGGGGCTGGACGACAACGCCGAAACCCAGGGTGAAGACCTGATGAACGGCCACCGCTGGTCGTGGTACGGCAAGACCCAATGGATGCGCATAGAGCCCTGGCACCTGCCGTTCGGCATCTGGCGCATCGAGAAAGCCGGGTAAAACCGGCCTGCAGCCTTTTCCCCTGTGGGAGCGGGCATGCCCGCGAACACCGGCAGAGCCGGTGCCAAGCACCGCGGTGGCTGATTCGCGGGCACGCCCGCTCCCACAGCGATGGTGCAAGAAGGGGCAAACATGCAATTGAAAGGAGTCGCACATGGCCAAGCGTTCCCGCCCGGCAGCCTTCATCGACGACCCGCTGTGGTACAAGGACGCCGTCATCTACCAGCTGCACATCAAGTCGTTCTTCGACTCGAACAACGACGGCATCGGCGACTTCGCCGGCCTGATCAGCAAGCTCGACTACATTGCCGAGCTGGGCGTCAACACCCTGTGGCTGCTGCCGTTCTACCCATCGCCACGCCGTGACGACGGCTACGACATCGCCGAATACAAGGCCGTGCATCCCGACTATGGCAGCATGGCCGACGCCCGCCGTTTCATCGCCGAGGCCCACAAGCGCGGCTTGCGGGTGATCACCGAGCTGGTCATCAACCACACCAGCGACCAGCACCCGTGGTTCCAGCGTGCCCGCCACGCCAAGCGCGGCAGCAAGGCGCGCGAGTTCTACGTGTGGTCGGACGACGACCAGAAGTACGACGGTACGCGCATCATCTTCCTCGATACCGAAAAGTCCAACTGGACCTGGGACCCGGTCGCCGGCCAGTACTTCTGGCACCGGTTCTACTCGCACCAGCCGGACCTCAACTTCGATAACCCGCAGGTACTCAAGGCGGTGATCGGCGTCATGCGCTTCTGGCTCGACCTGGGTGTAGATGGCCTGCGCCTGGACGCGATCCCTTACCTGATCGAGCGCGACGGCACCAACAACGAGAACCTCGCCGAAACCCACGAGGTGCTCAAGGCGATCCGCGCCGAGATCGACGCCAACTACCCCGATCGCATGCTGCTGGCCGAAGCCAACCAGTGGCCGGAAGACACGCGCCCGTACTTCGGCGAAGGTGACGGCGACGAATGCCATATGGCTTTCCACTTTCCGTTGATGCCGCGCATGTACATGGCCCTGGCCATGGAAGACCGCTTCCCGATCACCGACATCCTGCGCCAGACCCCGGAAATTCCGGCCAACTGCCAGTGGGCGATCTTTTTGCGCAACCATGATGAACTGACCCTGGAAATGGTCACCGACCGCGAGCGCGACTACCTGTGGAACTACTATGCCGAAGACCGCCGCGCGCGCATCAACCTGGGCATTCGCCGGCGCCTGGCGCCCCTGCTGCAGCGTGACCGGCGGCGCATAGAGCTGCTGACCAGCCTGCTATTGTCGATGCCCGGCACGCCAACCCTGTATTACGGCGACGAACTGGGCATGGGCGACAATATCTATCTGGGTGACCGCGATGGCGTCCGCACTCCCATGCAGTGGTCGCCAGACCGCAACGGCGGTTTTTCCCGCGCCGACCCCCAGCGCCTGGTGCTGCCGCCGATCATGGACCCGCTCTACGGTTACCAGACGGTCAACGTGGAGGCGCAAAGCCACGACCCGCATTCGCTGCTGAACTGGACCCGGCGCATGCTGGCGGTACGCAAGCAGCAGAAGGCCTTTGGCCGCGGCAGCCTGCGCACCCTCACGCCCAGCAACCGGCGCATCCTTGCCTATATCCGCGAGTACACCGATGCCGACGGCAATACCGAGGTCATTCTCTGCGTGGCCAACGTGTCCCGCGCCGCCCAGGCTGCCGAACTCGAATTGTCACAATACGCCGACAAAGTACCGGTGGAGATGCTTGGCGGCAGCGCGTTCCCGCCAATCGGCCAACTGCCGTTTCTGCTGACATTGCCACCTTATGCCTTCTACTGGTTCCTGCTGGCCAGCCGCGATCGCATGCCCAGCTGGCACATTCAGGCCACCGAGGGGTTACCCGAATTGACCACATTGGTACTGCGCAAGCGCATGGAAGAACTGCTGCAAGCCCCCGCAAGCGATACGCTGCAAAGCACCATCCTGCCGCAGTACCTGCCCAAACGCCGCTGGTTCGCTGGCAAGGAAGGGCCGATCGACGCCGTGCGCCTGTGTTACGGCGTGCGTTTCGGCACCGCCACCACGCCGGTGCTGCTCAGCGAAATCGAAGTACTCAGCGACGGCACGGCCACCCGCTACCAGCTACCGTTCGGCCTGCTGCGTGAGGAACAGATCCATACCGCGCTGCCGCAGCAGCTGGCGTTGTCGCGGGTGCGCCGTACCCACCAGGTTGGCTTGATCACCGACGCCTTCGTCCTGGAGCCGTTCATTCACGCCGTGATACAAGCCTGCCAGGATGGCCTGCGTCTGCCGTGTGGCGACGCTGAGGGTGAATTGCGCTTCGAATGCACAGAGCAGCTGGCCGGCCTGGCGCTCGACGAGGAGAGCGAAGTGCGCTACCTCAGCGCCGAGCAGTCCAACAGTTCGGTGGTCATCGGCGACCGCGTGGTGCTCAAGCTGATCCGCCGGGTCAACCCGGGTATCCATCCAGAGCTGGAAATGAGTGCCTACCTGACCGCCGCCGGCTTTGCCAATATCTCGCCGCTGCTGGCCTGGGTCAGCCGGGTGGACGAGCAACACGCGCCGCACCTGCTGATGATTGCCCAGGGTTACCTGAGTAACCAGGGCGATGCCTGGGGCTGGACCCAGAACACCCTTGAACGGGCCATCCGCGACCAGATGGAGCCCACTCGCAACGACGGCGAAGCGCACACTGACGCATTGGCCGAACTCAGCGGCTTTGCGGCCTTGCTTGGCCAGCGCCTGGGCGAGATGCACCTGCTGCTGGCCGCACCCACCGAAGACCCGGCCTTCCAGCCGCGCCCCAGCGATGCCCGGGACAGCGAGCGCTGGCGTGCACAGATCAGTACCGAACTGATCCACGCCCTCGACCTGCTGGCCCAGCACCGTGACACGCTGGACAGCGACAGCCAGGCCTTGGTCGACGACCTGCAGCAACAGCGCGAGGGCCTGGCCCAGCATATCGACAAGCTGACCGCGCAGGCCCAGGGTGGCCTGCTGATGCGTGTGCACGGCGACCTGCACCTGGGCCAGGTGCTGGTGGTGCAGGGTGATGCCTACCTCATCGATTTTGAAGGCGAGCCTGCCCGGCCACTTGAAGAGCGCCGGGCAAAACACAGCCCCTACAAGGATGTCAGCGGCGTGCTGCGATCCTTCGACTATGCTGCTGCGATGATCTTGCGCAGCGCGTCTGCGGTGGACCTTTCCGAGCCGGCGCGGCAAGCCCGGCAGCGGGTTGCCCGGCAGTACCTGCACCAGTCCCGGCATGCCTTTGTCGAAGCCTATGGCCTGGCCACCGCCGCCATGCCCCACGCCTGGCAGCACGCCGAGGGCGAGCGCGCGGCACTGGAGCTGTTCTGCCTGGAAAAAGCCGCCTACGAGATTACATACGAAGCCGAAAACCGTCCGAGCTGGCTGGCCGTGCCTTTGCATGGTCTGCATGGACTGATCAGTACCTGGGGAGAGTCAGAATGAACGTTACAACGCGTGAAAACGGTGGCCTTCGGCAACGGGACCTCGACGCCCTGGCCCGCGCCGAACACGCCGATCCTTTTGCGGTACTCGGCCCCCACGGCGACGGCGCGGGCGGGCAGGTGGTCCGCGCCTTTCTGCCCAATGCCCTGAAAGTGCGCGTCCAGGCCCGGGATGACGGGCGGGTACTTGCCGAAATGGAGCAGGGCAGCCTGCCCGGGTTGTTCAGCGCGCACCTCGATGAGGCACAACCCTACCAGCTTCATATCGTCTGGGCCGGTGGCGAACAGGTTACCGAAGACCCCTACAGCTTCGGCCCGCAACTGGGTGACATGGACCTTCACCTGTTCGCTGAAGGCAATCACCGCGATTTGTCCGGGCGCTTCGGTGCCCAGCCGACTCAGGTCGATGGCATCGACGGCGTGTGTTTCTCGGTCTGGGCACCGAATGCCCGGCGGGTGTCGGTGGTGGGTGATTTCAACAACTGGGATGGCCGCCGCCACCCCATGCGCCTGCGCCACAGCGCCGGGGTATGGGAGCTGTTCATTCCGCGTCTGGGCGTGGGCGAAACCTACAAGTTCGAAGTGCTCGGCAAGGACGGCATACTGCCGCTGAAGGCCGACCCGCTGGCCCGTGCCACCGAGCTGCCGCCGAGCACGGCGTCCAAGGTAGCCGGTGAACTCAGCCACGCCTGGCAGGACCATGACTGGATGGCGCAACGCGCCCAGCGCCACGCCTACAACGCGCCATTGTCGATCTACGAACTGCACCCTGGGTCATGGCGCTGCGAGCTGGACGAAGCGGGGGAAATCGGGCGTTTCTACAATTGGCGCGAACTGGCCGAGCGGCTGGTGCCCTATGTGCAGGAACTGGGCTTTACCCACATCGAGCTGCTGCCGATCATGGAACACCCGTTCGGCGGCTCCTGGGGCTATCAACCACTGTCGATGTTCGCGCCCACCTCGCGCTACGGCAGTGCCGAAGATTTCGCCGCGTTCATCGACGCCTGCCACCAAGGGGGCATCGGTGTACTGCTGGACTGGGTGCCGGCGCATTTCCCCACTGACGAACATGGCCTGGCGCGTTTCGACGGCACGGCTCTGTACGAATACGACAACCCACTGGAAGGCTACCACCAGGACTGGAACACACTGATCTACAACCTCGGCCGCAACGAGGTACGCGGCTTCATGATGGCTTCGGCGCTGCACTGGTTGAAGCATTTCCACATCGACGGCCTGCGCGTCGATGCGGTGGCCTCGATGCTATACCGCGACTACTCGCGCAAGGCCGGCGAGTGGGTCCCCAACCGCCACGGTGGGCGCGAGAACCTGGAAGCCATCGACTTCATCCGCCACCTCAACGGCGTGGCTGCCCACGAGGCCCCGGGCGCGCTGATCATCGCCGAGGAGTCCACCGCCTGGCCTGGGGTCAGCCAGCCCACCCAACAGGGCGGCCTGGGCTTTGCCTACAAGTGGAACATGGGCTGGATGCACGACACCCTGCACTACATCCAGAACGACCCGGTGCACCGCACCTACCACCATAATGAGATGAGCTTCGGGTTGATCTATGCCTATTCCGAGCACTTCATCCTGCCCATCTCCCATGATGAAGTGGTGCACGGCAAGCACTCGCTGATCGACAAGATGCCCGGCGACCGCTGGCAGAAGTTCGCCAACCTGCGCGCCTACCTCACCTTCATGTGGGCACACCCGGGCAAGAAGCTGCTGTTCATGGGCTGCGAGTTCGGCCAGTGGCGTGAGTGGAACCACGACAGCGAACTGGACTGGTACCTGCTGCAGTACCCCGAGCACCAGGGTGTGCAGCGGTTGGTGGGCGACCTCAACCGCCTGTACCGCGAAGAGCCGGCGTTGCACGAGCAGGATTGCCAGCCGCAGGGCTTCCAGTGGCTGATCGGTGACGACGCGCAGAACAGCGTGTACGCCTGGCTGCGCTGGAGCAGCAGCGGCGAGCCGGTGCTGGTGGTGGCCAACTTCACCCCGGTACCCCGTGAGGGCTATCGCATTGGCGTGCCGTTCGGCGAGCGTTGGCAGGAGCTGCTGAACAGTGATGCCGAGCTGTATGCCGGGTCGAACGTGGGTAATCTGGGGGCGGTGGCCAGTGAAGCAGTGGCCAGCCACGGGCAGCCATTATCGCTGGCCCTGAACCTGCCGCCGCTGGGGGTGTTGATCATGAAGCCCGCCTGATCGGTTGACCGCACTGGCCTTTTCGCCTGTAGGAGCGGGTTTACCCGCGAATCCGGTAGCGGCGGCAACCGTGAATGGCCTTTGGAAATTGGCCGGCAGGCCCGGCCCTTTCGCGGGTGAACCCGCTCCTACAACGGCCTGTGCCGAGCCACCGATGCGTGTGGCCCCGATCAGTGTGTAGGAGCGGGTTTACCCGCGAAGAGGCCGGCCCTGCCTACCACCGCATCCGCACCCCAAGGCTGCCGATCAGCCCGTTCAGGTCATTGTCATCCACATCACTGCTGTAATCGGCGCTGACGAACATGGCCACCGAAGGCGTCACCCGCGCCACCAGGCCCAACCCCAACTCCACCGTGGTCGAGTAGCGCGAGCTGGAAATCTTGTCGACCTGGTCCAGCTTCACCTCATCGGCATTGCTGAAGTCATACCACACGTTGGTCCGCACATAGGGCTCGATCGGCATGCCGCGCACCTCGTAGCGTCCGGACAACTTGGCACCAACCCGGCCGCTCCAGCTCGGCTGGCTGTCGAACGCCCGCAAGGTCTCCTCCTGTACCTGGTTGCCAGGGAAGAATTGCTGGTTGATCAACTGTGCCTGGGGCTCGATCACCCAGTTGCCACTCAGGCGGATCGGGTACCCGCCCTCTACCGAGAAGGTCATTGCGTGGCCACTGTCGTCCAGGCGCTGGCCGTTTTCGCCACGGCCCATTACGTCGATCCGCGAACCCATGGCCACGGCATTCAGGTGCCAGCCCTGTTCATGGGTCATGCTCCAGTACACCCCCAGGCTTTCCCCGCTCAAGTTCACCGCTTTGCGCTGCTTGTCGCCCAGCAGTGAGCGCGTGCCCTTGAAGCTGCTTTGCAGGTTGTTGTGCCCCACGAATATCCCCGCGCGGTGCACATTGCCCGCCGCCGTTTCACGCACGAACAGGTCCGGGCCGATCATCAGTTGCTGGCTGGGCGCCTCCAGCTGTGCCGGAGGCAGCGCTCGGCTGCGGGCACTGGTGGGGAAGAATTGCGCCCACTGACTGGCAATCAGGTCGGGTGCCGCCTGCCGGTGCCGTTCGCTCATCTGCTGCGAAAACGTATTGAGGGTGCCGAGGCTCAACCCATTGGCACTGACCGGGTCGAGCGACAGTGGCGTCGTTACGGGTTGCTGCAGAAAGCCGGGGGAGATGGGGTCACCCTGCAGTTCGTACGCGATCGTTTCCACCGGGGTTGCCAGAAGCAGCGACGTGGAAACCGCGTAGAAAATGCTGTCGAAGCGCAAGGGGTTCGAGGTGCTTTTCATGGCGGATCTCCTTTGTTTTTGTGGTGCAGCCCGAGAACCTGGCCTGTTGTCACGAGCTGTACTGCAAAAACAGTGGGCGACCCAAACCAGCGCGCCAGTTATCGCAAACGCGCACGAAGGCGCGAGCTAGAGGCCCGGCGCAAGATTTTTACAGCTTGGTATTGTTCAGCTAAGGAGAGGTCACCGCTTGCGTCAAGAAAACGTGAACGAAGTGTTCAAGGCGCGTCTTAACGATTAACTCATTGTTTTTTCGAACTAAGATGCAGGGTATAGCGGGGTTCGCTATTTGCCGTGCCGTGGCTATGAAGAATGATTGCTAAAGCCGCACTTCAACGGCCAGTGGCAGGTGGTCTGACAGGTGCGACCAAGGTTTGTGCCCCAGAATCCTCGGCCCATGGCTTTCGGCGTTACGCAGGTAGATGCGGTCCAGGCGCAATAGTGGCAGGCGGGCAGGGTAGGTGCGGGCGAGATGGCCGTGGTGGCGCTCGAAGGCTTCATGCAAGTCGCGTTGCAGGCCAAGGGTGCGATTACCGTGACTTTTCCAGTCGTTGAAGTCGCCGGCGATGATCACCGGCGCGTTGGCCGGCAGAGAGTCCAGCAACTTACGCAGCAACTGCAGCTGCTTTTGCCGGTGGCTTTCCAGCAGCGACAGGTGCACGCAGACCGCATGCACCTGGCCTTGTCCAGGCACCTCCAGCACACAGTGCAACAGGCCGCGGCGTTCTGGGCCGGTGATCGACACGTCCAGGTTGCGGTGCTCGATGATCGGGTACTTGGACAGCAGCGCATTGCCGTGGTGGCCGTCGGGATAGACCGCGTTGCGGCCATAGGCGAAGTCGCTCCACATGCTGTCGGCGAGGAATTCGTACTGCGAGGTCTGTGGCCAGCCGGGGTAGCGCGCAGCGTGGCGGTCGTGGCTACCCAGCACTTCCTGAAGGAAGACAATGTCGGCCTGTGTGCTGCGCACAGCCTCGCGCAGCTCTGGCAAGATAAAGCGCCGGTTGAAGGCGGTGAAGCCCTTGTGGGTGTTCACCGTCAGTACCCGCAGGCGTTTCACGGCCGGGGCCTGGCTGACACTGGCGAAACCATTACTGCCGGCTTCGAGGCTCACAATTCCTCCTGAAGTTAACCCTGCCTCACTGTCGCCGCCAGACCTTGTGGGGGCCGGTCACCGTTCCCACCGGGTTTGGCGTGGCGATTACAACGTAGGACCTTCCTGGGCTATCACTGTTCACTCCTCGTCGTACTGCAACACCATCAGCAGCATCGACCGACCCTTCACCTCGAAGGTACTGTCGAACTGCAGGTGCTGCCCCTTGCGCAACTCCGGCCGGTCGGTATCGATCAGGCAGCTCCAGTAATCGCCTTCAGGCACGGCCGGCAGCTTGAATGGCACGATGTCATGGTGGGCATTGACGATCAGCAGCACGGTGGCCTCGGCACCTGGCCGGGCGATACCACTGACCTGCGCGCGGCCATCTATCAGCATGCCCAGGCAGCGCCCGTGCGGGTCTTCCCATTGTTCAACGCTCATCTCGCTGCCATCGGGTGCCAGCCAGGTCACGTCCTTGACCCCAATTGCCTCATTGTAGTCCCCCACCAGAAAGCGTGAGCGGCGCAGCACCGGGTAGGCCAGGCGCAGACGCGTCAGACGCTTGACGAAGGCCAGCAGCTCTTCGCCTTCCTGGTCCAGGTCCCAGTTCACCCAGCCGATCTCGCTGTCCTGGCAGTAGGCGTTGTTGTTGCCGTGCTGGGTGCGGCTGAACTCGTCGCCGGCAACGATCATTGGCGTGCCCTGGGCCAGCAGCAGGGTGGCGAAGTAGTTGCGCATCTGGCGCATGCGCAGGGCATTGATCCCCGGGTCGTCGGTCGGCCCTTCGACGCCACAGTTCCACGACAGGTTGTTGTCGGTGCCGTCCTGGTTGTTTTCGTCGTTGTCTTCGTTGTGCTTGTGGTTGTAAGACACCAGGTCGCGCAGGGTGAAACCATCGTGGGCGGTGATGAAATTGACCGAGGAATAGGGCCGGCGCCCGCGGTTGTTGAACATGTCGCCCGAGGCGGTCAAGCGCGCGGCAAAATCGGCCAACTGGCCTTCGTCGCCTTTCCAGAAGGCGCGTGCGGTATCGCGAAAGCGGTCGTTCCATTCCGCCCAGCCCGGGGCGAAGTTGCCCACCTGATAGCCGCCGGGGCCGCAGTCCCACGGTTCGGCAATCAGCTTGACCTGGCTCAGCATCGGGTCCTGACGGCAGGCGACGAGGAAGCCATGACGCTCGCTGTAGCCATCGTGGTAACGGCCAAGGATGGTCGCCAGGTCGAAGCGAAAACCATCCACGTGCATTTCGCCGGCCCAGTAGCGAAGCGAATCGGTGACCAACTGCAGCACGCAGGGGTGGCTCAGGTCCAGAGTGTTGCCGGTGCCCGAGTCGTTGATGTAGTAGCGCTTGTCGTCCGGCATCAGGCGGTAGTACGAGGCATTGTCGATACCGCGCATCGACAGGGTCGGGCCGCGCTCGTTGCCTTCTGCGGTGTGGTTGTAGACCACGTCCAGGATCACCTCCAGCCCGGCGTCGTGCAGGTGCGCGACCATCTCCTTGAACTCGGCGATCTTGCCGCTGGCGAGGTAGCGCGGGTGCGGGGCGAAAAAGGCGATGCTGTTGTAGCCCCAGTAGTTGTTCAGACCCTTGTCCAGCAGGTGCTGGTCGTTGACAAAGGCGTGGATCGGCAGCAGCTCGATGCTCGACACGCCAAGGTCCTTGATGTGCTTGAGCAGCTCGTCGTTGGCCAGGCCGGCGAAGGTGCCACGCAGTTCTTCAGGCACAGCCGGGTGGCGCATGCTGATGCCGCGGGCATGCGCTTCATAGATGATCGTGCGCTCCCACGGGACCTGCACGCGCTGGTCGCGGCCCCAGGTGAACGCCGGGTCGATGACCTTGCATTTGGGCACGAAAGGCGCGCTGTCGCGCTCGTCGAATGACAGGTCACCGTCGGGATGGCCGATGGTGTAGCCGAACAGGGCCTCGGACCATTTCAGGCTGCCGACCAGTTGCTTGGCATACGGGTCGATCAGCAGTTTGTTGGGGTTGAAGCGGTGGCCGTTTTCCGGCTCGTAGGGGCCGTACACCCGGTAGCCATAGACCAGGCCGGGGTGAGCGTCGGGGAGGTAGCCGTGGTAGATCTCATCGGTGTATTCGGGCAGCTCTATGCGCTCGATTTCCTGCTCGCCAGTGGAGTCGAACAGGCACAGCTCGACCTTGGTGGCGTTGGCCGAGAACAGGGCGAAGTTGACCCCTAGGCCATCCCAGGTGGCGCCGAGGGGGAAGGGTAGGCCTTCGCGGATGCGTGATGGTGCGACCGAGCGCGTTTTCTTCGGGGTGCGGGGGCTCATGACGATCCTCAAGTGGCCGTGATGGAAGGGGAATTGTGCTGTCCTGCATTGGCCTCTTCGCGGGTAAACCCGCTCCTACAGGTCCATCACAGGTGCATGTAGGAGCGGGTTTACCCGCGAAGAGGCCGGGACAGGCTCAACCGGCAGTAGGCTTTTTCGCCGCCCGGGGCTTTTTCGCCGCAGCAGGTTTGACCCCCGGCAGGGCCGCCGCCTTGGGTTCTGCAGGCGCCTTCGGCTTGGCCGCTGCTTTCTTGCGCGGGGCTGCCTTGGGCGCCAGCGCTTCGGCCTCGGCCAGCTTGCGGGCCATTTCCCAGTGGCGTTCTTCCTCTCCTACAGGCTTACCTTCGGATTCCCAGATCTGGTAGGCAAATTCGCGAATACGCTTTTCATCGACACTCATCATGACGCTCCTGATGCTCAAGATTGTTGTATCAACACGTTGACCGGAAACTCCGCCAGCACGGCGCTCAACAGCAACTCCTTTGAAGAGCTGACCGCCGCACAGGAGAAAAGTCCCGTCGAGTTGGCAGGTGACAAGGCAAACGGCAGTACCAGCCGGGTGTCGTCCCAGTTCTTTGCCGGGATCAACGGTGTAGTGGCACCTCCGAGCAGGCTGCTGGCCAGGCGCGGAGCGACGACGATGGCGTGCTCGCCTTCCCCCAGGCGAGCAAAGGCTATGACCTTGTCAGCGTGCCGGCCCTTTACGGTCAGTGGCAGGTAGGCACCACGGCGGAACAGCTCGGCGTGGGCCTGGCGGCAGTCCAGCACCCGCGCGATCAAGGCCTGTTTGACGCGGCCGTCGCGCCAGTGGGCCAACAGCTCGGCAACCGGCGTGGCGTCGTCCAGCGTGCGACGCCTCGAAGCGTAGTCCACGGCGCGGCGGTTGTCCGGGTCGACCAGGCTGAAGTCCCAGTATTCGTTACCCTGGTACAGGTCGGGCACACCGGGTGTGGTCATGCGCAACAGGGCCTGGACCAAGCCATTGAGAGCGCCGGGGCAGGCCAGCAGCTGCGCCGCGTCGGCCAGCGACTTGCGCAGTTGCTGGTTCTCGCTGTCCAGCAGTAGGCCGTCGAGGTAACGGGCACAGGCGCCTTCGTAGGCCTCGTTCGGCGCGCTCCAGCTACTGCGTAGCTTGGCCTCGCGCAGGGCCTTCTGCTGCCACTGACGAATGCGCTCGGCGTAGTGACGCAGGGCGTTGTCGTCGTGCAGGTCGAGGTCCAAGGGCCAACTGCCGAGCAGGGTTTGTAGCAGCATCAACTCGTCGCCGGGGCTGGGCGCGGGCCCGTCGTCCAACTGCGCGCGCAGGGGGGCGGCCAACTCCCGCCAATGCTCCACCCGGCTGGCCAGCCACGTGCCGCGCTCGCTGAGTACGGCCAGGCGTGCACGCGTGTCTTCGCCGCGCTTGTGGTCGTGGGTGGCGGTGGTCAGCAGGTTGTCGGGGAAATCGCGCAGGCGCCGCTGGGCCTCGTTGTGGAAATGCATGGGGGGTGCGCTGAAGCGCTCGGCCTCGAAACCCACGTCGTTACGCGACAGCAGCCGGGCGCTGCGGTAGAAGGCGGTGTCTTCCACGGCTTTGGCGGCGCTGGGCGCAGTCAGTTGCTGGAAGCGCACGCAGGCGTGGCGCAGTTGCTTGCGGGCGCGCCCCGGTGGCAGATGCCGCCAGGCTTGCCCACCCAGCCACCGTTCAAGTTGGTCCAGTAGCGGCCAGTCAGCTTCGGCAAGGTCTTGCCGAGCGTTGGTCAGGGCCTGCTGGAAGAATGTTTCGTCCTGCGCCGGGCGCCCACAGGCATTGAAGTAGGTGCGGTAAACCGGGTAATGCGCCACCAACGCCTGCAAGGCCCGGCGAATCGCGCCCAGGGTCAGGTCACGGGTCATCAGGTCGTTGCGCGCGACCTGCAACAGTGCCTGAGCCACCGACTCGCAGTCACCGGCCAGGCTCGCGTTGAGCACCAGGTGACGGGCCTGGCGCACTTCTTCGGTGAACGCCGGGCGCTCGCTGACGTTGCTCCACAGTTCGCTCAGCGGCGCTTCGCCGGCCGGATCATGCTGCAGCAGCGACACCTGGTTCATGAACTCGTAGCCGGTGGTGCCGTCGGTAAGCCAGTCGCGGTGCAGGTGCTCGTCGGCACCCAGGATCTTTTCCACGTACAGGGGGAAGTGCTCCAGCCCTGCATTCAGCGGCCGCCGCGCCAGCAGGCTATCAACCCGCCGGCGCAGTTTGCGGCAGTAGCCACGCGGGTCGGCAAGGCCGTCGATATGGTCGATGCGCAGGCCGTCCACCAGGCCGCGCTCGATCAGTTCGAACAGCTTGGCATGGGTGGCTTCGAACACCACGGCGCGCTCCACCCGCAGGCCGCCCAGCTCGTTGATGTCGAAGAAGCGCCGCCAGTTGATGTCGTCGGCGGCGGTGCGCCAGCTGGCCAGGCGGTAGGTCTGGCGCTCCAGCAACAGGTGCAGGCGCTTGAAGCCGGCCTCGCTGCGGCTGTCGAAGGCCACAAGGGCCGATTCGAGGTCGGCGCCATCGCGCACCAGACGTGCCAGTTCGGCTTGTAGCGGCAGGCTATCGGCCAGCGGGGTGGCCGAGTCGCCCAATGCCGTGAAGCGTTCGGCCAGAACCTTCAGCACAGGCTCCGGGCTGAGCGCGAGAATCCAACCGTAATCGACCGGGCAGATCGGGAAACGATGCGCGTAATGGGCCACTTGCAGCAGCCCCTGCTGTTTGTCGAACTGCAGCGGTATCTCGCCATTTTTGAGCGCCACGCCGTAGTCGCTGCCGAGGAACGGCAACAGCAGTTGCCCGGCCAGCAGTGGGTCGCTGGAGTGCCACTGAATGTCGAAGAACTCTGCATACGGGCTGCGCCGCCCCCAGGCCAGCAGGCTTTGCCACCAGGGGTTGTCGGCACCGCCCACGGCCATGTGGTTGGACACCGTGTCGAGGATCAGCCCCATGCCATGCTGGCGCAGGGCGGCGACCAGGCGCTCCAGCGCGGCCTCGCCACCCAGTTCCGGGTTGACGCAGGTAGGATCGACCACGTCGTAGCCATGGCGCGAGCCTGCGCGGGCCTTGAGTATGGGCGAGGCATACAGGTGGCTGATGCCCAATTGGGCGAAATACGGCACCAGCGGCACGGCGTGATCGAGGGTGAAGTCGCTGTGAAATTGCAGGCGCAGGGTCGCGGTCAGTGGCTTCATCGGTCACGCTCCCACGCCTGTTCGCGGGCCTGGGCCAGCAGCTCCAGGCGCCGTGCGGCGTCCTCGTCGTCGAGCAGTTCGCGAACCGGACGGGCAAACCGCCGCCGCCAGTTGGGATGGCCGTTGGTGGTGCCCGGCAAATTGGGTTGCTCGTCGCAGCCCAGCAGGTCTTCCAACGGCACCAGCACCAGCGGCGCACGGGTATGGCCAACGAAGCGGATGGCCGCATCGATCAGCGCGTCATTGTCCTTCAGTTCGCCGTAGTTGGCTTCCAGGATGCGGCGCAGGCCGTCGCGTTCTTTCTGACGCTCGTGTCGCCAGTGCAACTCGGTAGCGGCGTCAATCAGTTGCAAGCGGTGTCTCCAGTCGATGTCGCGGTTTGCCAGCCAGCCAGCCAGTGGCGCCAGATCGTGGGTGCCGGTTGTGGCCAGGGCATTGTCCGGCCAGTCGAGAATCGGCTTGAACTGGCCCGGCTGGGTTTGCTCGAACGGCAGCACGCGCATGCCCAGCACGGCCTTTTCGGCCAGCTTTTCGCGCAGGCTGTCGGGCACGGTGCCCAGGTCTTCACCAAGGATGATCGCCTGGTGACGCACCGACTCCAGCGCCAGCAGGCGCAGCAGGTCGTCTAGCGGGTAGTCGAGGTAGGCGCCTTCGCTGGGTTTGGCCCCTTGCGGGATCAGCCATAGCCGGCGCAGGCCCATCACATGGTCGATGCGCAGGCCGCCAGCGTGGGCGAGGTTGGCCCGCAGCATTTCGATGAAGGCGCGATAGCCATTGCGCTTGAGGCCCTCGGGCGAGAAGGCGCAAATGCCCCAATCCTGGCCGATGTGGTTGAGGATGTCGGGCGGCGCACCCACGCTCAGGCCAGCCAGCAGTTCGTCCTGGCGGCTCCAGGCCTGGCTGCCGGCACCGTCAGCGCCCACCGCCAGGTCGGCGATCAGGCCCACGGCCATGCCATTGCTGCGGGCCGCTTCCTGGGCACGTTGCAGGCCACGCTCGATCAGCCACTGGCAGAAGGCGTGGAACTCGACCTTGGCCGGGTAGGCGTTGGCCAAAGCCTCCACTTCCGGGTGGTAGGGGTCGTGCCAGGCTTTGGGCCAGTTGCGCCAGTCGGCACCGAGGCCGTGCTCCACCGCCTGGGCCTGCAGCACCTCGAAGCGGCAGTGGTGCTCCAGCGTCTGGCCGCCGGCTTCGCGGAAGCTGTCAAAATCCGGGCGTAGCGGGTGGTCGCCTTGGCTGAAACCTTGGTAAAGCGCTTCAAGCAAACGCAGCCGGGCGCTGGCGGCGCGTGGCCAGTCGACCAGAGGGCGTTGCTCCAGCTCTTCGAGTTGTTGCTCCAGCCCGCACGCTTCGATGGCCATGCGCACCTCCCGTTCACCCAGCAGGGCCGCAGGGCTGGTGTACAGGGTGTTGAGCAGCAGGCGACTGGAAGGTGAGTAGGGGCTGTAGTGTTCCTGGTCGATGGCCGACAGGGCGTGAATCGGGCTGATAGCCAAGGCATCGGCGCCGCGCTCGGCGGCCGAACGGGCCAACTGCTCCAGCGCCAGGCAGTCGCCGAAGCCACCGTCGCCGGGGCGGCGCAGGCTGTACAGCTGCACTGCCAGGCCCCAGCAGCGTGGTGGCGGCTGTTGCACCTTGTCTTCCAGGCTGTGGCAGCGTGTTGGCGCCACCGCTACGGTGAAGCGGCGGCTGTCGATTTCCACCTGGTGATAGCCGATGGGCAGCTCGCCGGGCAGGCGTGCCTGGTCATCGAGGCTGAGGGTGACCGAGGTGTGATCTTCCAGGGTGCAGTGGGCCACGCTGGCGGCACTGAAGTAGCGCGCCAGCGCTAGCGGCTGGCCTAGGTCGGCGGTCAGCAAGGGCGGCAGGTGTTCGCTGTCTTCGGCGGTTTCCACCGCACGCAGGCTGGCGGCAACGGCCGCGTCGTCGCCGGCCGGGTGGCCAAGGCCTTCGAGGATGTTGCGCAGCACTTCGTCGCTGACACGCTGGGGCCTGGCATTGGCGTCAATCCAGTCGCGGCTCAGCCCGACGCTGGTTGCCAGACGGTGCAGGGCGGTTTCGCTCATGGGCGCTCCTGGGCAGGGGGAAGCAGGCTAACCACGCAGCTGTACGCAGCCAGGTGGGTATCCGGGTGGCGGGTGTCGCTGCTGTCGAACAGCCGTGTGGATGGCGCGGGCAGTTCGACGGCCTGCGGGGTGTCGGCCAGGTTCAGGTCGATGCGCAGCGTGTTGCCATTGCCCAGCCGCCAGCGCGCGGTCAGCGCTTTGTCAGCGTGCACCTCGGCGCCGAGGGCACGGCTGCCGGGCAAGTGCGGGATGACATGGCGGCGGCGCAGGTCGAGCAGTTGCTGGTAAAGGCCATGCCAGCCGGCGATCACCGCCTTGTTCTGCGGGCGTGAAGAGGCGAACGTCTGTTCGGCGTTGGGGTCGGGAATGTGCTCACGCTGCTTGGGGTCGGCGAACGCGGTGAAGTGGGCGAATTCGCCACGACGGCCTTCGCGTACCGCGTCGGCCAGCGCGTCATGGAAGTCGGTAAAAAACAGGAACGGCTGGCAACTGCCGGCTTCGTCGCCCATGAACAGCAGAGGGATCATGGGTGCCAGCAGCAACAGGCCGGTGGCTGCCCGCAAGGCTGGCACGGGGCACAGGCGGGTCAGGCGCTCACCCAGCGCGCGGTTGCCGATCTGGTCGTGGTTCTGCAGGAACAACACGAAGGCGCTGGGTGGCAAATGCCCGCTGGGTTCGCCGCGTGGTTTGCCATGCCGGTTGGCCTGGCCCTGGAACACGAAACCTTCGCCAAGGCACCGTGCCAGTTGGTCGATGGGGCGATGCTGGTAGTCGGCATAGTAGCCTTCGATTTCACCGGTCAGCAGCACATGCAGGGCATTGTGGCCGTCATCGTTCCACTGGGCGTCGTAACCCTGTTCCAGCAGCTCCGCCTGGTTGTGCTCGTTCTCCAGCACCAACCACACGTGCCGGCCTGGTTCTATGGCGGCGCGCACCCGTTGGGCCAGCTCGATCAAAAAATCGGGCTGGTCGATGGCATGCACGGCATCCAGGCGCAGGCCGTCGCAGCGGTAGTCGCACAGCCACATCAGGGCATTCTGGATAAAGTACTCGCGCACCTGCGGGCGGCGAAAGTCGATGGCCGCGCCCCAGGGTGTCTGCCGGTCTTCACGGAAGAACGGGCTGGCGTACTGGTGCAGGTAATTGCCGTCGGGGCCGAAGTGGTTGTACACCACATCGACCAGCACCATCAGCCTGTGGCCGTGGGCCTGGTCGACCAGTGCGCACAGTTGCTCGGGGCTGCCGTAGGTGTTCTGTGGGGCGTATGGCAGTACGCCGTCGTAACCCCAGTTGCGTTCGCCAGGGAACTGCCCCAGCGGCATCAATTCGATCGCGCTGATGCCCAGTTCGGCCAGGCGCGGCAATTGCCGGGCAACCCCGGCGTACCCCCCGAGCAGGCCAACATGCACCTCCTGGATCACGGCCTCATGCCAAGGTCGGCCTTGCCACGGGTGTTGCCAGGCGTAACCGGCCACATCCACGATCTGGCTCGGCCCGTGGACGCCGTCGGGTTGGTAGCGCGAGGCCGGGTCGGCCACCTGCAGCTCACCGTCGATACGGTAGTGGTAACGGTCACCGGCCTGGCATGGCGCCACGCCGCTGTACCAGCCCTCATCATCCGGCAGCAGTTCGATGGCCGGCTGCCGCTCCAGCTCCACGCTCACGCTGCGCGCATCCGGCGCCCAGAGGGCGAAGCGCGCCGACGTGGCGTCCAGCAAGTGTGCGCCATGTCTGTGCATCTTCTGACCCCCGCTCAGTAGTGGCTCAGCTGTGCCTGCTTGACCAGGTCCTCGTACAGGCGGGCGTAGGGTTCAACCGCCTGGCACCAGTTGAACGGCTGGGTCATCGACAGGCAGCGCATGGCGTTCAGCAGGTCCTTCTTGCCATATACATAAAAGGCGCGGCTGAGTGCCTGGCGATAGCTCTCGACGGTAGACTCGTTGAACAGGAAGCCTGTCACGCCGCACTCGATGGTGTCGGCCAGGCCGCCGGTATTGCGTGCCACCGGCAGCGAGCCGAAGCGTTGCGCGTACATCTGGCTGAGGCCGCACGGCTCGTAGCGCGACGGCATCAGCAGGAAATCGCTGCCGGCGAACATGCGCCGGGCGTCGGTTTCATTGAAGCCGATACGCACACCGATGCGGCCCGGGTGACGCAGCGCCAGCTCGCGCATGGCCTGTTCCTCTTCCGGTTCGCCGCGGCCGATGATCGCAATCTGCCCGCCCTGCTCGACGATGTAGTCGGCCACCCCCAGAGTCAGGTCCAGGCCCTTTTGATAGACCAGCCGCGACACCACGGCGAATAACGGGCCTTCGGAATCTTCCAGGCCGAACAGCTCACGTACCTCCTGGGTGTTACGCGCTTTGCCCTCCCAGTCATTGATGCTGAAGTTGTGCTGCAGGTGCTTGTCGGTGGCCGAGTCCCAGCTTTCGTCGATGCCGTTGGGGATGCCACCGAGCAGGCCTTGCTGGGCCTTGCTGGCGAGGAAGCCGTCCAGGCCGCAACCGAATTCCGGGGTGGTGATTTCCCGGGCGTAGGTGGCGCTGACTGTGGTGATGTGGCTGGAGTAGGCCAGCCCGGCCTTGAGGAACGACAGCTTGCCGTAGAACTCCATGCCTTCCTGCTGCATGGCATGTTCGGGTATCGCCAGCTCCGGGCTGCAGCCGCGGCTGTACACACCTTGGTACGCCAGGTTGTGGATGGTGAACAACGTGGGCGTATTCAAGCCGCGCCAGTGCATGTAGGCCGGGGCCAGGCCGGCGGGCCAGTCATGCGCGTGCACCACTTCCGGCGTCCAGTGGATCTTGCCTTCGCCAGCAGCGATTTCGGCAGCAGCCAGGCCCAGGCGGGCAAAGCGGATGTGGTTGTCGGGCCAGTCGCGGCCATTGTTGGCACCATAGGGTGTGCCGTCGCGCTGGTACAGTTCGGGGCAGATCAACACATAGATGACCAGGCCGTCGGCCATGTCCATGCGCCCGATCTTGCATGGCGGCAGGGCCGCATGGCCGCCCAGCTCACCCACGATATGTATCGGGTTGTCGCTTTCCATTACCTGGCGGTAGCCGGGGATAAGTACCCGCACATCGTGCAGGTGCGCCAGGGCACGGGGCAGGGCAGCGGACACGTCACCCAGGCCGCCGGTTTTCACCAGGTCGGCGATTTCCGAAGTCACGAACAGAATCTTGCGCATGTTCGGGTTGTGCTGGCGCTGGGCGCGCGGTGCCTTGCCTGTCGTGGCGAAATCCGGGGTGAGCGGCTCGCGGTTATCCGGTTTGAAAGCGTCTACGTGAGGCTCGACAGCGGCACTGATCATACTTCTCTCCGTCCCTATGCATGGTCGGGTGCTGGCACCCGTGGCGATGTTTCGTGCTGGTTCTCTCTGCTTGCTGAATGCTGCGTAGTGCGTTCCATGCCCCAGTGCTGTGCGCGCACGCACGGCGCGATCGGCGTTCCGGCCGAAAGCGATTGGGCTGTTAGGTTGGTGGCCGTGGCTGGGAAGTCCCTTTGCGTTTGGCCTACTTAGTTCCTGACCTGCCCGCTTTCCGTAAAGTTCGACTTTTTTCGTCACTCTTCCGTTGAGCAAATGGCGGGCCGAAACCCGAGTGTAGGAGAGAAAAAGGTGAAAAGGTGACCCGCTGGTCACTATTGTGATGCCGCGGAATAGACGCAAACGTTGGCGCATGGAAACGGATGTGAAGGCATGGCTGGCGAGGGGGGGGAGGGGGCGAACTGCATGCCCCGTTCATGATGGTAGCGCACTGTTTTGGTGCGCTCTCGTGCCGCCAACTGCGACTGGCTGCTGCATGTCCGGATGTGCCCAGTCCTATATCGGTGCGACGCCCTGCAAAGGGGCGAGTAACCAAGCGGTTCAAGAAGTTTGGATCGAATAATTGTCTGAGTTGCAGAGTCGGCAGTTCGGCAAACGGGTCGCATGATAAAAAGTTGTCAGTTTATGCTGTAGGAAATTGCCTGCAGAATCGCCATTTATATTAAACACAGCGTTCCTGTCTTATCGTGGTGATACGGTCTAAGTTGCTCCTGAACCCACTGCCTCATCCTGATCGCTGTCATGGAGTGAAGCCCGCAATGCCAAGCATTTAGCGGGTTTGCACCTTGGTGGTTGGCCAATTTCGTTCGACATTCTCATCTTGAAGAAAGCCAGGGTGTGGTTGTTTTTCGCCGGTAAACATGATGGCGGGTAGAGCAACTCATGAAACAGTCTGACTTTCGCTTCAGTTTTCAGGCGCTCGCCGGGCGCACGGAATTCGAAGTGGTTTCATTCAAGCTGGATGAAACCCTCAACCAGCCATTTGTGCTGAACCTGGAACTTGTGAGCTACGAAAGTGATATCGACTTCGGCCACGTCCTCGACAAGCCTGCGCTATTCACCCTTTATTGCGCAGATCGGCCACTGCGTCATGTGCATGGCTTGGTCAGTGCCTTCAGCCAGGGCGAAACCGGCTTTTGTCGCACGCGCTACCACGCTGTGGTCGAGCCGCAACTGGCCCGCGCGCGGTTGCGTTCGAACTGGCGGATCTTTCAGCAGAAAACCGTGCCGCAGATTCTTGAACTCATGTTCATGCGTCAGGGCATCACCCGCTTTGAGCTGAAAAGCAGCGCGCAGCACCAGGTGCGGGAGTTTTGTGTCCAGGCGGGTGAAACCGACCTCGACTTCATCCATCGCCTTGCCGCTGAAGAGGGGTTCGTCTACCGCTTCGAACACTGCGCCCGGCAGCACACGCTGATCGTTACCGACCGCCTGCTGTCGTTTGGGCTGCTCAGCCGGGGCGCGCTCAAGACAGCGGACGACGAGGCGCTTTGGCTGGATGAGGATGATGTCGGCCCCGACAAGGTGCTGTACCACGCCAGCAGTGGTGGCGACCAGGCCCGCGCGTGCCTGCGGCGCTTGCGCTATTGCGAGCAGGTACGTACAGCGCGGCAAGTGCAGCGCGACTACACCTTCACCAACCCGGCCTACCGCCAGGAGCACAAGGCTCAGACCATTGGCGTCACGCACCAGTCCCTGGACTACGAGCGCTTTGATTACCCGGGGCGCTACAAGCGCGATGCGGTGGGCAAGCCCTTCACTGAAACTCGGCTGACGGCGCTGCGCCACGACGCATGCCTGGCCGAAGTGCAGGGCGACGATGTGCGCCTGCAGACAGGCCTGAGCTTCACCCTCGTCGGCCACCCGCGGGAAGACCTCAATGTTCACTGGCGCGTGATCAGCCTGTGTCACGAAGGTACCCAGCTCACCAGCCTGCAGGAAGAAGCTGCTGGCGCTGAACAAGGCACCCGCTACGTGAACGATGCGCTGCTGGTGCAGGGCATGGTCGAGTGGCGCCCGGCCCCCATGGCCAAGCCGCGCATTGATGGCCCACACATGGCCACCGTGGTCGGCCCGCCTGGTGAGGAGATCTATTGCGACGAATGGGGGAGGGTCAAGGTCAGCTTCCCGTGGGACCGGGAGAGCAAGAACAACGAGTTCAGTTCCTGCTGGATACGGGTGTCGCAAGGCTGGGCTGGTGGCAGCTGGGGTTCGATGGCCATCCCGCGTATTGGCCAGGATGTGATTGTCCAGTTCGTCAATGGCGACCCCGACCAGCCGATGATCACCGGGCGCACCTACTGCGGTGACCAGCTGCCGCCGTACGACCTTCCGGACCACAAGACCCGCATGACCATCAAGAGCCAGACCCATAAAGGTGATGGCTTCAACGAGTTGCGCTTCGAAGACGAACTGGGGCGGCAGGAAGTGTTCATTCATGCCGAGCGCGACCAGAACAATGTTGTGAAACACAACGAAACCACGTTCATTGGCAATGACCGTAGCGAACGCGTCGAGCATGACGAAGTGGTGGACATCGGCGGCAACCGCAGCGTCAAGGTTGGCGCCAGCAAGCGCGAAACGGTCGCCCTTGGCAAAGTCGAAAGTATTGGCCTGGGCAAGTCGCTGGCCGTCGGCGGGGCGCTAAGTGTAATGGTCGGCCTTGAGGCCACCGAGCAGGTCGCGCTGGACAAGCGCGTGCAGGTCGGCGGGCTACTGCGGGTCGACGCCGATGAGGATGTGTCGATCACCAGCCATCACGGCCACGTGCATATCGACAGCCGAACGTCGCTGACCCTGAGCTGCGGCGGGGCCTTCATCAAGCTGGGCGATGGCCGCATCGAAATCGGTTGCCCCGAGCCACTGCTGTTACACGCCATCGCCCAGGTCAAGGCGCCTGCACGTTACGGAGTGCCGCCTGCACCCGAGCAGGACGAAATCGAATTTCGCCTGGTGCATGCCGACGGTACGCCGATTGCGGGCACGGCCTACGTGGCAACGTTGTCCGATGGCACCCAGCGCCAGGGCGTGGTCGACCAGAACGGCTATGCCCGCCTGGCTGGCGTAACCCCCGGTTGCAGCGCCCAGGTGCGCTACGAAGTTGGCCCAGGCCCGCTGCAGCTGACGACCGCAACCGAGCTGGATACTGCCTTGCAGGCATTGCTTGCCGGCTGCACCTCGACAGGTGGCCAGCCATGAGTTCGACGGCTGACTGGCTGGATGAAGCGGTGGAGAAAGTGGCCGACGGCTTTGGCTGGCTGCGTGACCTGGTGCTTGGCGAGTTTGCCGAGGAGCGGCCACTGAGCGTGGTCATCGCCGACATGCTTCTGTCGTTGGTGCCGGGGGTGGTGATCGTGCTCAGTGCCCGCGACCTGGCTGCGGTGTGCCTGCGCCTGGGCAAGCGCTACGCGGCGGACGGCAGCCAGGCAGCGCCGCAGCCGCCAGAATGGCAAGAGTGGGTGTTGCTGGTGGCCTGCCTGATGACCTTGATCGCGCCGATCATCGGTGCTGTGGCGGGGGCGGTGGGCACGCCCGTGGGGTCGGTGGCAGGAGCACTGGTTGGGCAGGAAGCAGCAGCGTTCTTGCGTGGTTTGTGCTTGCTGCTGATCCGTGAAAGCCAGGTCATCCTGCAGACAGTGGTTGCGTTTCTCGGCAAGTTCACCCGCGGCAGCGTGGAGTTCTGGCTGCGTCAGGTCAGGTTCGCGAGCTATGAAAAGGACTTGCTGGCCTACCTGAACCTGTTTTTGACCAAGGTGCTCGCGGCAACGGCAAAGCTTCGCAGCTACCTGGGCAACTGGCCGTTCAACCAGGCGGCCTCGCACCTGTTGGTGCGGTTGCAGGCCATGGAAGCGCAGTTCTACGCCGTGCAGGTGCATGCCGTGCGGGAAATCCCCCATGCGCTGATGCAGCTCGATGCCAGGCTGGCCAAGGTGCTGGAGCAGGCCAGCGACCTGCCCGCGCAGGTTGCGCAAGCCGGGGTGCATGCGCAAAAGCCGGTGCCCATGGCCATGAGTGGTGGGCGGGTGACATCTGGCATCGGCATGCGCCCGCGTTACCTTGAGCGCCCCGAGGGTGGGCTCGGCCCGCCCGTACCCACGTCGCCGACAGTCGCTGCGCAGGGTGCCAATGTGCACGTGTTCGATCACGCGATGGCGACCCGGGCGCAGAAGGGCATTTATGGGGAGGTGGTTAGTGATCAGTACATGCTCGGCAAGGGCCATGAAAACCTGTTGTCCGCCGCGCGTGGGCCTCGCAGCCTGGAAATGAAACCCACCGGGCGTGGGCTGGATGGCGTCTATCGTAATGCCCATCCGCCACCACCGTTCATTATTACCGAGACCAAGTATCGAACGGGCGGCGCGTTTTCGCCGGGTAGTTTGCCGGTTACGAAGGGGAGTGAGGGGTTCCCGAGGGCCAGGCAGATGAGTGATGCGTGGATTGAGCCTAGGCTTGACTTAGATCTTGGGAAAAAGCAGGCGGAAGAAATTGCATTCTCTGGATATGAGCGTTGGTTAATGATCGTAGATGAAAGTGGTGTGGTGACGAAAATAGTCAAGCTCGACGAAAATGCAAAATTTATCGGCAATGTAATTTATTAGGAGTGTGTAATGACTGACTTTGATCGTATCAAGCGTGAGCCTTTTTTGGAGGAGGCAGCCTATCTCGATAATGTTTCTTTTTGGAAGGAGAACTATGTTGAGCGCCAAGCTGAGTCTTTTCTTGAAATTGAGCGTCCTGAATATGTAAATGTCGAGATGTTGAGCTGGAGGTGGTGCTTTCAGTCTATGGAGTTACTCATTGCTCTCTATTCGGGAGGCAAGTCCGTTGAGTCACTTGATTTTTATGTGGATCACATGTTCTCCCAATTTCAACGTCACAAGCAAGCTTATCCGAATTTTAGCTTTAAGCTGTGGGAGCCTGATGCGTATCAATTCACACTCTGGCTTCTATCGTTTGCAGTGCTGTTCAACAAGCCCGGGCGCATCAAGCAAATCGCAGATTATCTGAGTGAAGTCCCTGATGACGGAGAAGATATCCTGTTGCGGCAACTGTTTTCTCGTGTTGGGGTGACTATCCCCGGTAGTACGTTGATTCATGAGCGCCCTTATCATGAACTGCTCAATGCTTTAAATACTGAGAAGGATGAGCAGCAACAGGCAGTGCGTAGTTACCTGAAACAGTGGTATCGGGGCATGCGCAACTGTTATTGGCATGATCGGCACAAAGCACGAAGCGATGCGGGTTTCTTTGGCTACTGGGCATTTGAGGCAGGATTGGTCACTGTGCTGTGGGGCATCGACGATGCACCCTACAGAGACCTTCCTTTTTACCCAAAGGATTTGGTAGACGATGCTCGCAAGCGTCAAGTGATCAAAAGCTTCCCTGAAGGCCTGCAAAGCGCGCCATATTCGGATGCACTTGCCAAGTCGGGTGAAATTTGCCCGCGCACGGGTGTGTGGGTATGTGATGAATGGGCTGTAGGGCCTCAGACATTCATGCAAGGCGTAGAGATGCCGAGCGAAAATGGGCGCTCCGTGGTTTGGCGCCTGGTGAAAGGCTTATAGCGTGCGGGAGGGCCAATGGACCCGTTCGACAGCATCAAGCGCGACCCGTGGATGGTCGAGCAGCATTACCACGCCTCGACCTGTGAAAAAGAGCAGGCGTTCGCCGACCTTGATAACCAGGCATTGCTGGCCGGGCCCGCCGAGCGCAAGCATCATTACCGTGGCCTTAGTCGCGACTGGGCGCACATGGCACTGGAGCTGGCCATCCAGCGCTACTCGGGTGGCGAGCCGATGGAACTGGTGGAGGCCTATGTTGATTACGCGTTCGCCCAGTTCACCCGGCATTTTTCAGCGTACCCGACAACCTGCGAGCAACTGCGCCCCTGGGTGGCGGACGAATACCGGGTTGCCTTGTGGCTGCTGTCGTTGGCCGTGCTGTGCGGTTATCCCGAACGGGTCGGCCAGGTGCTGGGCTGGCTGAACCAGGACGACGAGCGCAGCCCCGACCTGCTGCTGCATCGCCTGTTCCTGCGGCTGGGCAAGGCATACCCGGGTACCTCGCTGCTTCACCCCGAGACCTACGCCGCCTTGCTGGAGAGCCTCGACCTGCGTGGCCCCGCGCAGCATGATGCGCTCTTGCGCTATCTCGAACGGTGGTATGCCAAGGCGCACGGCTGCTATTGGCACGAGCGCCATGCCCGGGCACGGGGTGACCACCTGGGCTACTGGGCATTCGAAGCGGCGCTGGTAGCGTTTTTATGGTCTGTGCCAGGGGATGCTCTGGAGAGTGCCCCACATTTTTTTCCAAAGGCGCTCATCGCAAGGGCGCATTACCGACGACTGGGCAAGCAGTTCCGCGACCCGGAAACCGCCAGGCGCGAGGACACCCCTGGCTGGCCCTCTGGCACCCCTTGCCCATGGCCCGGTCATTACACCTGCGTCGAGCGCAGTGTGGGTGAACAGGTGTTCATGCACCAGACACCCTTCCCCAAGATCGATGGCCAGGTGGTGCACTGGCGGCTGTCGAGGACATTCTGATTGGCGCTGCCGGCATGAGCGCCTGGCGCTTTACATGATTCAGGAGTGGCGACAATGCCTGCCATCGTTCTGCTTGGTCACCCTCACCATTGCCCATTGTGCGGCCCCACCAGCGTCAGCAGCGGCTCCAGCCTGTTCTTCGTCAACGGCAGGGAGGCCGCCAGGGTTGGCGACAGGCTCGGATGTGGGGCGGCGATTACCAGCGGCTCGGCACTGATGATGGATGAAGGAAAGCCGCTTGCCAGGGTTGGCGATGCTACCAGTCATGGCGGCGTCCTGGAAAATGGCGATAACAGTTGGTTGCTCGATTAAGCGAAGTGGGAGCGGTTCAGCCCCCACACGGAAGGGGCAAGCTCAGAGGCTGACGGCTTTGCCATCGGTGCGCGCTTGCGCCAGTAGCAGGTTCAGTTGGGCGACCTGCTGACGCAGCTGGTCCCGTTCGTCTTTAAGTTTACGCAGCTCATCACGGCGCACGGAGACATAGAGGGTCTGGGGTGGAGTTGCTGGCATCAATGTACCCATGAGCACACCTCGCGGTTTTGGCTGGTGACAAGTCAAAGCGTAGACGCTTCACGCGGGGCGCATTCTGAATTCTTTCACCGGGCTTGGGAACTTTTTTGTTTATCGTGGTCTCGCCGTTCGTCGCTGAACCCTCGGGCGGCATGCTGGACTAATCTGAAAAGCTGGACCGTGTCGTCATCCATTTCGAAAGGGAGCATTGGCTCATGCAACTGGGAATCATCGGGCTGGGCCGTATGGGCGGCAATATCGCAAGGCGCCTGATGCGCGCCGGCCACCGCACCGTAGTGCACGACCGCAACCGTGAAGCCATCACCGGCCTGGAGGGCGAAGGCGCCCAGGGCGCGCACGACCTCGGTGCACTGGTGCAAAAGCTGAAAGCGCCGCGCGCGGTATGGGTGATGCTGCCGGCTGGCGACCCCACCGAGCAGACCATCGCCCAGCTGGCCGAATTGCTGGAGCCGGGCGATGCGATCATCGACGGCGGCAACACCTTCTACAAGGACGACATGCGCCGCGCTGCAGAGCTGGCCAAGCGCGGCCTGCATTATCTGGACGTCGGGACTTCCGGCGGCGTGTGGGGCCTTGACCGCGGCTACTGCATGATGATCGGTGGCGAAAAGGACGTTTTCGAGCGCCTGGAACCGCTGTTCAAGGCGCTGGCGCCGGGCGTGGGCGACATCCCGCGTACCCATGGCCGCAACGGCGAGCACCAGCGTGCCGAGCACGGCTACATCCACGCCGGCCCACCCGGCGCCGGGCACTACGTGAAAATGGTGCATAACGGCATCGAGTACGGCCTGATGCAGGCCTATGCCGAAGGCTTCGACCTGCTGCGCAGCAAAGGCGGCAACGAGCTGCCCGAAGACCAGCGCTTCGACCTGAACGTGGCCGAAATTGCCGAAGTGTGGCGACGCGGCAGCGTGGTGACCTCGTGGCTGCTCGACCTCACCGCCGATGCGCTGGTGGCTGACCCGCAGCTGTCGCAATTCAGTGGCTCGGTGTCCGACAGTGGCGAAGGCCGCTGGACCATCGACGCCGCCGTCGAGCAGGCGGTGCCGGTGCCAGTGTTGTCCAGCGCCCTGTTCGCGCGCTTCCGTTCGCGCCAGCAACAGGGCACCTATGGTGACAAGATCCTCTCGGCCATGCGCCTGGGCTTCGGTGGCCACGTCGAGAAGAAAGGCGAATGACTAAACAGACCATTGCGGCCGCCCCTCCTTGTACCCTGTTCCTGTTCGGCGCCAATGGCGACCTGGTCAAGCGCCTGCTGATGCCAGCGCTGTACAACCTCAGCCGCGACGGTTTACTGGACCGTAACCTGCGCATCGTCGGCGTCGACCATAACCCGGCCAGCGCCGAAGCGTTCGCCGCGCGCCTGCACGCGTTCATGGTCGAGCGTGACAAAGGCGGCGAGGGCAGCGCCAAGTGTCTGGACGAGAAGCTTTGGGCCCGTCTGGCCAAGCGCCTGGATTACCAGACGGGCGACTTTCTCGATCCGGCCACCTACCAGGCCCTGGCCAGACGCATCGACAAGACCAGTCACGGCAATGCTATTTTCTACCTGGCCACGTCGCCGCGCTTCTTCCCCGAGGTGGCGCAGCGCCTGGGGCAGGCAGGCCTGTTGGACGAGTCGGCCGGCGGCTTTCGTCGGGTGGTGGTTGAAAAACCGTTCGGCACCGACCTGGCTAGCGCCGAGGCACTCAACGCCTGCCTGCTGAAGGTGATGGGCGAGCGGCAGATCTATCGCATCGACCATTACCTGGGCAAAGAGACGGTGCAGAATATTCTGGTCAGCCGCTTTTCCAACGGCCTGTTCGAATCGTTCTGGAACAATCACTACATCGATCACGTGCAGATCACCGCAGCAGAAACTGTCGGTGTCGAGACTCGGGGTGCCTTCTATGACAGCACCGGCGCTCTGCGCGACATGGTGCCCAACCACCTGTTCCAGTTGCTGGCGATGGTGGCCATGGAGCCGCCGGCCGCGTTCGGCGCCGATGCGGTGCGCGGTGAAAAGGCCAAGGTGGTCGGCGCTATCCGCCCATGGTCGGCAAAAATGGCCCTGAAAAACTCCGTGCGAGGCCAGTACAGCGCCGGCAAGCAGGGGCGCAAGTCGTTGCCAGGCTACCGCCAGGAGCCCAACGTCGCGCCGGACAGCCAGACCGAGACTTACGTGGCGCTGAAGGTGATGATTGATAACTGGCGCTGGGCCGGCGTGCCGTTCTACCTGCGCACCGGCAAGCGCATGAGTGTGCGTGATACCGAGATTGCCATCTGCTTCAAGCCCGCACCGTATGCGCAGTTTCGCGAGTCGGAGCTGGAGCGGCCCAAGCCCAACTACCTGAAAATCCAGATCCAGCCCAATGAAGGCATGTGGTTCGACCTGCAAGCCAAACGGCCCGGGCCAGAGCTGGTGATGGAGAATGTCGAGTTGGGTTTTGCCTACAAGGACTTCTTCAAGATGACCCCGGCCACCGGCTACGAGACGCTGATCTATGACTGCCTGACCGGTGACCAGACCCTGTTCCAGCGGGCAGACAACATCGAGAACGGCTGGCGGGCGGTGCAGCCGTTTCTCGATGCCTGGGCCCAGGGCGGCGAAGTGCATGAGTATTCGGCTGGCGAGGACGGACCTGAGGCCGGCAATGAATTGCTGTCCCGCGACAAGCGGGAGTGGCACCGTTTGGGGTGAGAGGTTTGCAAGCCTGTGCCGGCCCTGTCGCGGGCCAGCACAGGCAACCACACAAAGGAGACCCAATGTCTGCCCACATCGAAGACTACGCCCTGCTGGGCAACTGCCGCAGTGCGGCGCTGGTCAGCCGCGATGGCTCGCTGGACTGGCTGTGCCTGCCACGCTTCGACGCCCCCTCCGTGTTCGCGGCCCTGCTGGGCAACGAAGAAAACGGCCGCTGGCGCCTGGCCCCTTGCGACCCGGTAGTGCACAGCAGCCGCCAATACCTGGGCGACACCCTGGTTTTGGAAACCACCTGGGTGACCGCAAGCGGTCGTGCCCGGGTGCTCGACTTCATGCCCTTGGGCGAGGTCAACTCGGTGGTGCGCATTGTCGAAGGCTTGTCTGGCGAAACCCATTTCGAAATGGACCTGGTCATGCGCTTCGACTACGGCCGCAGCGTGCCCTGGGTGGAACGACTCGACCCACTGACCCTCAGCGCCGTCGCCGGCCCTGATCGGCTGATCCTGTGCAGCACCGTGCCTCCGCAAGCCCGCGACCACCATACCGGCTGCCGCTTTCGCGTCAGCACGGGCCAGCGCCAGGTCTTCAGCCTGCGTCACCAGCCCTCGCACTTGCCGATGCAGCCCGACTGTGAAATCGACGAAGCCCTGGCCAACACCCGCGAGCAATGGCAGGCCTTCGCCGACCGCTGCCCGCAGGTCGGGCCATATTCCGCCCTGGTGCGCCGCTCGCTTCTCACCCTCAAGGCCATGACCTACGCCCCCACCGGCGGTATGGTCGCTGCCGTCACCACTTCGCTGCCCGAGCGTGTGGGTGGCGAGCGCAACTGGGACTACCGCTTCTGTTGGTTGCGCGACGCGACCATGACCCTGCTGGCCTTCATGAACCTTGGCTACTTCGACGAGGCCCAGGCCTGGCGCGAGTGGCTGCTGCGCTCGGTGGCCGGCAACCCCGAGCAGATGCAGATCATGTATGGCCTGGCTGGCGAGCGGGACCTGCAGGAGTTCACCTTGCCGTGGCTGGCCGGTTATGAGCATTCACAGCCGGTGCGGGTGGGCAACGCGGCCTCTGCGCAGACACAGCTGGACATCTATGGCGAACTGGCCGATGCGATGACCCAGGCGATCAAGGGCGGGTTGCCCCGTCACCCGCGCAGCGCCGCCATTTCGCGCTTGATCTTGCCTTATGTCGAGGGTATCTGGCGCGAGCCGGACGAAGGCATCTGGGAGGTGCGTGGCGGCCGGCAGCAGTTCGTGCACTCCAAGGTGATGGCCTGGGTCGCCTTCGACCGCGCCGCAGGGCTGGCCGACACCACGGAAGAAGGCCGCGAGCGCGGGCAGCATTATCGCCAGGTGGCTGACGAGATTCACCGCGACGTGTGCGAGCACGGCCTGGACGCCAGCGGCCGGTTCTTTGTCCAGGCCTATGGTTCGACCGAAATGGACGCCAGCCTGTTGCAGATCGCTCTGACCGGCTTCCTGCCGGCAGATGACCCACGCTTCATGCGTACTCTGGAGCAGATCGAACAGCGCCTGATGAAGAACGGCCTGTTGCTGCGCTATGACAGTGACAGTTGCAGCGACGGCTTGACGCCGGGGGAGGGCACTTTCCTGGTGTGTTCGTTCTGGCTGGCTGACGTTTATGTATTGCTGGGGCGCCAGGCCAAAGCCGAAGCGCTGTACCAATACCTGACCAGCCTGTGCAACGACCTCGGCCTGCTGGCCGAACAGTACGACCCGGCCGGCCGCCGCATGCTCGGCAACTTCCCCCAGGCCTTCAGCCACATAGGCATCATCAACACCGCGCTCAATCTGCACCGCGCACAGTGCCCGGCGCGCGACCGGGCGCGTTGTGGGTAGCGAATGAGTGGGGCGACTGCCTTGACCGGAGTAGACTAGGCCAAACACCCTTCGGCACGGAGCACACATGGGCATTCGCGGTACTGACCGGCAGATCGACAACATCGAGTTCAATGTCAGCGACATTTCACGGAGCAAGGCCTTCTATGGCAGCGTGTTTGGTTGGGCGTTCACCGACTACGGGCCTACCTATACCGAGTTCAGTGATGGCCGGTTGACGGGTGGCTTCACCACGGGTGAGCCGGTGCGTCCGGGTGGGCCCCTGGTTATCTTGTACACCGACGACCTGGCGGCCACGCAGCAGCGGATCGAAGCCGCCGGGGCGAAAATCAGCCGGGCGACCTTTGCCTTTCCCGGCGGGCGGCGCTTTCATTTCATTGACCCGGACGGTTATGAGCTGGCGGTGTGGACGGCCCAAGCCTGATGGCCAATCACAAGATCGAAATCCGCCGACGCAATATCGAAAAAATCCTGCAAGCGGCGGAGAAGGTGTTTGCTGAAAAGGGCTATGGCGCCACCTCCATGGGGGATATCGCCGAGCAGGCTGAGCTGCCACGCTCCAACCTGCATTATTACTTCAGCACCAAGGATGAGTTGTTCCGCGCAGTGCTGCAGGACCTGCTGGATGTGTGGAAGCAGGACGCCCTGTGCTTCGAGAACTTCGACGACCCGCGTGTGGTGCTGACCAGCTACATCCGGGCGAAGATGGGCCATTCGCGCTCGCGGCCGCTGGGCTCGAAAATCTGGGCCGAAGAGATGCTGCATGGGGCGCCGGTGCTGGGGGTTAACCTCGACGAAAGCCTGGTGCCCTGGGCGAAGATGAAAGAAGCCAAGATCCGCTGCTGGGTGGAAGAGGGGCGCATCTTGCCGGTGGAGCCGTCGGCGCTGCTGTACATGATCTGGGCCTCGACCCAGCATTACGCCGACTTCGGCTACCAGGTGCAGTTGCTGAACGGCGGCGAGATGCTGTCGGACATGGCGTTCGAGAGTGCGGTGCAGACGGTGACCAGCGTGATCTTGCGGGGGATCGGGCTGGAGCCGTGAACCGGCGATGGAGGCCGCTGCACGGCCTTCGCGGGCTTGCCCGTTCCCACAGGTTCTGCGCTGTCCTCAGAAACGGCGCAGTCCTGTGGGAGCCGTGAACCCGCGAAGGGCTGCATGGCAGCCCCCCATTGCTTCAACTGGCCTCGCGGTACGGGTTACGCGGATCCTGCGTCCAGTTCAGGTACGGCTTGCCGGTATCCTGTGCCTCCATTTCGATGCAGTTTTCCACCGGGCAGGTGATCTGGCACAGGTTGCAGCCCACGCATTCCTCTTCGATCACACTGTAGGCATGCGTGCCGTCAGCCTTCAGCGTGCTGGCAATCGCCTGGTGCGAGGTGTCCTCACACGCAATGTGGCAGCGCCCGCAGCCGATGCACGCCTCCTGGTCAATGTGCGCCACCGACTTGTAGTTGATGTCCAGGTATTTCCAGTCGGTGGTATGCCCCACCGCCTGCCCGCGGAACGCCTCGATGTTGGGGTGCCCATGCTGGTCCATCCAGCGTGCCAGGCCGTCCTGCATGTCCTCGACGATACGGAAGCCATGCAGCATCGCTGCCGTGCACACCTGCACGGCGCCACTGCCCAGGGCCATGAACTCGGCGGCGTCACGCCAGTTGCCGATGCCGCCAATGCCACAAATCGGCAAGCCACGCGTTTCCGGGTCGCGGGCGATTTCCGCCACCATGTTCAAGGCAATCGGCTTCACTGCCGAACCGCAGTAACCGCCATGGGTGCTCTGGTCTCCGACAATCGGGTGGGCCACCATGCGGTCCAGGTCGACGCTGGTGATCGAGTTGATGGTATTGATCAACGACACGGCATCGGCCCCGCCCCGGTGCGCGGCGCGGGCCGACTGGCGGATATCGGTGATGTTTGGCGTAAGCTTCACGATCACCGGCAGCGCGCAGTACGTCTTGCACCAGCGGGTGACCATTTCCACATATTCCGGCACCTGGCCGACGGCCGCCCCCATGCCGCGTTCCGGCATACCGTGCGGGCAACCGAAGTTCAGCTCGATGCCATCGGCCCCGGTGGCTTCCACCAGCGGCAGGATGAACTTCCACGATTCCTCTATGCACGGCACCATCAGCGACACGATCAATGCGCGGTCGGGCCAGTCCTTCTTTACCTGGGTGATTTCACGCAGGTTGATGTCCAGTGAGCGGTCGGTGATCAACTCGATATTGTTGATCCCCTGTACCTGACGGTTGGGGCCATAGTGCGCCGAGTAGCGCGACGACACGTTGACCGCTGCAGGGTCTTCGCCCAGGGTCTTCCAGACCACGCCGCCCCAGCCGGCCTCGAAGGCGCGGACCACGTTGTAGGCCTTGTCGGTTGGCGGTGCGGAGGCCAGCCAGAAGGGGTTGGGTGCCGTGATGCCGGCAAATACGATAGACAAGTCGGCCATTTACGCTGCCTCCACGTTGAGCATGAGTTGGGCATGGATGGCTTCGGCGGCCAGCTTGCCGTGTTGCACGGCCTGCACGGTAAGGTCCTGGCCCAGCGCGGTGCAGTCGCCGCCTGCGTACACGCCCGGCAGGCTGGTCTGCAGGTTTTCGTCAACGCGGATGCGCTCACCCTCGCGGGCCAGTTGCGCAGCCACCGGGTCATGGAGGCTGGCGTCGTCGAAGCGCTGGCCAATGGCCTTGAAGATCGCGTCCGCAGCCAGCTCAAAGGTTTCGCCGGTATCGCGCAGGCGGCCTTCCGCCAGTTCGGTGCGGGCAAAACGCATGCCGCGGACCTTACCGGCGTCATCCAGCAGCACGGCATCAGGGCGGGCCCAGGTGTGCAGGCGCACCTGGTTGGCCTTGGCGATGTCCTGCTCGTGGCCGGTCGCGCCCATGTCGGCGTGGCCACGGCGATAAACCAGGTTGACGTCGCGGGCCCCCAGACGGCTCATCTGCACGGCCATGTCGATGGCCGTGTTGCCAGCACCGATCACCAGGCAGCGGTCGGCCAACGGTAGCTGGCTCAGGTCATCGGCCTGGCGTAGCTCACGGATGTATTCGGTGGCGGCGAGCACGCCGGGGGCTTCCTCGTCGGGCAGGCCTAGCTGGCGCACGGCGTTCAGGCCGAGGCCCAGGAACACCGCGTCGTACTGATCGCGCAGCTCGCCCAGGCTGAGGTTGCCACCCAGGCGCTGGCCATGGTGGACTTCGATACCGCCAATGCCCAACAAGAAATCCACTTCACGCTGGGCATAGTCGTCTACCAGCTTGTAGCGGGCGATGCCGTACTCGTTGAGGCCGCCGGCTTTGTCGCAGGCCTCGAACACCACCACGTCATGCCCGTGCATGGCCAGGCGGTGGGCGCAGGACAGCCCT
This sequence comes from Pseudomonas sp. YQ_5, assembly GCF_043103305.1. Lineage (NCBI taxonomy): Bacteria > Pseudomonadati > Pseudomonadota > Gammaproteobacteria > Pseudomonadales > Pseudomonadaceae > Pseudomonas > Pseudomonas sp. YQ_5. Next base: position 7,109 of record NZ_JBICJS010000121.1, on the reverse strand, counting down.
GCCGGGCCGGCGCCGACCACGGCGATACGCTTGCCGGTGGCTGCCGAGCGCTTGAACGGGTGTGCGCTGAACTGGGCGTTGTCCAGGGCGTAACGCTGCAGCAGGCCGATCAGCACCGGTGCGCATTCCTGGGCGTTATTGCGCACGCAGGCTTGCTGGCAGAGGATTTCGGTGGGGCACACGCGGGCGCAACTACCGCCAAGAATGTTGGCCGAAAGAATGCGCTCGGCAGCACCTTGCAGGTTCTCGTCACTGATGCGGTGTATGAACGAGGGAATGTCAATCTCGCTAGGGCAAGCGTTGACGCAAGGGGCGTCGTAGCAGTACAGGCAGCGTGCACTTTCCAGGGCGGCCTGGCGCGCGGTGAGGGGTGGGGCCAGATCGCTGAAGCGCTCGGCCAACTGGTCGGCGCCGGCCCGGGGGCGCGGCAAATGGTTCAGGGCGTCGATCACGGTTGTAGCCTCTCTATTTTTATGGTGCAGGCGACAGGTATTGCGGTGGATTCTGGGGGCGCTGCGCGGCCCATCTCGACGCGAGGCCGCTCTCACAGGCGATCGCGGTCCTTGTGGGAGCGGCCTTGTGTCGCGATGGACTGCACAGCAGCCCCAATGGCTTCAGCGCTGAACTGGCATCGGCCGCTGATGCTCGGCCCGGCGCCCCAGCACCTCATACACTGACGGGTACGCCGGCCGTTCCACATAGCGCCCCGCGCCCGGTTCGGCACGCAGGTCGCCATCGGCCCAGAGCACCTTGCCCTGGCTGATCGTGTGGCTTGGGATGCCGCGCACGGTTCGGCCTTCGAAAATGTTGAAGTCCACCTGCTGGTGGTGGGTTTGGGCGGAGATGGTGCGGGTGCCCTGCGGGTCCCACAGCACCAGGTCGGCATCGGCACCCACGCGGATAGCGCCCTTGCGCGGGAACAGGTTGAAGATTTTCGCCGTATTGGTAGAGGTCAGCGCGACGAATTCGTGCATCGACAGGCGCCCGCTGTTGACCCCGGCATCCCACAGTACCGCCATGCGGTCTTCGATGCCGGCGGTGCCGTTGGGGATGCGGCTGAAGTCGTCGCGGCCCATGGCTTTCTGCTCGGCGCAGAAGCAGCAGTGGTCGGTGGCGGTGGTGTGCAGGTTGCCCGACTGCAAGCCGCGCCACAGCGCTTCCTGGTGCTCGCGTGGGCGGAACGGCGGGCTCATTACATAACCGGCTGCGGTGGCCCAGTCCGGGTCACGGTAGACGCTGTCATCCAGCAGCAGGTGGCCGGGCAGCACCTCGCCATACACCGGCTGGCCCTTGCCTCGGGCATAGGCGATTTCATCCAGTGCCTCGCGGCTGGAAATGTGCACCAGGTACAACGGCGTGCCGAGGGTTTCGGCAATGCGGATGGCGCGGCTGGCTGCTTCGCCTTCAACCTGCGAGGGGCGTGACAGCGGGTGGGCTTCCGGCCCGGTCATGCCCTGGGCGAGCAGTTTTTTCTGCAGGTGGTACACCAGCTCGCCGTTCTCGGCATGCACGGTGGGCACCGCGCCCAGTTGCAGGCAGCGCTCGAAGCTGGCCACCAAGGTATCGTCGGCGGCCATGATCGCATTCTTGTAGGCCATGAAATGCTTGAAGCTGTTCACCCCGTGCTTGGCCACCAGCTCGCCCATCTCTTCGGCCACCTGCTCGCTCCACCAGGTGATGGCGACGTGGAAGCCATAGTCGCTGGCGCTTTTCTGCGCCCAGCCACGCCAGGTGTGGAAGGCCTCCAGCAACGACTGCTGCGGGTTGGGTATGACGAAGTCGATGATCGAAGTGGTGCCGCCTGCCAGGCCCGCAGCGGTGCCGCTGAAGAAGTCCTCGCTGGCTACAGTGCCCATGAACGGCAACTGCATGTGGGTGTGCGGGTCGATGCCGCCGGGCATCAGGTACTGGCCGCTGCCGTCGAGGATCTCGCAGTCGGTGGGTGGTTCGAGGTTTTGCCCGATGGCACGGATCAGGCCATCGGCACACAGGACATCGGCGGGGTAACTCTCTTCGTGGGTAACCACGGTGGCGCCACGGATCAACAGGGACATGCCGTTTTCCTCGCAGGCTGACCGGTCTTGGCCGGTTCTTTGCATTGTCATGGATGCCAGGGCGGGCAGGGCGGTCAATCCTGTCAGACCTGACAAGATTCGAGGCTAGATGCTGATTCTGGATTCAGCAAGAAAATTTTCCCATTAATTTTGTGGTTTTTAACTAATTGATATTAAAGGGATAAATTAAGTGTGCATGCGGAGGCAGGGGCTTTAAGGGTATTTGACTGGCTTGACAAGATGAAAATCTGGTCGAGATTTCTATGCACATTCAGCGTGCGAACTCCGGTCATCGAATCAGCCTGATGAGCGAAAAATAGAAGAAAAAACTGGAGAAGGGCCTATGCAACAGAGCAGATCGGAAGTGGTCGAGCAAGATGGCCTGTTCGAGCTGTCCGAGGGCAGCGATGTCCTCGACAGCCCGCGCTACAACCCCGACATAGCACCGACCAAGGTGCACCAGCGCACCTGGAACAAATGGCACATCACCGCCCTGTGGGTGGGCATGTCCATCTGCGTACCCACCTACACTCTCGGCGGCGTGCTCACCGCCTACTTCGGCCTCAGCGTTGGCGAAGCGCTGCTGGCGATTCTGCTGGCCAACGTTATCGTGCTGATACCGCTTACCCTCAATGCCTTTCCCGGTACCAAGTACGGCATCCCGTTTCCGGTGCTGCTGCGTTCGTCGTTCGGCATTCTCGGCTCCAACGTACCGTGCCTGATCCGCGCGGTGGTGGCCTGTGGTTGGTTCGGTATCCAGACCATGTTTGGCGGGCTGGCCATTCACCTGTTCCTCGGTTCGGTGTTCGACGGCTGGAAGGCGCTGGGCGGGACGGGCGAGGTGATTGGCTTCATGATCTTCTGGTGCCTGAACCTGTGGGTGGTACTGCGCGGCGCCGAGTCGATCAAGTGGCTGGAAACGCTGTCGGCACCGCTACTGGTGGCAGTGGGCATCGGTCTGCTGTTCTGGGCCTTGCCACACATGTCGATGACCGAACTGCTGGCCCAGCCGCCCAAGCGCCCGGAAGGGGCGAGCGTGGTCAGTTACTTCTGCGCAGGGCTCACGGCCATGGTCGGCTTCTGGGCCACATTGTCACTGAACATTCCCGACTTCAGCCGCTACGCCCGCAGCCAGAAGGACCAGATTCTCGGGCAGATCTTCGGCCTGCCGCTGACCATGTTCCTGTTCGCTGCGCTGGGAGTGGTACTGACCGCCGCGTCGGCATCACTGGTGGGCGAGACGGTGTCCGACCCGGTCAGCTTGATCGGCAAGATTCAAAGCCCGTTCTGGGTGGCCCTGGCCATGGCGCTGATCGTGATCGCCACGCTGTCGACCAACACTGCAGCAAACATCGTGTCGCCGACCAATGACTTCCAGAACATTGCCCCACGCCTGATCGGGCGAAGCCGCGCGATATGGCTGACCGGCTTTATCGGCCTGGCGCTGATGGGTCATGAGCTGCTGAAGAAGCTGGGCCTGATTGTCTCCGACCTTAGCCTGGAGAGCGTGTACTCCAACTGGCTGCTGGGCTATTCCAGCTTGTTGGGGCCCATTGCCGGCATCATGGCGGTGGACTACTTCCTGATCCGCCGGCAGAAGCTGGACCTGGCCGGGCTATACCGCGACGACGTGTATCCCGCGTGGAACTGGGCCGGTTTTGCCGCCTTCGCCTTGCCAGTAGGGCTGACGGTAATGGCGATTGGCAACAGCAGTTTCAGCTGGTTCTACGACTATGGCTGGTTCACCGGCTCGTTGCTGGGCGGTGCACTGTACTACGTGCTTGGCGGTATGGCGGTACGCAGTCCTGTGGTAGCGGGCGTGCCCGCCAAGCGCCCTGAACAGACAACAAAAAAAGCCTGAAGGAGAAACCCGTGACCCCCGTCAAAGAGATCCTGAAGACCAACGCCCATCACGTCGACAGTACCCGCCTGTGGCAATCGCTGATGGACCTGGCCCGGCTCGGCGCCACCGCCAAGGGCGGTGTCTGCCGCCTGGCCTTGACCGACCTCGACCGCCAGGCCCGCGATCTGTTCGTGCAGTGGTGCGAGGCGGCCGGTTGCTCGGTCAGCATCGACGCCGTCGGCAACATATTCGCCCGCCGCCCGGGCCGTAACCCCAAGCTGCCGCCGGTGATGACCGGCAGCCATATCGACACCCAGCCCACCGGCGGCAAGTTCGATGGCTGCTTCGGGGTGATGGCCGGGTTGGAGGTGATCCGCACCCTCAACGACCTGGGCGTGGAAACCGAAGCGCCGCTCGAAGTGGTGGTGTGGACCAACGAAGAAGGTTCGCGTTTTGCGCCGTGCATGATGGGTTCAGGGGTGTTCGCCAGTAAGTTCACCCTGGAAGAAACCCTGGCCAAGCGCGATGCCCAGGGCGTCAGCGTTGGCGAAGCGTTGAACACCATTGGCTACGCCGGTTCGCGTGCGGTGTCGGGGCACCCGGTGGGGGCGTATTTCGAAGCGCATATCGAGCAGGGGCCTATCCTTGAGGACCAGGCCAAGACCATCGGCGTGGTCCTCGGCGCCTTGGGCCAGAAGTGGTTCGACCTGACCCTGCGGGGTGTTGAAGCCCATGCCGGCCCTACGCCCATGCACCTGCGCAAGGACGCCCTGGTGGGCGCAGCCGCTGTGGTGGAGGCGGTCAACCGCACGGCACTTGCCCACCAGCCCCACGCCTGCGGCACGGTGGGTTGCCTTCAGGCGTACCCGGGCTCGCGTAACGTGATCCCGGGCGAAGTGCGCATGACCCTGGACTTCCGCCACCTTGAGGGCGAGCAGTTGAATGCGATGATTGCCGATGTGCGCGAGGTGATCGAGGCGACCTGTACCAAGCATGGCCTGAGCCATGAGCTGGTGCCCACGGCCGACTTCCCGGCGCTTTACTTCGACAAAGGCTGTGTCGACGCCGTACGCGAATCGGCCAAGGCGTTGGGCCTGCCGCACATGGACATCGTCAGTGGAGCGGGGCATGACGCCATCTTCCTGGCCGAGCTGGGGCCGGCGGGGATGATTTTCGTGCCGTGCGAAAACGGCATCAGCCATAACGAAATCGAGAACGCCACGCCTGATGACCTGGCGGCAGGCTGCGCGGTGCTGTTACGGGCGATGCTGGCGGCGTCGGAGGCAATTGCCAGCGGGCGGCTGGCGGCCTAACCACTGGCCTCAAGACAGCCGTCGCGGCCAAGGTGATAGCGCTGCAGGTCCTGCGCCAGGGTCAACTGTCCGCTGTAATGGGCGAGGGCCTCGTCGCGCACGTTGTCGATGTGCGGGCTGCGCCGTGGATCGTTCTGGTAGCGGGCGCTGAAATGCGTCAGTACCAGGTTGCGCACGCCAGCGGCCTCGGCAAGGCGTGCCACCTCAGCGGCGGTGCTGTGGCCGAACGTGCCCCCGGTGCGTTCGGCCACCGCCTGGGTGAAGGTGGCTTCGTGCACCAGTACATCCGCACCCTTGGCAACGGCTGCCAGCAGTTCTGGTTTGTCGTTGTCCCCGCACACGATCACCCGCCGTGGCGGGCGCGAAGGCCGCAGGTAGTCATTGCCGTTCAGCAGCTGCCCGTTGCACGTCACGGTCAACCCCTTGGCCAGCTCACCCCACAGCGGACCACGCGGTATGCCCTCGGCGTCCAGGCGCTGGATGTCCAGGCGTGGCTCCGGGTTGGTTTCGATGAATACGAAACCCACGCTGGGCACCCGGTGCGACAGTTGCACGGTGGTCACCTGCAGGTTCTCGCTGCGCCATTCGCTCAACGCTTCCACGGGCAACAGGTGCAGCTCGAACGGCAGGAAGGTGTCGCTGGCAAGCAGGCCCTGGCGTACCCAGTCGTGCAGTGCGGCGGGCAGGATCACTTCCAGCGGCTGGGTGCGCCCGCTCATGCCCGCGCTGGCCAACAGGCCGGGCAGGCCGAAGCAATGGTCACCATGCACGTGGGTGATGAAGATCGCGCGCAGGTCACGGACCGAAAGTGGGGTGTGTAGCAGCCGGTGCTGGGTGCCTTCGCCACAATCGACCAGATACCAGTGGCTGCCACTGGCTTCGATCACGGCTGTGGCGCTGACATTGCGTGCCTTGGTGGGCACCCCGGCGGAGGTGCCGAGGAACAGCAGGTCCATGCTCAGGGTCCTGTTTCAGGCCGGAAGCGGCCAAGGTGATACGGGGCACACACCTTAGCCGGATTGCCGCCCGCCGTCGACGGTCTGCTAGTTGGCCTGTCGCCAGATGAGCTTGCTGGTGTCATAACCTTGCTCCCGGGCGATTGTCAGCAGTTGCTCGCGCTGCTGGTCGGTGACTGCTGGCGTGCGCGAAAGCAGCCACAGGTACTCCCGGTTGGGGTGGCCGACCAGTGCCACGCGGTAGTCCTTGTCGTGGTACAGCACCCAGTACTCGCCCTTGGTCAGGCCCGGTGCCAGGCGGCTGAACCAGTTGTCGAAGCGCACCCAGAGCTTGTCGGTGCTGCCTGGCTGCTGGAGTTCGGCAATACCCTTGGCTTCATTCCAATGGCCGTCCTTTTCCTGGCAGCGGTTGGTGACGTCGATACGGCCGTCCTCGCGCAAGCCGTAGCGCGCCTCGGACTTCACGCAGTTGCGTTGGAAGAACATCGGCAGCCGCGCCAGTTCGTACCAGGTACCCTGGTAGCGTTGCAGGTCCACCTGCTGCGTACGCGGCGGTGCCGGGTGATCGTTGCCGGCGCAGCCGAGCAGGGCCAGGGTCATGCAGGAAAGCAGCAGTGTCGTGCGCAGCGCCATGGGTGACCTCCTTGGAGTGGATGGGGCTTACTTGGGGTTTGATGCGTTCGCGGGGCAAAAGTTGTATGGGAGTGGGGCATGTCATTAAATTGCATTGTGGCTGCGGGGGCATGTCTCAAGAGTCATTTCGACCGTGAGATCGAGCGCCGCCCGCGCGGCGCATCGCGAGCTGCGCTCGCTCCTACGTTTGTTTCGGGCCAATTATTCCTGGGGCAGAGGCGCGCGCCCGCCTTGGTGTCCGCCTCGATATTGTGTGGAACAAACAAGGCGGTCGCGCGCGCTGGTGCAGGCAATACTGGCCCGAAGCAAA
>NZ_JBICJS010000120.1:0-133911 GCF_043103305.1 Pseudomonas sp. YQ_5 | reverse complement strand
TTGCAATGCTTTCCATACTATTCATCACCCCAGCCTTCATCTGGCCGCGAGTGAGGTAGGTGACGATGGCCGTCAACAGCAGCAACACCAATTGCTCCTGCCCACGCGCAAGTTGTCGTGCTGCGCGTTCTGTTCGCTCCTGGATCTGCGCTGAAGAGCCGCCGGTAGGATCAAGCCCTTCTGGCTTGACGCCGTCGGATGCGTACCAGGCCGTAGCGAGTCCTTCTTGCAGGCTCGCAAGGCAGGTGGGTAAGCCTTGATAGAAATAGTCAGCGATGGCCGCCAAACCCAAACCCATCAGAATCAGGTTGCCCACTTGCAACCCAATCCCGCCTCCAACCATTGCGCCCGGTAGCGCGCCCGCGCCAAAAGCACGCGAGCCAACCGCGCCGCCGATGGCGCCACCCACCGCCACACTCCCTCCCACAATCATTGAGACTTCTTTAACCAACTCCATGAGGTCTATCGGCTACTCACATTCATCTGCCCCGCTGCGTGCATTATCACAGCGAGTAGAACGGGTCGCTTTCAGGCGCCTGGTCGTGCAGCGCTTGGGCGAGGTCCTGTATGTGTTCTGACCACGCCACTGTCTTTACCCATTGCACGGGCATGCCGGATACCCCGTACAACGCCCCGGCTAGTTGTCCCGCCACGGCTGCCACACTGTCGGCATCGTCTGCCAGGTTTGCTGCCAGAAGCACTGCGTCCCTGAAGTTGTCGGTATTCCACACTGCCCACAGTGCAGCTTCCAAGGTGTCGATGACATACCCTGAAGAGCGAATCTGGTCGCGGCTTTTTTCCTTGTATTCGCCAGCGTTGATAACCGTGGCGCGGGGCTGCAATGGGCGCACCATGGGGCGGCATATTTCCTCCTTGTCTGCGCCGTTCAGGGCGAGGTGCAGCTGCGCACCCAGCAGTTCGCAACAACTTAGTGCTTCGGGCGCGCGGTGGGTGGTCCGACTCTGACTTTGGGCTTCGCGCCAGGTGGACGGTAGCATGTGGCGCCTGAAAATGGCGGTCGGGGCGAGTCGGATGATCGAGCCATTACCGGCCGTGTTCGGGTCTGTGTTGCCTGACCAGTCCAAGCCTTGCCGTAGCCATCCTTCCAAGGCAAGGCGGGTTGCATTGCCAATGTCGAAGCAGACACCGTTAGCGCTGTTTTCCCCTTGCTTGTACCACCTGCACAGACGCTCAAGATAATCGGCATGGTCAAATCGCATGCACGCCAGGTACGAGTCCGCCAGGCAAAGCGCCATGCTCGTATCATCTGTCCACTCACCTGGCTTGAGCCTGAACGGCCCGCCGCCGACCATGTCATCGACATGCTTGGCATCACGGGGCAAGAACTCCAGCGTGGTGCCTAAGGCATCGCCAATGGCCAACCCCAGCAATGCCCCCTTGGCTCTGTCGAGCGATTGATCGGGGGTGAGTGTGCAGGCGCGCGAATTTTGCCATTGCGGGTGTACGTAGCCACGGCTTGCGGACTCGCGTGGGGTGGGCGCTGGCAGCAAGTGGTTGTACCGGTAGGCATATTCGGTAACGGCGAGGGTGGAGCTGTGCAGGTCGATCATAGTTCTTTTTCTAATAAGAGATGAGTCGTGGGGCCTTGCTCAATCCGATTCAGTACTCTGAAAGAGGTATCTGGCGGAAGGCGAGAGAACCTACCGCGCCGCTATAACGCCGCCCAGCGCGACGCTGCCGCCGAGAATCATCACCACTTCCCGCACCAGCTTGAGCAGCACGGGGAAAATCTGGTCGATGTTGATGGATGCCCATGTGCGGGACAGATTTGACTGCATCATGGGGTAGGACAGCGCCATCGCCTGCCGGACGTTGTCGATCCGATGCGCGCCTACAGCGCCATAGGCCTGGCTGGCGCCATCGCTTACACGGCGGGTGAAACCGTCCCAACTGTCATGGGCATTGCGCAAGCCGCTGCTGACGCTCTGTTTCAGGGCGCTGAACCTCTGGTCCAGGTTGCGTTCGATGTCGCCCCAGCTAGGGACGTAAGCTGATAAGTCCATTTACCATTGCATTCCTTTAGAGAAGGCCCGGTGAGTGTGCTGGCTGACGGCGATTCATTCCCCATGCACCGCCCTAGCAGTCAAGCCAGCCGCCAAATGAGCTGATGATTGCACTACGAGGCATTTTCTCATCTGAGGTGCCTCTGGCAATGGTGTCAATTTGATGTCGTCACTGTCGATTGGTTCCGCTACGCCTGCCGTCCAGCCAATGCCGTGGCTAAAGCGGACGATGCTTAGATACTTCACTTAATATTTCCCATTTGCAGGTGTATCGTATTCGCCCCTCATCGTCAGCGCCTTGCTGGCAGACTGATTGCGCAGAACACGAGGTACCCGCACCGATGTCCTTCACCCGTCGACAAATGCTCAAGGGCCTGACCGGCCTGGTTGTGGTTGGCCTGGGCGCCGGTGGCGCGGCGCGTTACTGGCTGGGCAAGGTCGAAGACGACAGCGCAGGGCACGATTATGAGCTGATCGCAGCACCCCTGGACGTCGAGCTGGTGCCGGGGTTCAAGACCGAGGCCTGGGCCTTCGGCCCATCGGCCCCGGGCACCGAGCTGCGCGTGCGCCAGGGCACTTGGCTGCGGGTACGCTTTATCAACCATCTGCCGGTCGAGACCACTATCCACTGGCACGGCATCCGCCTGCCGCTGGAGATGGATGGTGTGCCATACGTTTCGCAATTGCCGGTCAAGCCAGGTGAATACTTCGATTACAAGTTCCGCGTGCCGGACGCCGGCAGCTATTGGTATCACCCCCATGTCAGCAGCTCCGAGGAGCTAGGCCGCGGTCTGGTCGGGCCGCTGATCGTCGAGGAGCGTGAACCCACCGGGTTCCAGCATGAGCGTACGCTGAGCCTGAAGAACTGGCATGTGGACGAGCAGGGCGCATGGCTGCCTTTCAGCATCCCGCGCGAGGCCGCGCGCAACGGCACTGCCGGGCGGTTGATCACCATCAACGGCCAGGCCGACTCGATCACCGAGCTGCCGGCTGGCCAGGTGGTGCGGGTGCGCCTGCTGAACCTGGACAACACCTGGACCTATCGCCTCAACCTCAAAGGCAACTGCGAGGCGCGAATCTATGCCCTCGACGGCAACCCGGTCACCCCGCGTGCGTTGGATGAGTACTGGTTAGGCCCGGGCATGCGTATCTGTCTGGCCATTCGCATTCCCGAGGCGGGTGAGGAAATCTCCCTGCGCGACGGTTTCGTGCGCCTGGGCACCCTGCGTTCGGTGGCCAGCAACGACGCGCCGAGTGACTGGCCGCCAGCGCTGCCGCCCAATCCGATCGCCGAGCCGGACCTGGAGAATGCCGAAAAGCTGAACTTCAATTTCGAGTGGGCGGCCAGCGTCTCTGTCACCACTGACGCGGGCAAACCGCCGAGCTTGTGGCAGATCAACGGTCAGGCCTGGGATATTACGGACAAGACCTGCGCCGACCGCCCCATCGCCACGTTGCAAAAGGGCAAGAGCTACATCTTCGAGCTTAAGAACATGACCCAGTACCAGCACCCGATCCACTTGCATGGCATGAGTTTCAAGGTGATCGGCTCCAACCGTCACGACATCAAGGAGCCGTGGTTCACCGACACCTACCTGCTGGGCAAGAACGAGCGTGCCCAGGTAGCGCTGGTGGCGGATAACCCTGGGACCTGGATGTTCCACTGCCACGTCATCGACCATATGGAAACCGGCCTGATGGCCGCGATCGCGGTGGTCTGATGCGTCCGCAGATCATCGATCGCAGTCGCGATCAGGAATTCATGCGGCTGGCACTGGGTTTGGCCGCCGAAGGCGCGGCGCTGGGCGAGGTACCGGTGGGCGCGGTACTGGTGCAGCACGGACAGGTGATCGGCCAGGGGTTCAACCGGCCGATCATCGACAGTGACCCCAGCGCGCATGCCGAGATGGTGGCGATCAGGGCGGCAGCCAGGTCGGCCAGCAACTATCGGCTACCCGGCAGCACCCTGTATGTGACCCTGGAACCGTGCAGCATGTGTGCGGGGCTGATCGTGCATTCGCGGGTGATGCGCGTGGTGTTTGGCGCGCTGGAACCCAAGGCGGGGGTCGTGCAGAGCCAGGGACAGTTCTTTGGCCAAGGCTTTCTCAATCACCGGGTGATGGTGGAGGGCGGGGTGCTGGCCGAGGCGTGCGGGCAGATTCTCAGCGATTTCTTCAGGGCTCGTCGGGCCAAGGCCTGAATTGCATCCGGCTCTTGGCGGGCAGCCCGCTCCTGTAAGTTCTGTGCGAATTATGCAGGGGCGGGTTTACCCGCGAAGAGGCCCTGAAAGGCTTACATCGGTGGCGACTGATCCGCCGGCTTGTTCTTGTTGACCCCGGGCACATGCAGGTTGCCCTCGGCCACCTGGCCTTCGAGTTGCGGCTGGGTCACCCAGGTGAGGATGTCATAGTAGCGGCGGATGTTGGCCACGAAATGCACCGGTTCGCCACCACGGGCGTAGCCGTACTTGGTCTGCCGGTACCACTGCTTCTGAGCCAGCCGCGGCAGCATCTTCTTCACGTCCAGCCACTTGTTCGGGTTTAGCTTTTCGCGCTTGGCCAGGGTGCGGGCGTCTTCAAGGTGGCCGCCACCAACGTTGTAGGCGGCAAGGGCAAACCAGGTTCGATCCGGCTCCTTGATGCTGTCATCAAGCTCTTCCTTGATCTTCATGAAGTACTTGGCGCCGCCCTGGATGCTCTGCCTCGGGTCCAGCCGGTTGGACACGCCCATGGCCCGGGCGGTGCGTTGGGTCAGCATCATCAGGCCGCGCACGCCGGTCTTGGAGGTGACTTCCGGCTGCCACATCGATTCCTGGTAGCCGATGGCTGCCAGCAGGCGCCAGTCGACCTGCTCGACCTTGGCGTAGCTCTTGAAGTGCTTCTCGTACTTGGGCAGGCGCTGTTGCAGGTGCTGGGCGAAGGTGTAGGCACCGACGTAGCCGAGAACGTCAACATGGCCGTAGTAGCGATCCTTCAAACGCTGAAGGGTGCCGTTCTTCTGTGCCTTGTCGAGAAATTCGTTGATTTCGTTGAGCAGGCTGTTGTCTTCGCCTGCTGCCACTGCCCAGCGCTGGTCGCGGGTGTCGCCCAAATCGAAGGCGACCCTCACGTTGGGGAAATACACCTGGTTCATCGCCAGTTCGTTGGAGTCCACCAGGGTCAAGTCGATCTGGCCTTCGTCCACCATGCGCAGCAGGTCGACCACTTCGACGGCGTCGGATTCCTCATATTGCAAGGCCGGGTACTGCTTTTTCAGCTCGGCCAACTGGTCAGCATGGCTGCTGCCCTTGAGCACCATGATCTTCTTGCCGACCAAACCCTTGGCGCTGGTGGGGCGTGGGCGGCCATTGCGGTAGATGACCTGCGGGGTCACCTCCAGATAGGGATGGGAGTATTTCACCTGCGCTTTGCGCCGCTCACTGCTGACCAGGCCGGCAGCAGCCAGTACCGGGCCGGAGGGCTTGCCGAGGGCGTCGTACAGCTCGTCCAGGTTGTCGGCGGTCTCGATCTGCAGCTTTACGCCGAGATCGTCGGCGAAATGCTGGACCAGTTCGTACTCGAAGCCGGTTTCGCCGTTACGGTCCTGGAAGTAGGTTGCCGGGCTGTTGCGTGTGATCACGCGCAGCACGCCATCCTCCTTCACGCGCTCGAGGGTGCTGGGTTTTTCAACGCAGGCACCTAGCAGCAGAAAGAGTCCGGTTGCGAGAAGCCATTTGGCGCAACGCTGGCGCAAAGCAGTGTGGGCGAACATAGGTTGCAGTATACGCAAAGGACTGGCCCAACCATATCTCGACAACTGTTAGCTTGTCTGGTAGCGGGTTCCGTGCTGTGTGGCTTGCCGTTAAGAGGTTCGTCGCGTGGGAGATCGAGCGCCGTCCGCACGGCGCATCGCGAGCTGCGCTCGCTCCTACGTTTGTTTGCGGCCAGTTATTTCTGCAGGAGTTACGCGCGAGCGCCTTGGCGCATGACGGAATATCGCGTCGTACGGACCACACGGTCGCGCGCGCCTGTCACTGACGTTACTGGCCTGAAACAAACGTAGGAGCGAGCGCAGCTCGCGATGCGCCGTGCGGACGGCGCTCGATCTTCCAGGCGACGATCATCTTCAGGCGAACATCCAAAATTCTGACCCAAAAGTCCGGTTCCGCCGCCCGGCAGGCGTGGCTTAGAGCAGGTGCCGAAAGCCATCGAATTAGGCTAGAATGCACGGCCTCTAAGCACACCCCTTCCTGAGGCTGTCCCGACGATGTTGATCCTGCGCGGCGCTCCTGCCCTTTCTGCCTTTCGCCACGGTAAATTACTCGAGCAACTGAGCCAGAAAGTCCCCGCTGTTACTGGTTTGTATGCCGAATTTGCCCACTTCGCCGATGTTGACGGCGAGTTGACCGCCGACCAGCAGCAGGTGCTGGGCCGTCTGCTCAAGTACGGCCCGAGCGTGCCGGTACAGGAGCCGACGGGGCGTCTGTTCCTGGTTGTGCCGCGCCTGGGCACCATTTCGCCATGGGCCAGCAAGGCCAGCGACATCGCCCACAACTGCGGCCTGCAGTCGATCCAGCGCCTGGAGCGCGGCATCGCCTACTACGTGGCCGGCACCCTGAGCGACGCTGACGCCGAACTGATCGCCGCCGAATTGCACGACCGCATGACCCAGCGTGTGCTCGGCCAGCTGGAGCAGGCAGCAGACCTGTTCAGCCACGCCCAGCCCAAGCCGATGACCTCGGTGGACATCCTTTCCGGCGGTCGTGACGCCCTGGCCAAGGCCAACATCGACCTGGGCCTGGCCCTGGCCGAAGACGAAATCGACTATCTGGTCAATGCCTTCCAGGGCCTCAAGCGCAACCCGAACGACATCGAACTGATGATGTTCGCCCAGGCCAACTCCGAGCACTGCCGTCACAAGATCTTCAACGCCAGTTGGGATATCGACGGCCAGGCTCAGGAAAAGAGCCTGTTCGGCATGATCAAGAACACCTACCAGATGCACAACGAAGGTGTTTTGTCGGCCTACAAGGATAACGCCTCGGTAATCGTCGGCAACGTTGCCGGCCGCTTCTTCCCGAACCCTGAAACCCGCCAGTACGGCGCGGTGCAGGAGCCGGTGCACATCCTGATGAAGGTGGAAACGCACAACCACCCGACCGCCATCGCCCCGTTCTCCGGCGCCTCCACCGGCTCTGGTGGCGAAATCCGCGACGAAGGTGCTACCGGCCGTGGCGCCAAGCCCAAGGCCGGTCTGACCGGCTTCACCGTGTCCAACCTGCGCATCCCGGGCTTCGAACAGCCTTGGGAGCAGGCCTATGGCAAGCCCGAGCGTATCGTCGACGCCCTCGACATCATGATCGAAGGCCCTCTGGGTGGCGCTGCGTTCAACAACGAATTCGGTCGCCCGGCCCTGACCGGCTACTTCCGTACCTTCGAGCAAGCCATCGACACCCCCCACGGTGAAGAAGTGCGCGGCTACCACAAGCCGATCATGCTCGCCGGTGGTATGGGCAACATCCGTGAAGACCATGTGCAGAAGGGCGAAATCACCGTCGGCGCCAAGCTGATCGTGCTTGGCGGCCCGGCCATGCTGATCGGCCTGGGCGGCGGCGCTGCTTCGTCGGTGGCTACCGGTGCCAGCTCGGCTGACCTGGACTTCGCTTCGGTACAGCGCGAAAACCCGGAAATGGAGCGCCGTTGCCAGGAGGTCATCGACCGTTGCTGGCAATTGGGCGACAGCAACCCGATCGCCTTCATCCACGACGTGGGCGCTGGCGGTATTTCCAACGCCTTCCCTGAATTGGTCAACGATGGCGGCCGCGGTGGTCGCTTCGAACTGCGCAACGTGCCCAATGACGAGCCGGGCATGGCCCCGCACGAAATCTGGAGCAACGAATCGCAAGAGCGTTACGTGCTGGCCGTCAGTGCAGTCGACTTCGAGCGCTTCAAGGCCATCTGCGAGCGCGAGCGTTGCCCGTTTGCCGTGGTTGGTGAAGCGACTGAAGAGCCGCACCTGACCGTAAGCGACAGCCACTTCGGCAATACCCCGGTGGACATGCCGCTGGACGTGCTGCTGGGCAAGCCGCCGCGCATGCACCGTTCGGTTACCCGCGAAGCCGAGCTGGGCGATGACTTCGACCCGAGCGAGCTGGACCTGGACAGCGCCGTCCAGCGCGTGTTGAACCACCCGGCCGTGGCCAGCAAGAGCTTCCTCATCACCATTGGCGACCGCACCATCACCGGCCTGGTTGCCCGCGACCAGATGGTCGGCCCGTGGCAGGTTCCGGTGGCGGACTGCGCCGTTACCGCCACCAGCTTCGACGTCTACACCGGTGAGGCCATGGCCATGGGCGAGCGTACGCCGCTGGCGCTGCTGGATGCCCCGGCGTCCGGGCGCATGGCCATCGGCGAAACCCTGACCAACCTGGCGGCTTCGCGCATCGAAAAGCTGTCCGACATCAAACTGTCGGCCAACTGGATGTCCGCTGCTGGTCACCCGGGTGAAGACGCACGCCTGTACGACACCGTGAAGGCTGTCGGCATGGAGCTGTGCCCGGAGCTGGGCATCACCATTCCGGTCGGCAAAGACTCGATGTCGATGAAGACCAAGTGGAGCGACGAGGGCGTCGAGAAGAGCGTCACCTCGCCGATGTCGCTGATCATCACCGGCTTCGCCCCGGTCACCGACATCCGCAAGACCCTGACCCCGCAACTGCGCATGGACAAGGGCGAGACCGACCTGATCCTGATCGACCTGGGCCGCGGCAAGAACCGCATGGGTGCCTCGATCCTGGCCCAGACCTACGGCAAGATCGCTGCCCAGGCACCGGACGTCGACGACGCCGAAGACCTCAAAGCCTTCTTCGCCGTGATCCAGGGCCTGAACGACGACGGCCACCTGCTGGCCTACCACGACCGTTCCGACGGCGGCCTGGTCACCACCGTGCTGGAAATGGCTTTCGCCGGCCACTGCGGCCTCGACCTGCAACTCGACCCGCTGACCGACAGCAAGGGCGAAGTGCCGGCCATCCTCTTCAACGAAGAGCTGGGCGCGGTGATCCAGGTTCGCCAGGATGCTACCCCGGACGTGCTAGCTCAGTTCAGCGCTGCCGGCCTGGGTGAAGAATGCGTCGCGGTGATCGGCAAGCCGGTCAACAACGCTGAAGTGACCATCAGCCTGAATGGCGAAGTGCTGTTCGACGATGACCGTCGCATGCTGCAGCGCCAGTGGGCTGAAACCAGCTACCAGATCCAGCGCCTGCGCGACAACGCCGACTGCGCTGACCAGGAATTCGACCTGCTGCTCGAGGAAGACAACCCGGGCCTGTCGGTCAAGCTGGGCTTCGACGTCAACGACGACATCGCCGCGCCTTACATCAAGAAAGGCGTGCGCCCGCAAGTGGCCATCCTGCGTGAGCAGGGCGTCAACGGCCAGGTCGAGATGGCAGCCGCCTTCGACCGTGCCGGCTTCGCCGCCATCGACGTGCACATGAGCGATATCCTCGCTGGCCGTGTCGACTTCGAAGCCTTCAAGGGCCTGGTCGCCTGTGGCGGCTTCTCGTACGGTGACGTGCTGGGCGCTGGTGAAGGCTGGGCCAAGTCGGCGCTGTTCAACGCCCGTGCCCGTGACGCCTTCCAGGCCTTCTTCGAGCGTACCGACAGCTTCGCCCTGGGCGTGTGCAACGGTTGCCAGATGATGTCCAACCTGCACGAGCTGATCCCGGGCACCGAGTACTGGCCGCACTTCGTGCGCAACCGCTCGGAGCAGTTCGAAGCCCGCGTGGCCATGGTCGAGGTGCAGAAGTCCAACTCGATCTTCCTGCAGGGCATGGCCGGTTCGCGCATGCCGATCGCCATCGCCCACGGTGAAGGCCATGCCGAGTTCGCCAGCGAAGAAGCCTTGCTGGAAGCCGATGTGTCCGGTTGCGTGGCCCTGCGCTACGTCGACAACCATGGCAAGGTCACCGAAGCCTACCCGGCCAACCCGAACGGCTCGCCGCGTGGTATCACCGGCCTGACCAGCCGCGACGGCCGCGTGACCATCATGATGCCGCACCCGGAGCGTGTGTTCCGCGCTGTGCAGAACTCCTGGCGCCCGGACGAGTGGCAGGAAGACGCCGCGCTGATGCGTATGTTCCGCAACGCGCGAGTGTGGGTGAACTAAGGCGTGTACAAGCTCGCCTTCTTCGTCCCCGCCAGCCACGTCGCAGCGGTCAAGGCCGCTGTGTTCGCCGCTGGCGGCGGGCGCATTGGTGATTATGACCACTGCGCCTGGCAAACCTTGGGCCAGGGCCAGTTCCGCCCGTTGGACGGCAGCCAGCCGTTCCTCGGGCAAACCGGCCAGGTCGAGGTGGTGGAGGAGTGGAAGGTGGAGCTGGTGGTGGCTGACGAACTGGTGGCTCAGGTCGTCGCTGCGCTCAAGCAGAGCCACCCGTACGAGACGCCAGCCTATGAAGTCTGGCGCCTCGCCGAGTTCTAGAACCCATCACGGCCATTCGCGGGCTCGCCCGCTCCCACAGGGATATCACAGGTTCTGAGGATTGTGATATCCCTGTGGGAGCGGGCGTGCCCGCGAAAGGGCCCTACAATCCAGCCACAATCTCCTTGCCTGGCTCCGGCCGCTTCAACATTCCACAAGCCAGCAACCCCACCTCGAACAGCACCCACATCGGCACTGCCAGCATCGTCTGCGAAAACACATCCGGCGGTGTCAGAATCATCCCCACCGCAAAGCACCCGACGACCACGTAGGGCCTGCTGCGTCGCAATGCGGCCACATCGGCCAACCCCGCCCAGACCACGATGAACGTCGCCACCGGGATCTCGAACGCCAGCCCGAATGCCAGAAACAGCGCCAGGATAAAGTCCAGGTACTGGCTGATGTCGGTCATCATCGCCACGCCGTCCGGCGTCACGCTGGCAAAGAAACCGAACATCATCGGGAACACCAGGAAGAACGCGAACGCCATGCCGGCATAGAACAGCACGATGCTCGAAACCAGCAGCGGCAGGGCAATGCGCCGTTCACGGCGGTACAACCCCGGCGCCAGAAAGCCCCAGGCCTGATGCAGCAGCAACGGCATGGCCAGGAACAGTGCGCACATCGCGGTCAGCTTGAACGGTGCTAGAAAGGGCGAGGTGACACTGGTGGCGATCATGCTCGCGCCTTCCGGCAAAAAGCGCCGTAGCGGTTCGGATATGAGCGTGTACAGCGTCTGGGCGAAGGGGAACAGGCCGGCAAACACCAATGCCACCAGCGCCAGGCAACGCACCAGGCGTTTGCGCAGGTCGCGCAGGTGTTCGGTCAGCGACATGCTCGCGGCAGGGTCCATGGCAATACTCATGAAGCATTTTCCTTGGGCAGCGCGGCCGTGGCCGCATCATTGGCCGGCACCGCGTTCAGGCTGATGCCCTGGCGGATCTCCTGTTCCAGGCGCTGCAAAGGTGCCTTGTCGAGGTTGGGCATTTCGATTTCGCGCTCCACCTGCGTGCGCAAGGCGTGCATGGCCCGGCGCGCCTGGCCCAGGCCGCGTCCGAGGGTACGGGCTGCCACCGGCAGGCGCTCGGGGCCCAGCACCAACAGCGCGACGACGCCGATCAGCAGCAACTCGCTGAAGCCTACCTCGAACATCAGGCCTGGCGGTCCGCTTGAGGTTGCTGAGCAGCCTGGCCGTTCAGCGGGCACTGTTGCTGCACTTGCGCCTGGCCAGCGGCGCTGGCGTCATTGTCGCCGCCCATGGATTTGCGAAAACCCTGGATCGCCTCGCCCACATCGCTACCCAGACCCTTCAGGCGTTTGGTACCAAACAGCAAGAACACGATCAGCAGTACGATCACCAGTTGCCAGATTCCAATGCCACCCATAGCGACCACTCCTGTAAGGTCATGAAAAGGAAGGGCAATCCTGCCTTGCCTAGATGACGTGCGCATGACGAACGGGCATTGCCATCTACCTGAAACACCCCGCGTGTTGACTGGCGTTTTTATTCCGCGAGCGAGGCACACACGGATGGGTGGAAGGCAACAGCAGGGTGCGGCCCTGTTGATGGTGATGGTGGTGCTGGCAATGCTGGCGGCGGGCATGGCCTGGTTGGTGGAGGATGGCCGACGCCAGGTTGACGATGTGCGCCTGCTACACCAGCGGGTGCAGGTGCGGGCCATGGAGCAGGCCGGCCTGGCTTATGCCGGGCAGGCCCTGCGTGACCCCGCCTGGCGGCTCAGCCCGCTGTTCTGGCAAGCCTTGCGCGGGCAGCCGCTGAACTACGATTTTGGCGCTGGCCAGGCGCAGTTGCGGGTACGCGACCAGCACACCTGCTTCAACGTCAATGCGTTGCTGGGTGCCGATGGCGAACGCGCCGAGCGCCAGTTGCGTTACTTGCTGGGCAATGACATGGCGGCCGAACGCCTGGTCGATGCCCTGGCCGACTGGCTCGATGCCGACAGTGATGCCCGCCTGCAGGGCGCCGAGAGCGCCCAGTACCTGCGCCAGCAACCGCCACGGCTGGCGGCTGACCAGCCGATGCTCGACACCAGCGAGCTGAACCTGTTGCTGGAGCCGGACGCCAGCCGCCAGGCGCGTTACCCGATGCTGTGCGCCTTGTCGCAGACTACTGGCTGGCGGCTCAACGCCAATGCGTTGGGGTTGGAGCATCTGCCCCTGCTGGAGGCGCTGTATGAAGGGCGTTACTCGCGTTCGTTGCTCAGCCGCATCATCAGCGGTCGGCCGGCGTCAGGGTACGTGGATGCCGCCGCGCTGCGCCAGGCGCTGGGGGCGGTGGATGACGAAACGTTCGAACGGTTGAGCGAAGGGCTTCTGCTCAACAGCGGTCATTTTCTGTTGCAGCTGTCGTTCGAGGAAGAGGGGCGGGTGATGCGCAGCGAATTCCAGGTGGAGGCGCTGGGGGTGGTGCAGTGGCATGCCCGGGTGCCAGCGCAGCAAGTGCGGGTGCGTAGCCGGGAGCCGATAGCCTGGTAACGTTTACGGACGCCTTCGCGGCCAAGCCCGCCCCTACGCCGGTTTTGAAACCCGTGGGATCCCTGTAGGAGCGGGCTTGCCCGCGAAGAGGCCGGTACAGCCAGCAAAAGGTTGGCTGACCGGCACTGGATCAAACGGTGCCGATCTCCCCGCCATCAATACGCTGGATCACCACCGTCGAAGCCCGCGGCCGTACGGTAGCCCCCGCCGGCGTCGCATCGGTCGCCTTGTCGGTATACGGCCAGTTTCCCGGGTGCTGAATGTTGACGAACAGCGTCTTGTTGTCCGGGGTAAAGGTAATCCCGGTCACCTCGCAACCGTTTGGCCCGACAAAGAAGCGCCGCAGGTCCACCTGGTTCTGTGCGTTCACTGGCACCTGCTTGCCGCTGGCATCCACCAGGTCGGTAGGGATCACCGCCAGCAACTGGTCGTTGGTGTAGTCGGTCAAGGTGCTTTCGCCGTTGTCGGTCTCGAACCACAGCACGCCTCGGCTATCGAAGCTCATGCCGTCGGGGCTGGCGAACTGGTTCAGTTCGGTCAGGCCGGAGCGGTTGATGTCGGCAGTACCGGCAGCGTTGGCGCCGAACACGAAGATGTCCCAGTTAAAGCTCAGCTGGTCGTCGCTGTCGTGCCAGCGAATGATGTGGCCGTGGCGGTTCGGGCCGCGCGGGTTGGCTGCATCGACCTTGTCCGGGGTGCGTGCACTGTTGTTGGTCAGGGTCAGGTACACATCGCCGTTCAGCGGGTTGACCGTTGTCCATTCCGGGCGGTCCATCGGCGTTGCGCCCACGGCATCGCCAGCACCGCGAGTGTTGAGGATGATGCCCGGCAAGTCGCCGTACAGCGCGCCCAGGGTGCTGCCGCCCGTGGTGGCGGTGCCCACGTCCAGCAGCAGCCATACACCGGTGCCGTCGGCATTGAAGCGGGCCACGTAGAGCTTGCCTTGGTCGAGGTACTTGGCGCCGGTGGCCAAGCGGTCGGCCGGGGTGGCGTCGGCGGGGTCCCACACGGCGGTGGACACCCACTTGTACAGGTACTCGTTGTTCGAGTCGTCACCCATGTACCACACCAGCGGCTTGCCGGCGACGGGCAGGCCGGGGGCGCAGCCCTCGTGGCGGAAGCGGCCCAGCGCGGTGCGTTTGGTGGCCAGGGTGCTGCTGTTGTACGGGTCGATTTCGACAATGTAGCCGTAGGTGCTGGCTTCGTTGCGATAGTCGTCGGTGGCGCTGGCGCCTTTGACGGTAACATCGAAACGGGCGAATTCGTCATCCACTTCGCTGGCGTCACCGGCAGCGCTTTCCCACTTGTACTGGCCGCTGGAGGTGCCCACGCCAATGCGGCGCTGGTCCTCGGGGCGGGTGCCCTTGTTGACGAAGATGCCCGGCCAGTTCTCTTCGCAGGTCAGGTAGGTGCCCCACGGGGTATAGCCATTGCCGCAGTTGTTGTTGGTGCCACGGCAGTGGGTGCCAGCAGTGGAGTACTTGGTCTTGACGTGGTCGGTGCCACGCAGCGGGCCGGTGATTTCCATGCGTGAAGCAGTGGTGAAGCGACGGTTCAGCGGGTCGTTGTCGACCACCTGCCAACGGCCGTTGATTTTCTGCAGGCGTACCACGCCAGCACCGTGTGCGTTGATTTCCTTGCGCACTTCTTCAACTGGGCGCTTGCCGTTGACATCGGTAGTGGGGCCGGCCGGGTGCAGGGCGGCGGTATCGATGTACTCGAAATTGATTGCCAGCAGGCCGTCTTCCGAGCTGCCGTTGATGGGGAAGAAGTGCATGCCGTCGTGGTGCATGCCCATGGCGTTGGCCTGGTCGGTCGAGGTGTTGCTGCCGTCGGACTTCCACGGGTTGCCGTTGCTGTTCAGTGGCGTGCCCCAAGGTGCCAGCACATAGGCGCTATAGCCGGCGGCGACCACACAGGCGTCGGTGCGCGAGCCTGGGATGGACTGGAAGCCCAGCGCCAGTTTTGGCACTTCCGGCTCGGTGACTGGCGGTTCGGTGACCGGATCATCGTGATCGGAACCACCACCGTCGAAGCAGCCTGTCAGGCCGGTACCGGCGATCATGGCGATGGCGGCGCCCAGGCTGCCGCGCATCACGCTGCGGCGGCTCAGGTAGGCATCCATGACGTTGGCCATCGGCAGATTGCCGCTTTGGTTCCGGTCCAGGTTGTCGCCGGTATCTCGACTCATCAGGTTGTCCTTATGTTGGCTGAGTTGGAAGAAACCGCGACTGTAAGGCGCAAGTGTGATGATTCCTTGGCAGAAATGTTAACGAGCTTTTAAAACTTTCGGTTCTTGGATGGGGATTCTAAAGATCGAATTGGAATTTCTGTCGGATTTCTGCCATCAAACTGTAATGCCAGCGCCGCAACATCCGGGACCCTGAATGGACGTGGATAAGGATGGCGATGCGATGGCGAGCAGTGTGCACAGGCGCGAAGTGATCGGCTGGATGGGTATCGGTGCCTTGGCACCGTTGCTCGGCGCCTGCACAGCCTTCCCAGGGCAGCAGGGCGGCAACGCCCGGCTCGACTTGCTGTACGTCGCCGATACCCTCGATGCCCGCCAGCCTGGCCAGGCGGTGGTACCGGCTACCCGGTTGGGGCCGGTCAGCCACTTGGGCCGTGCGCCCTGGATGACCGGCAGCAGCGCCAGCATCGCCTACCCGCAACTGGCGCCGCTGCTCGATGCCCGCCAGGCAACGACGGCCCCGCTGGGCGGTTATGCGGTGCTCGCGGCGTTGCTGGAACAACTGCGTGGCGAGGCCGGTACGGGCAACAGCCTGACCCTGGAAAACGGCCAAGGCTGGAATGGCAGTGGCCTGGCCTACCTGACCCAGGGCGAAAGTGGTGTGCAAGGCAGCCAGCTGTTGGGCATCGAAGCGCGGGTCAGCAGCGACGAGCGTGTGCTGTGGCCGCAACGCAGCATGGGCCTGTATCGCCAGGCCAGCGCCATGACCCTCGGCGCCGGGCTGGCTGACGCACAACGCCAGGCACTGGGCGTGCAAGCCCTGCACATTTTCGAGCGCGGCGGTGCCCGTATTGCAGTGGTTGGCGTGACCGACCCGTACGCACAGGACCAGAAAGCCTCTCTTAAACAGTGGTATCAGTCACTGCTGCCGGTATTCGAGCAAGCCCGGCGCGAGGCTGACCTGGTGGTGGCCATGGCCGATGCAGGCACGGGCCCCGGCTTGTGGCTGGCTGAACGGGTGCCGCAAATCGACGTGCTGTTGTGTGCCCGAGGTCAGGACCTGTGGCCCGCGCCGGTCGAGGTCACCCAGGCCAGCGGTCGGCGCGTGCCGGTGCTGTTTGCCGGCTGCCGGGGCAGCGGTGCCTTCCGCCTGCGCTGCCAGCGAGTGGCCGGCCAGTGGCAGTTCGACGGGCGTTTTTTCCCGGCCTTTGAACAGCAACTGGCGCCTGCCGCGCAGCTGCTTGTCGCGCAATTGCAGGCGCAACTGCGCCAGCAACGGGCCGGCCACGCGGCCTGGCTCGACCAGCCGCTGGCCCGTGCGCCCCAGGCCTTGTGGCGCCGCGATACCCGTGGCGGCAGTTGGGACTGCCTGCTGCATCAAGCCTTGGCCGACGATAGCAGCATGCCCGTGTTGCTGCCGGGCCTGCGTTACGACTACCCGCTGTCAGCCGGGACGCCCATTACCCGCGAACACCTGATCAGCCTTACCGGTGGTTACCCGGCGCCAGTGGTCGAGGCACCGGCCAGGCAGGTCGAACAAGTGCTGGAAAACGCCGCTGAACAATTGTTCGGTGACCCGCTGTTGCTGGACAACAGCCAGGACCTGCCGCGCTGGCAGGGCCAGGCCTGGAGCGTCAGCTACAGCCCACAAGGCAAGCGCATCACGGGGTTGGAGCCAGTGCAGGGTCTGTGCCGCACCTTTGGCTTGCAATTCGAAAGCCAGGCCGGCGAGCCACTGTGGCAGCGGGTCGAGGCCTGGCTCGCCCGCCAGCCTGACGATTGGCAACTGGCGCCGCTGCAACTGCCCGAAGTGCGTTACGTGCAGGGGCACCCAGGCTGGCACCCACGGCAATTGGCCTCGTGATGCTCACCTCGCGTCTGCTCACCGGTGCTGGCCTGACCTTGGCCGGCTGGCTGTCTGCGCAGTGTGTGCTGCAGCTGAGCCGGCAGCCACACCCGGCCACGTCACCTGCGGTGGCCGATAGCCCGCTGCCCGGGCTGATGGTCGGTCACTGGCAGGCGCCACCCGACGATGGTGCCATCGCCATCACCCGTCTGCCGCTGCAGTACCTCGGCGGCCTCAAGGCCCAGCCATTGGCCGCCAGTGTGGTGGTGCTGCGCTACGGCCAGCAAGTGCGCACCCTGGCCCGCGGTCAGCGCCTGGCGCCAGGGATCGTGCTGCAGGATATCGACAGCGATGGCCTGATTTTCAACAACCAGGGGCGGCGTGAGCGCCTGCCCTGGCCGCCACGCCCCGCCGTGACCGGCTTCAAGCGGCAAGGATGAACGATGCCTGTTAGATACTGCATGGCGGCTGCGCTGAGCCTGGCCTTGTCCATGGCCTATGCCCAAGAGCCGGTGTTCGATGACAACGGTACGCCGATGTACGAAGTGAATTTCGTCGATACCGAACTCGGCGAGTTCATCGACAGCGTGTCGCGCATCACCGGCACTACCTTCATCGTCGACCCCCGGGTCAAGGGCAAGGTCACCGTGCGCACTGTCGACCTGCACGACGCCGACGCCATCTACGACATCTTCCTGGCCCAACTGCGCGCCCAGGGGTATGCCACCGTCGACCTGCCCAATGGCAGCGTGAAGATCGTGCCCGACCAGGCCGCGCGCCTGGAGCCGGTGCCAGTGGAGGCGGGCGGGCGGCAGGGCGAGGGTAGCGACAGCGTGGCCACCCGCGTATTCAACGTGCGCAACGCCGCCAGCGAACAGGTACTGGGTATCCTCAAACCGCTGATCGACCCGCGGGTTGGGGTTATTACACCGTACCCGGCGGCGCACCAGTTGGTGGTGACTGACTGGCGCAGCAACCTCGAACGCATCGCCAGCCTGCTGCGCCAGCTTGACCGCCCTCAAGAGGCACCGGGCAATGGCAGCACCCAGGTGATCTACCTGCGCCATGCCAATGCCGGTGAAGTGGTCAAGGTGCTGCGAGGGCTCAGCCAGGAAGGTGCGGTGCCGGCTGAGGGCGCGGGTGGGGCAGAGGGCAAGGACCGGCCGGTGATGCCAGCCTCCGGTGGCCCGGGCATCCGCCTGGAATACGAAGAAGGTACCAATGCCGTGGTCATGGTCGGCCCCGACAGCGAGCTGGCAGCGTACCGGGCCATTGTCGAGCAACTGGACATTCGCCGTGCCCAGGTGGTGGTCGAAGCGATCATCGCCGAGGTGTCCGACAGCAGCGCCCAGGAGCTGGGCGTGCAGTGGCTGTTCGCCGACGAGAAGTTCGGCGCCGGTATCGTCAACTTCGGCAGTAACGGGGTGAATATCGCCAGCATTGCCGGCGCCGCCGCCAG
Organism: Pseudomonas sp. YQ_5; assembly: GCF_043103305.1. NCBI lineage: Bacteria > Pseudomonadati > Pseudomonadota > Gammaproteobacteria > Pseudomonadales > Pseudomonadaceae > Pseudomonas > Pseudomonas sp. YQ_5. The sequence goes on along the minus strand of NZ_JBICJS010000120.1, from coordinate 115,435 downwards.
TGGCGACAACGAGGCCCTGGGTGACCTGTTGTCCACCACCACCGGTGCCACGGCGGGCATCGGCCATTTCGGCGGGGGCTTCAACTTCGCCATGCTGATCAACGCGCTGAAGGGCAAGAGCGGCTTCAACCTGCTGTCCACGCCCACCTTGCTGACCCTGGACAACGCCGAAGCATCAATCCTGGTCGGTCAGGAGGTGCCCTTCGTCACCGGCTCCGTGACGCAGAACAACGCCAACCCGTACCAGACCATCGAGCGCAAGGAAGTCGGGGTGAAGCTGCGCATCAAGCCGCAGATCAATATCGACAACAGCGTGCGCCTGGACATCGTTCAGGAGGTGTCGTCGATTGCCGACACCAGCTCGGCCAGCGACGTGATCACCAACAAGCGCGAGATCAAGACCAAGGTCATGGTCGAAGACAACGGCCTGGTGATACTTGGCGGCCTGATCAGCGACGAGTTGAGTACCAGCAACCAGCGTGTGCCGCTGCTCGGCGACATTCCTTACCTTGGCCGGTTGTTCCGCTCCGATGCCACCCGCAATACCAAGCAGAACCTGATGGTGTTCATCCGCCCGCGCATCCTGCGCGACGGCCCGAGCCTGGCGGGCCTCAGTGAAGACAAGTACCGCACCCTGCAGCAGACCACACCGCTGCAATTGCCGGACCTTGCAGAGGGCACGCGGCTGTTGCAGGTATTCCCCGCCAGCCGCGCACGCCTGGAAGGCGGTGACTGGTGATGCTGCCCTATCGCCAGGCACGGCAGAGCGGAGTGGCCATGGCCCCGGCAGAGCAGGGCTGGCAGCTATGGCTGCGGCCCGACGCCGACAATGCCCAGTTGCAGGAGTTGTTGCGTGTGCATGGCCAGCCAAGCCTGCTCGAATATCTGGAACCTGCGCTGTTCGACGAGCGCCTTGGCCAGCTGTACCAGGCCGGTGATGCCGCCACCGAGGCGCTGATCGAAGGCATCGGCGACCAGGTCGACCTGGATAGCCTGATGAGCGAGATGCCGCGCATCGAAGACCTGCTTGAAAGCGACGACGAAGCCCCGGTGATCCGCCTGATCAACGGCCTGTTCGGCCAGGCGCTGCGGCTGCGCGCCTCGGACATCCATATCGAGACCTTCGAGCAGAGCCTGGTGGTGCGTCTGCGGGTCGATGGCCACCTGCGTGAGGTGCTGCGTCCACCGCGTGCGCTGTCGGCCATGCTGGTATCACGGATCAAGGTCATGGCCCGCCTGGACATCGCTGAAAAGCGTCAGCCCCAGGACGGCCGCATCACCTTGCGCGCGGCGGGGCGCGAAGTGGATGTACGAGTCTCGACCTTGCCCGGCATCCATGGCGAGCGGGTGGTGATGCGCGTGCTCGACAAGCAGGCCAGCCTGCTGGCGCTGGATAACCTGGGCATGCCGGCAGCGGTACTGCAGGGCCTGCGCGGTTGCCTGGCGCGTCCCAATGGCATTGTGCTGTCCACCGGGCCGACCGGTTCGGGCAAGACCACGACCCTGTACGCCAGCCTGAACAGCCTCAACGATGGCAGCCGCAACATCCTCACCGTCGAGGACCCGGTGGAGTACGCCATCGCCGGCATTGGCCAAACCGCGATCAACCCGCGTGCGGGGCTGACGTTTGCCAGTGGCTTGCGCGCCATCCTGCGTCAGGACCCTGACGTGATCATGCTCGGCGAAATCCGCGATCAGGAGACTGCACAGATCGCCGTGCAGGCCAGCCTCACCGGCCACCTGGTGCTGTCGACCTTGCACACCAACAGCGCGGTAGGCGCAGTGACCCGCCTGCGCGACATGGGCATCGAGCCCTTCCTGATCGCCTCGTGCCTGCGCGGCGTCCTGGCCCAGCGCCTGGTGCGGCGTTTGTGCAGCTGTGCCGTGGCGCACCCGCTACAGGCCGCCGAGCGCGAGCTGTGGCCCGAGCTGGCGGCACTGGACAGCACTTATCACGCCGTGGGCTGCGAGCAGTGCCAGGGCAGCGGTTATATCGGGCGACTGGGGCTGTACGAATTTATCGAGTTGGACGCTGGGCTCATCGGCTTGTTGTACGACGGCGCCAGTGAGCTGGCCATGCAGGATCATCTGGCTGATCGGCGCCAAAGCCTGGTGGCGATGGCCAGCGATTGCCTTGCTCGCGGCGAGACCAGCCTGGCCGAAGTACTGCGCGTGGTACAGGGCTAACACATGCCAACCTATCGCTACCAGGCCGTTGACCTCGCCGGCAAATCGCACAAGGCCAGCTTGCAGGCTGACAGTGAACGCCACGCTCGCCAGCTGTTGCGCGAGCAGGGCCTGTTCGCCCGCCAGTTGCAGCGTCATGAAGCCGGCAGCCGACAACCCCGTCGCCAGCGCCTGAGCCGCGCCCAGCTGTGTGAGCTGACCCGTCAGCTGGCCACCTTGACCGGGGCCGGTATTCCCTTGGTCGATGCCCTTGCCACCCTTGAACGGCAACTGCGTCAGCCCGCCCTGCACAGTGTGCTGGTGGCCTTGCGCGGCTCGCTGGCCGAAGGCCTGGGCCTGGCCCGCAGCCTGGCCCGGCAGGGCGCACCGTTCACTGGCCTGTACTGCGCGCTGGTCGAGGCCGGCGAACGTTCCGGGCACCTGGCCCAGGTGCTGACCCGCTTGGCCGACCACCTGGAGCAGGTGCAACGCCAGCAACACAAGGCCCGTACTGCGTTGATCTACCCTACGGTACTGATGGGGGTGTCGTTGGCCGTGGTTATCGGCCTGATGACCTTCGTCGTCCCCAAGCTCACCGAACAGTTTGCCCACGCCGGGCAGAGTCTGCCGCTGATTACCTCGTTGCTGATCGGCTTGAGCCAGGCGGTGGTGCAGGCCGGACCGTGGTTGCTGGGGCTGGCGTTGATGCTTGCCGTGCTGGCTGGATGGTTGCTGCGCAAACCGCACTGGTGTCTGCGTCGCGACCAACTGCTGCTGCGCCTGCCACGTATTGGCAGCCTGCTGCAGGTGCTGGAAAGCGCACGTCTGGCGCGCAGCCTGGCGATTCTCACTGGCAGTGGCGTGGCCCTGCTCGAAGCCTTGCAAGTGGCCACTGAAACCATCGGTAACCGGCGTATCCGCCTGGCCATGGAGCAGGTGCGCCAACACGTGCAGGGCGGCACAAGCCTGCACCGTGCGCTGGATGCCAGCCAGCAATTCCCGCCGCTGCTGGTGAATATGGTCGGCAGCGGCGAGGCCAGCGGCACCCTGGCGGACATGCTCGAGCGCGTGGCCGACGACCAGGAGCGCGGCTTTGCCCGCCAGGTCGATACCGCCATGGCGCTGTTCGAACCCCTGATGATCCTGGTGATGGGCGCTGTGGTGCTGTTCATCGTGCTGGCGGTGTTGCTGCCGATCATGCAACTCAACCAGGGCCTGCAATTGTGACGACAAGGAGTATTGCCATGCAGCATCGACGTAACCGCCAACGCGGCTTCACCCTTATGGAAATCATGGTGGTGATCTTCATCATCGGCCTGCTGATCGCCGTGGTGGCGCCCAGCGTGCTGGGCAACCAGGACAAGGCCATGAAGCAGAAGGTGATGGCCGACCTGGCCACCCTGGAGCAGGCACTGGACATGTACCGTCTGGACAACCTGCGCTTCCCCAGTAACGAACAGGGCCTGGCCGCGCTGGTGAAAAAGCCGGCTCAGGAGCCGCTGCCTCGGGCCTGGCGCAGTGATGGCTACGTGCGTCGCCTGCCGGAAGACCCGTGGGGCACCCCTTACCAGTACCGCATGCCCGGCGAACACGGCCGGGTCGATGTGTACTCGTTGGGCGCGGATGGCATGCCGGGTGGCGAAGGCCAGGATGCCGACCTGGGCAACTGGGCGCTGTAACCGGTGCGCGGTCAGCGTGGCTTCAGCCTGATCGAGCTGCTGGTGGTACTGGCCATCGCCGGGCTGATGACCGGGCTGGCGGTAGTCGGGCTCGGCAGTGGCCAGGCCCGTGTCGACCAGGCCTTGCAACGATTGGCGGCCGAGACTCGCGGCCAGGCCGCGCTGGCCCGGCATGCGGGGCAACTGCGCGGGCTGCGCTGGAATGGCCAGCGCCCGGAGTTCGTGCGCCGCGAGGCCAATGCCTGGGTGGTCGAAGCGGTCCCGCTCGGCGACTGGCCCAAGGGCCTGCACCCGGACTGGCCGGCCAGCCCGCAACCGCGCGTGCTGTTCACGCCGCATGGCTGGGCGCAGGCCGGTAGCGTGCGCTGGCGCTGGGCCGATGGCAGTCAGCAATGGGCCTGGAGCCGCACCGATGGCATGTGGGTAGTGCCATGAAGCAAGCACAGCGTGGTTTCACTCTGCTGGAGGTGACCGTAGCCCTGGCAATCGCTGCCGTGCTGGCGGTGATCACCAGCCAGGTACTGCGCCAGCGGCTGGCAGTGCAGGACAACTTGCAACAGCACCGCCTTGGCTTGTTGTGCGCGCGTGAGCTGCAAGCACGCTTTGTCGTCGAGCAGTACTGGCCTGCCGAAAACCAGGTAGCCGGCGAGCTTGGCCAAGGTGGCCAACTGTGTCACTGGCAACTGCAACTGCGCCGCACCGGCGTGCGCGACCTGCGCCGTGGCGAGCTACAGCTGTTCGCCGACCGCGAGCAGCGCCTGCCACTGGGCCAGTACACCGTGTTTCTGGAGCGCCCATGAAACGCCACCAGGCAGGCCTGACCCTGATCGAACTGATGGTCGCTCTGGCCCTGACTGCCGTGCTTGGCATCATGCTGGCTGCCTTGGTCAACGGCTGGCTGAAGGTGCGCGAGCGCCTGCAGCACACCAATCAGCAAACCTCGGTGCTGGACTTTTGCCTGGCGCTGGAGCGGCGCTTCGACAGCCCGGTGCTGCGCCGTGTCTACGACCAGCGTCTGCCGTTGGCCAGTCGTTGGCTGGACTGGCAGCCCGCCAGCAACCAGTTGCTGTGGCTTGCCAGCACCGGCCTGCCGGCAGCCGAAGGTGGCTCGCGCCTGCAACGCCAGCGCCTGCGCTTCGAGGCCCGTGAGCAGCGCCTGCTGCTGGAAAGCTCGGCGGATTTGTACGCCGCCGTCGCCCCACGCTGGGTACAGCGCGAACGACTCGACCAGGTCAGCGCCATGAACGTTCTGTACTACCAGGGCGGCCGCTGGCTGGCCTGGCCTTCTGACCAACCGGTGCACCCAGGCCGTGGCGTGCGTCTGGAACTGCTGCGTGATGGAGCCCCCTATGTCTGCACCTTCGCCCTTCCATGGGGGCGCTCATGAAATTTGAATGGCGGCGGCGTACGCCGGCCCAGGCGTGGCTATTGCTGCGCCCGGGTGCTGTCTGGCACTGGGCGCTGGTCCAGGAGGGTATTTTGCAAAGCCAGGGGCAGGGTGAGCCACCGGCCAACCCGCAGGCCCATGTTGCGCTGGTTCTGCCTGCCGAAGCCTGCAGCCATTTTCGCGTGCCGGCCCCGCCCGGGCTCAAGCGCGAAGAATGGCCTTTGTTGCTTGAGGATCGCTTGCTGCAGGCCCCGCATGAGGTGGCTTGTGCCTGCCTGGCCCGTGAACCCGGGTACCTTCGCCTGCTGGTAGTGGCGCGTCAGCAGCTGGATGACTGGCGTGGCCAATGTGCCGAATGGGGCTTGCAGACGGTACGTTGCTGGACGGAGCTACAGCTGCTGCCATCACCTGAGCCAGGATGCGCCTGGCAATGGCAACGTACCCCCGGCATGTCGCTCTACAAAGGCTTGGCCGAAGATGGACAGGAGCACTGGCTGGCCTGGCCTGATGCCTTGGGTGGGGTGCCGCAGCCTCCGTGGGCAGGGCTGCACAAGACGTCGCTGAGCGGCAACTGGCCCACCGTATTTGCGCCGCTCGACACATTACCCGGTCTGTTCGAACGCACCCGCAAAGTCCGCTCGTTGCCGGTGGCGTCCCGCCAGCAGCAGCGGCTGCTGGCGGCTTGCCTGGTGCTGGCCACCGTTTGGGGGGGCCTGTGGTTGAGCCAGCAATGGCGTCAGGCACAACTCTGGCGCAGCCAGGTCATTGCCGTGACCGGCGAGCAGGCCAGCCCTCGGCACGCGGCGCAGGCCCTCAAGCGCCTGCGCGAGAGCGTACTGCAGCAGCAACTGCGTACACGTCAGCTCGACGACCTGCAGGCTCGCTTGCAGGCCTGGCTGCGTTCCAACCCGGATTGGCGCCTGCAAGCGGTGCGCTTCGATGGTCAGCGTTGGCACCTGCGCCTGGAGGGCGAGGGCAATGCGCCGCCATGGCGTGATATGGCGGCTGCCGCTGGCGCCACAGTGCAGGTTCAAGAAGGCCGGGTGATCTTCGACTTGGGAGCCGCCTCATGAACCGGGACTGGTTACAGCGTCATCGCTTCAAGTTCGCCTGGGGACTGATCGCCCTGCTGCTGGCCGTCCTGGCCCTGCGTGAAGGCGTTGCGCAATGGCGCGAGCTTGGCCAGTGGCGCGCGCTGGCCGAACAGGCGGCCAGCCTGCAAGGCGGGCCCGGTGTGAACCTGGAGCGGCTACGTCAGTCGGCCCAGGCCCGTGGGATCGAACTGACCGAAGTCGATACACAAGGCAAGGCCTGGCAACTGCGCGGGCAAGTGGCCGATGAGCGCATGCTGCAAGGCTGGGTGCAGAGCCTGCGTGCAGAAGGCGCATTGCCGTTGCAATGGGGGCTGGAGCAGCAGGGCAAGGCTTTGCGATTCGACCTGGTGGTGCAGCCATGAGCCGCAGTGCAGCAATGGCCTGGGTGCTATTGGTATTCGTGCTCACGCTGTTTATCGAGCTTCCGGCCAAGTGGGTGGTGCGTGCGTCCGGCCTGCCGGTACGTGATGTCAGTGGAAGCCTTTGGCAAGGGCAGGCACAACAATGGGGGCCGGTCGGGCCTTTGCGCTGGACGCTGCAGCCCTGGCGCTTGCAGGCGAATGCGCAAGTGGGGTTCCAGGGCCAGGCCTGGCAGTTGCGCGCAGAAGGCTGGCCCTGGCATTGGCGGCTGGAGGCAGCAGCCAAAGGGGCCCTGGCGACAGTCTCGACGGCTTACCGTCTGGCCGGCCAGTGGCAGGGTGTGTTGAAGATGCAAGGGGCAGGGCGCCAATGCCAAGCCAGTGAAGGCCGCGTGATCGTAACCGACCTTGCGCTGAGCGACCCTTGGTCACTAGGCCTTGGGCACGGCTGGCTGGAAATGGACTGCCGCAGTGGCTGGCACCTGCGCGGGCAGTTGGCGCAGCAAGGGCAACATCAACTGGCCGTGGATGCCGACCTGCCAGGGCGCCGGGCGCAGGTGGTGTTCCAGCTGCAGCCTGAAGCGCAGTTGATGCCATTGTTGCGTGGGGCCCAATGGCTCGGGCCGCAGGCCCTGGCGGGGCAGCGAGACCTTCGTTGGTAAGCAACAACGTGGCGCGGTCCCTGTCGGAGCGGGTTTGCCCGCGAAGACGGCAGATCAGGCAATCACGATCACTCGTCGTCCGCAGTCCCGTTGGCCCGCCAGTAGGCTGCGGCCTTTAGCGCATCATCCGGCACCCCTTTCTCCAGCAACAATGCCTTGGCCTGGCGAGTCAGGGCTTTTTCCAGCGCGACCCAGGTATATAGCCGGCCTTGCGGCAAGCTCAGGTTTCGCACCAGTGCCAACAAGTCTTCCTCTTGGCGACGTACCCAGATCACTTCCACCTGGGCCTTGCTTGGCAGCGGCTGGCGCTCCTGCTCGTCTTCGATCTGGATCACTGCCAGCACCTGGCGGCCGGCTGGCAACTCCTCCAGCCGACGGCCAATTGCCGGGATGGCAGTCTCATCGCCGATCAGCAGGTAGTTGTCGAAAATATCCGGTACCACCAGCGAGGCCCTTGGCCCGGCGATGTCCAGGGTTTGCCCAGGCGTGGCCTGTGCGGCCCAGGTAGAGGCAGGGCCGTCGCCGTGCAGCACGAAGTCGATGTCCAGCTCATTTACCACCAGGTCGATGCGCCGTGGCGTGTACTCGCGCATGGTAGGCCGCGCGCCACCCTCCTTACCCAGATTACGGGCCTCGATGGCCTGTTGTTGCTCCGGCGTTTCGGCGAACAGCAGCTTGATATGGTCGTCGCTGCCCATGCTGGTAAAGCCTTGCAGCTCGGCACCCCCCAAGGTGATGCGGCGCATGCGCGGGGTCAGCTCGGTGATCCGAAGTACCTGCAGACGGCGCTGGCGGATCTCATGGTTTACGCGGTGAACGGTGTCACTCATTGGGCGTCTCCCTGAAAGGTTCAGTTGGCCCGGAGGCAATGGCCTTGGCGGCATGGTTGAGCAGGTCACGGACCCGTTCGATTTCTTCCGCGGTCCAGCGGCCGCTGTGCATGTGCAGTGCATGGCGCAGGTTGCCGACCGCTTCATGAATCTCTGGTGGGCGGTCGTGGCCGCGCAGGGCGCGTTTGCTGACCTCGATGCGCATGCGCACGCCATCCAGGGCTACCGCCTGATCCGCCAAGGCGCTGCGGCCGGCATCGGTGATGGCATACAGGCGTTTGCTGCCCTGCACCTGGCCGCTGATCAGTTCGGCTTCTTCAAGAAAGTTCAGCGTGGGGTAGATCACCCCGGGGCTTGGGCTGTAGCTGCCTTCGAACAGGTTTTCGATCTGGCGGATCAGGTCGTAACCGTGGCCGGGTTGCTCGGCCAGCAAGTCCAGCATCAGCAGCTTGAGGTCACCAGGGGCGAAGACCCGCGGGCCGCGTTCGCCACGGCCGGGGCGCCGCTCGAAGGGGTCATGAGGGTGATGTTCGCGCATAAGGATAGGGCTCTGTCGTTTGCGATATATCGTAAGATATTACTCAAGATATATCTAAAGACAAGCCGTTAAATGCTGATGATTATCATCTACTCAGTCGATGTGTTACCTGTCGGCGGCGGTGTGTGCAGGGCAACCTGTGGCGGTTTGCACTCATTCGGGTTGCCCGGCTGCAGATATGGCATGAGGATCGGTGCCATGCCCTTGAGCACCTGCACCGGCAGCGCCGAGGTAAATTTGAACGCTTCTGCCGTGCGACCCGGCACGAAGGCGGTCAGCGTGCCGAAGTGGTTGTCGCCGAGGAAGAACACGAAGGTAGCGGTGCGGTTCAGCGAGCGCGAACCGATCAGCCGGCCGCCGGCGCCGAAGCTTTCGATTCGGTTGTCACCGGTACCGGTCTTGCCGCCCATCACCAGTGGCGTACCGTCCTGTAGCTTGAAGCTGCCGGAAATACGCCGCGCGGTACCTGCATCGACCACTTGCGACATGGCGCCTTTGAGCGCTCGCGCCACTTCGACCGGCAGAATTCGCACGCCCCGGTCCGGGTCTGAGATCAACTTGGTCTCGTAGGGTGTATTGGCTGCAAAGTGCAGGGTATCGATACGCAGGGTTGGCAGGCGAATGCCGTCGTTCTGGATGATCCCGACCAGTTCCGAGAGGGCAGCGGGGCGATCGCCGGAACTGCCGATGGCGGTGGCCAATGAGGGCACCAGGTGGTCGAATGGATAGCCCACGCGTTTCCAGCGCTGGTGAATATCGAGGAAGGCTTCGATTTCGACCATGGTGCGGATACGGCTGTCGCGGGCGCTCTGGTGGCGGCTCTTGAACAGCCAGCCATATACCTCCTGGCGCTCGAAACGGCTGGCATTGACCATTTCGGTCAGTGTCGAGCTTGGGTGCTTCAGCAGGTAGCCAAGCAGCCAAAGGTCCAGCGGGTGAACCTTGGCGATGTAACCTTGGTCGGGCAGGTCGTACTTGCCTGGGCCGTAAGCAGCGTACATCTCTGACAGACGGCCATCGGTCAGTTTGCCCAACACCTTCTTGTTACCGTTGAGGTGGGCACGCACGAATGCGTTGAACGTTTCCTGGCCTGCTTCGGGGAACAGGTAGCGGTGTACTGCCGCTAACCGCTGTGGGGTCACGCGCATGCTGTCGAGGAACGTGTCCAGGCGTTGTTGCGAGGTTTTACGCTGATACTTCTTCCAGAAGCGCATCAGGTACTTGGTGCCCTCCTTGTCGGCGAAGCGGGCAAGGTACTCCTGACGGCGCGGGTCGGTGTCGTCCTTGAGCAGCGCCACACGGTTGTATGGCTGCTGGTAAGTCACGTAGCGCACAAGGTCGCGCATCAGGCGGATGAACGGCAGGTTGATCGACTCGCGCAGTGCGTCTTTGAGTGTCGGGTTGCGGTTGTTGTCTTCCTTGCGGAAGTTGTTGAACACATGCATCCCGCCGCCAGTGAAGAACGCTTCGCCGGTGTTGGCCGAGTACTTGCGTTCCAGCGCGGCGTCGAGCATGGCGTCCAGGCTCTGGTTCTTGCTGTTCTGTGCCAGCCATTCCAGCGACCATTGCGTGATGCGGTCGAGTTCGGCCACTTCGACCTTCTTCAGATCGGCGGCAGGTTTGCCGGCATACTTGTCGTGCAGCTCGGCGATAATTTCCAGGTAAGTGGTCAGTACCCGCAGCTTGGCGGTTGAGCCCAGTTCCAGCTTGCTGCCTTCATTGATGTCGAAGGGCTGGTTGGTGCTGTCGGTCTGCACCCGTACCCGCGAGCCATCGGCGGTGCGCTCGAACAAGGTGAAGCTGTAGCTCACCTGGTCGGTGGTCTTGGCAGTGAGCAGCCGCTCGCCGATCAGGCCGATCTGTGCGGCAAACTCTGGGTCGGCAAGGTTTTTCAGGTACTGGCTGACCTGCAGTTGCAGGTCGGCCTGCAAGGTACTGGTGGCTGACAGGTCAAGGCGGTCAAGGTCGTACAGCGGGCGGTTGAGCATGGCCGACAGGCGGTTGCGCGCCAGGCTGATGCCCTTGTTGGTGATGATCGGTACGATGGTTGGCTGCGCTACCCAGTCGCGGTACACCGCCTTGCTGGCCAGCGCGGCATCGGCCAGCGGCTGATTGATGACCTTGTTGGCGGCAAGCACGCGAATGTGCGAGTCGGTGAGTTCGGCCAACTCGACCCGGCCCTTGGACAAGTAATACGAGGGGCGGCGCTGGGCAATCATCAGCGACAGTACCTGGCGCAGGGCCAAGCCGCGCGCGGCCATGCTCTCGGGGTCGGTGGCGGTGGCGTTCAGGGCCTGGTTGACCTGGTCGAAGTCGGCGCCGTACCACACCCGCAGGCCCTCGGCCATGCCATGTACCTCACCATGCCCAGGCACGGCCGACAGCGGTACGCTGTTGAGGTAGTCGCGCACGATGCGCTGGCGTGCCTCTGTGGTGTCGGGGCCGCCCTGGTAGGCACGTACGCTGGCAGAAATCATCTGCCGGATCTTCTCCGCGCCCGACACCGTCAGGCCATCGGGTGAGTGGCGATATTTCTCCAGCTGTGTGGCCAGGGTGCTGCCGCCGGCAGACTGGCCGGGCAGGGCCAGGTACTTGGCGACCTGGCTGTAGGCGGCCTTGGCAAAGCGTGGCCAGTCCACGGCCGGGTTGTTACGTGGTTCGTTGGTATCCAACAAGTCGCGGTTCTCGATGAACAGCAAGCTGTTGACCATCACGGGAGGAATCGCCGCAAAGTCCGGGTACAGGTGCTGGGGGTAGTTGTACTGGTACAGCGTGTCGCCGCGGCAGTCGGTGATCGAAAGGCCGGCCTGGATCTTCTCGATATAGGGAGCGAACAGCCCATGTTCGACGTAGTTCATCAGTGCGGGAGAGAACTTCACCTGTTCGCTGATGAGGTAGTCGCGCTTGAGCAGGCGTGGCAGGAATTCACCCAGGGCGCTATAGCCCAGGCGTTTGTCGAACGGCCCATCGCCGGGGTAGATGATGGCGTCGCTGGGACCAGGTTGCAGCGAGTAGGTCAGTGTACCGGCCAGTTTGCTGAACTCGCGCGATTGTAGTTCGGAGGTGCGGAACTCGTCGTACGCGGCAACGGCGATAGCTACCAGTGCCACCAGCAGGGTGAGGAGGATCAGCCACCACCATAGCCGACGCTGACGGGGGGATTCAGGTTGTGGCGTCTCGGCCGGAGGTATCTCGGGTGCTTCCGTTCTGCTGGGTTCCGATTGCCACAGTGCGCCCATAGTCTTCTATCCGGCCAGGTGTTTTCGTCTTGCTTGTCTGAAGCTTAGACGTTGAGTGGATAGGGTGAAAAATTTGTAAGAAGAAGGGAAAAGTGGCGTAGGGCTATGCGGCTTTGGTGTGGGTTTCCTCAACGGACGATGTTGCTATGGTGCCTTGGCGATTTTTTGGGGGGCGCAGCGGCCCCAGAGTTCTAGCCAAATTTCTGCATATATACAGTGAAAACTCCTACAACGGTCTTCCTATACTGCTGGCCCCCTTCGCCCTGCCGGGCGCTCTAGTCCGGCACATGGGCCGGCTCACAAGGCCGGCCTGGCAAGCCAACGCCACGCCTATCGGCATGGTCGCGGCTGCACGGAGGTCAAATCCAATAACAAAATGAGGTTGTATTGCTATGCCAGTCGGCAACCACTCTGCCCACGGCCAGGCCACTGAAGGCGGCCCGCTCAAGCGTGAACTGGGCGAACGGCACATCCGCCTGATGGCGCTGGGCGCCTGTATCGGTGTCGGTCTTTTCCTCGGTTCGGCCAAGGCGATCGAAATGGCCGGCCCGGCCATCATGTTGTCCTACATCATCGGTGGCCTGGCCATCCTGGTGATCATGCGCGCGCTTGGTGAAATGGCCGTGCACAACCCTGTCGCCGGCTCTTTCAGCCGTTATGCCCAGGATTACCTCGGCCCATTGGCGGGCTTCCTGACCGGCTGGAACTACTGGTTCCTGTGGCTGGTGACCTGTGTTGCCGAAATTACTGCAGTGGCCATCTACATGGGCATCTGGTTCCCCGACGTACCGCGCTGGATCTGGGCCCTGGCGGCGCTGGGCAGCATGGGCGCGGTCAACCTGGTGGCGGTGAAGGCTTTTGGTGAGTTCGAGTTCTGGTTCGCGCTGATCAAGATCGTCACCATCATCGCCATGGTTCTTGGCGGCATCGGCATCATTGCCTTCGGCTTTGGCAATGACGGTGTCGCAGTCGGTATCTCCAACCTGTGGAGCAACGGCGGGTTCATGCCCAATGGTGTGACTGGCGTGCTGATGTCGCTGCAGATGGTGATGTTCGCCTACCTGGGCGTGGAAATGATCGGCCTCACCGCAGGTGAAGCACGCAACCCGCAAAAGACCATTCCGCAGGCCATCGGCTCGGTGTTCTGGCGCATCCTGCTGTTCTACGTCGGCGCGTTGTTCGTGATCCTGTCGATTTATCCGTGGAGCGAAATCGGCAGTCAGGGCAGCCCGTTCGTCATGACCTTCGAGCGTCTCGGCATCAAGACCGCCGCCGGCATCATCAACTTCGTGGTCATCACAGCGGCGCTTTCGTCGTGCAACGGCGGCATCTTCAGCACCGGGCGCATGCTCTATAGCCTGGCGCAGAATGGCCAGGCCCCGGCGGCCTTCGCCCGTACCTCGAAGAACGGCGTGCCACGCAATGCGCTGCTGCTGTCGATCGGCGCGTTGCTGTTGGGCGTGCTGGCCAACTACCTGGTGCCTGAAAAGGTCTTCGTCTGGGTAACCTCGATCGCCACCTTCGGTGCGATCTGGACCTGGGTGATGATCTTGCTGGCACAGCTGAAGTTCCGCGCCGGCCTTACCACTGCCGAGCGCAAGGCATTGAAGTACCGCATGTGGCTGTGGCCGCTGAGCTCGTATCTGGCGCTGGCCTTCCTGGTGCTGGTGGTCGGGCTGATGGCGTACTTCGAGGATACGCGTGTGGCCCTGTACATCGGCCCGGCGTTCCTGGTGCTGCTGACGGTGCTGTATTACACGCTCCGCCTGGCGCCGAAAGACGCACAAGGTGCGACGAGTACCGCCTCCTGATCTGACGTGGGGCCGCTTTGCGGCCCCTGCGTTCCGTCAGGCCGCCACTTCGCTGTTCGGCTCGAAACTGTCCGCCCGGGCCAGTTGCCACATCCGCGAATAGAACTGCCCGTTCACCTCGCCGGTCAGCAACTCACCTGGCTTCAAGAACACATGCATCTGCGAGAACAGCTTGATCTCGGTGGCCGAAATGCGCCGCACCAGGTGCTTGGCCTCCAGTTGAGCCGGGTGCTCCAGGCCTGCCGCCGCGAGCATTTCCGCCAAGGCACGCAACGTGTTGTGATGGAAGTTCAGCACCCGCTGGGCTTTGTCGGGCACCACCAGCGCACGCTGGCGCAGCGGATCTTGCGTGGCCACGCCGGTCGGGCACTTGTTGGTGTGGCAGCTTTGCGACTGGATGCAGCCGATGGCGAACATGAAGCCGCGTGCCGAGTTGGCCCAGTCGGCGCCAATGGCCAGCACGCTGGCGATGTCGAAGGCGCTGACAATCTTGCCGCTGGCGCCCAGCTTGATTTTGTCGCGCAGGTTCAGGCCGACCAGGGTGTTGTGCACGAACAGCAGGCCTTCACGTAGTGGCACCCCGATATGGTCGGTGAACTCCACAGGCGCTGCGCCGGTGCCGCCTTCCTTGCCATCGACGACGATGAAGTCGGGCAGGATGCCGGTTTCCAGCATGGCCTTGGCGATGCCCATGAATTCCCACGGGTGACCCAGGCAGAACTTGAAACCCACCGGCTTGCCGCCGGACAGTTCACGCAACTGGGCGATGAACTGCATCATTTCGATCGGTGTCGAGAAGGCGCTGTGGCGCGACGGGGAGATGCAATCCTCGCCCATCAGCACGCCACGGGTTTCGGCAATTTCCTGGGTAACCTTGTGTTTGGGCAATATGCCGCCGTGGCCGGGCTTGGCGCCCTGGCTCATCTTGATCTCGATCATGCGCACCTGAGGGCTGCGCGCCTGGGCGGCGAAGCGTTCGGGATCGAAGCGCCCATCCGGCGTGCGGCACCCGAAGTAGCCGCTGCCCAGTTCCCACACCAGGTCACCGCCGTGCTCGCGATGGTAAGGGCTGATGCTGCCCTCGCCAGTGTCGTGGTGGAAGTTGCCCAGCTTGGCGCCCTGATTGAGCGCACGGATGGCATTGGCACTGAGCGAGCCGAAACTCATGGCCGAAATGTTGAAGATCGAGGCCGAATACGGCTGGCTGCACTGCGGCCCACCAACGATAACGCGGAAGCTGGCCGGGTCGGCCAGCGGTGCCGGGCGCATGGAGTGGCCGATAAACTCGAAACCGGATTCATATACGTCGATCAGGGTGCCGAAAGGTTTGTCCGAGGCTTCGTTCTTCGCCCGGGCATACACCAGCGAGCGTTGGGCGCGGGAGAAGGGCAGGGCATCGCTGTCGGACTCCAGCAGGTACTGGCGGATTTCCGGGCGAATGGCCTCGACCAGATAGCGGATGTTGCCAAGAACCGGGTAGTTGCGGCGTACGGCATGGCGCTGCTGCAGCAGGTCGAACAGGCCGACCAGGCTGAGGATGCCAGTGGTCAGGGTGAACGGCCACAACCATTCGTGGTGGCTGAAGGGGATGCTCGCCAGGGTGAACAGCACACAGGCGGCGAAGAAGGCATAACGACTGAGAAGTGACAGGCTCATACAGGGTCCTTGCGATGGCTCGGTCAGGCTCAGGGCCTGGGGGCAAACCCCGACCATAGCCAAGTTGCCGGGCCCTGCAAAATAAAATCGGGGTAGCGCAAATCATTCTCGACCCGAGCCAAATTGCCTGGGCGCAACGCCAACCGCTGTAGGAGCGGGTTTACCCGCGAAGGGGCGGGCCTGCTGGCCAATCTCCACCCGCCGTTCACCGTTGCCGTCGCTACCGTATTCGCGGGTAAACCCGCTCCTACAGGGCGTCGCGCAGCAGTTTTTGCCGCCAGCTTTCCTGCTCCTGTGCGGACGCCTCGATCAGATACGCGTAACGCCCTGCCATCCGCACCGCCACCGGTATCCCGTCGCGATACAGAAGCCGGTTGCCAATCACTGCCGGCACTTTCGCCCCCGGCAGCAACGAGCCGATCAGGTTCAGCGGGTCACTGGCGCTCACCACCTGCAGCGTTCCGTCCGGTTCACGTCGTCTCACTTGCCGCAGCAATACTACCGCCTCCGGCAAGGCGAACTGTTCACCGGCCAGCCCGGCAATGAAGCGCCCGCCCCTGATTTCGCCACGTGCTTCCAATCGGTGGTAGCAGCGCAGCAGCTCACGCCAGGGCGGCAGTACATCACTCTCGCGCGCCAACAGGCGCCAACAGATCACGCCATAGCGGCGCAGCAGCGTGCGGGCAATGTGCTCCAGGCGCTGGTCGTGCTCCGGTGGCGCAACGCTGCGGCGCAGCAGTGACCAGCGCCCGGCATGTGCCATGCTGCTGGAAAGTGGCGGGTGGCCACGGCGGCTGTTACGTGAGCTGCGCTTGGTTGCAGGCGTGATAAGGCTGCGCAAGCCAGTGAAGCTGTCCGCCCCGACCAGGCCTGAGCCCACTAGCTCCTGCAGTGCAGTTTCCAGTTCACTGGGCAGCAGATGTGCTTCATGTGCCAGTTCATCGAAGAACAGCGCCCCCAGGGTTTTCAGCGCTTCGTGCACACGTTGCGCACGTAGGCCAAGGGCGTCGACAGCAGGTGCGGGCGCCAGACTGCGCCACGTGTTCAACTGCTCCCGCGGCAGCAGCACCAGTGGGGTACTGGTCAACGTGCTGCTCGCCACTGTTGCCGCCAGCCGGCTCCAGGCAAACTGCCCGCTTCGGCAGGCTTCATCGAGCCAGTGCGGACTGTAGTCTTTGATACGCGCCGGCAGCAGTTCCGCCTCCCAGGCTGCTGCGGCGCTGGGGAACCCTTGTAACTGGACCAGCACTTCGGCCACCGCCTGCGGACCACGCAGGCGCTCGTCAGGCGCCAGGTGCTGCCAATCGAACAGAAAGCGCATGAAGTCTTGCAGGCTGACCGGTTCGATCTCGCGGCGCAGGCGTTTGACCGTGTAGCGGTGGATGCGTGCCAGCAAGTGGCGTTCGCACCATTGCAAGTCAGTTGTACCTGGGCTGAAATGCCCGCGCAGCACATAGCCTTCGGCTTCCAGGCGGGCCAGAGCCTGCTCGATATCGGTTACCGGTTTGCCCAATGGCGCAGCGATTTGCGCCAGGGTCTGCGGGCCATGGCCGCTCAGGCGGGCGCGCAGCAGTTCGCTCAGTGCGTTGTCGGGTTCGATGGGCTGGTCGAAGCCAGCGAGCCGTTCGAACGCTGGCTCCATGTGCGCTGTGGGGTACAGTGCCAGCAGCAGGCTCAGGCGTTCGCGGGCCAACCAGAGCTTGTCATCGGGCAGACGCAAGGCACGCCCGGCCTTGGCCAGCTGCCTTAGCAGCAAATCCCAGCAGGGATTGGCATCTACCTCGACCTGACCGATGGCACCCAGGCTCATCAATGCTTCGTGCATTTCGTCGGGATTGGCCGGCTGTGGCCAGGCCTCGGCCGCGACGGCAGCAATGGCATCAGCGTCCAGTGCGCCCAGGTCGTCGCTACTGTGCACGTCGTTCCAGCGCCGGTTGAGTACCGCCTGGGTACGTCGTTCTTCCAGTGGTGCATCGTCCAGAAAGGCATAAGGCCGGGCGTTGAGAATCGCTGATGCCAGCGGCGAGGGGGCGGGCAAGTCCCTGCACAGCAAGCGCACTGCACCGCTTTCCATGCGCCGCAGCAGGGCCAGCCAGCCTTCGCTGTCCATTGCTTCGTGCAGGCAGTCGTCGAGGGTTTGCTCGACCAGCGGGTGGTCGGGAATCTGCCGCTCGCCGACGATGTTCTCCAGGCAGGCGATCTGGTCGGGAAACACAGCGGCAATCAGGTCTTCGCTTTTCATGCGCTGGATTTGTGGTGCCACCTTGCGTCCGCCCACAAAGCGCGGCAGTGCCATGGCCACGCCTGCGTTCCAGCGCCAGCGCACGCCGAACAGCGGTGCATCGAGCAGGGCCTGGATGAGGATCGGCTCGGCGCTGCGGCTGTTCAGGTAACGCCACACTTCGTCCAGCTCGAAACTGTGGCTGGTCGACAGTGACAACACGATGGCGTCCTCGCTGGCGGCAGCCTGCAGCTCGAAGTTGAAGGTGCGGCAGAAGCGTTTGCGCAGGGCCAGGCCCCAGGCGCGGTTGATACGGCTGCCGTAGGGCGAATGAATGATCAGTTGGGTCCCGCCGGACTCATCGAAAAAGCGTTCCATCACCAGCGTATCCTGCGAGGGCAGGGCGCCAAGCACTTCACGGGTGCGGGCCAGGTAGTCGAGTAACTGGCCTGCACTGGCTTCGTCCAGTTCGAAGGTCGCCTGCAACCAGGCCAGTACCTCGACCGTGTCGCCGCCTGCCTGCGCCAGTTGCTGGTCTATTCGCGCCTGCAACCGGGCTACGGCGGCAGACAGCTCGTCACTGCGCCCCGGCGCTTCACCCAGCCAGAACGGAATGGTCGGCGGCAGGCCGTGAGCATCCTCTACCCGCACCCGGCCCGGCTCGACGCGCAGAATGCGATAAGAGGCGTTGCCCAGCTGGAAAATATCGCCGGCAATGCTTTCCACGGCAAAGTCTTCATTGACGCTGCCAATGTTCAGCGCCTGCGGTTCCAGCAACACGGCGTAGTCAGCGTTGTCGGGGATGGTGCCGCCGCTGGTCAGCGCAGTCAGTTGGCTGCCACGTCGGCCACGCAGCGTGCCGGTCACTGCGTCACGGTGCAAGTAGGCACTGCGCACACCCTGGCGGCCGTTGTAGCCCTCGGCGAGCATGCGCAGCAGGGCCTGGTAATGGTGCTGATCGAGCTCGGCGTAAGGTGTAGCCTGGCGCAGGCAATCCAGCAGAGCCTGTTCGTGCCAGGCCTGGTTGCTGGCTTCTGCGACGATCTGCTGGGCCAGTACATCCAGTGGCGCCCGGGGGATGTGCAGTTCGTCCAGTTCGCCCTGTCGAACGCAGTCAAGCAGGGCGACGCATTCGATCAGGTCATCGCGTGAGGTGGGGAACAGGCGCCCCTTTGGCACACCATCGACCTGGTGCCCAGCGCGGCCAACCCGTTGCAGGAAGGCGGCAATCGAGCCCGGCGAGGCGATCTGGCAAACCAGGTCGACATCGCCGATATCAATGCCAAGCTCCAGCGATGCGGTTGCTACCAGCACCTGGAGCTTGCCGCTCTTGAGCCGCTGCTCCGCATCCAGGCGCAGCTCCTTGGACAGGCTGCCGTGGTGCGCGGCAACCGCCTCTTTACCCAGCCGGTCGCTGAGGTGGCGGGTGATACGCTCGGCCAGGCGCCGGGTGTTGACGAATACCAGCGTGGTGCGGTGTTCACGGGCCAGGGTGGCCAAGCGATCGTACACCAGGCCCCAGACGTCGGTAGCCATCACTGCCCCCAGCGGTACTGGCGGCACTTCGATAGCCAGATCGCGCTGGCGCGCATGGCCGACATCGACGATGGCGCAGGCACGCCCGCTCCCGACCAGAAACTGTGCCACACGCTCTACCGGCCGTTGCGTGGCGGACAGGCCGATACGCCGCAGTGGCCTTTTACACAAGGCTTGCAGGCGTTCCAAGGTCAGTGCCAGGTGGGCGCCGCGCTTGTTGCCGGCCAGGGCGTGGATTTCATCGACGATCACGGTGTGCACGTTGGCCAGGCCTTCACGGCCAGAAGCGGAGCCCATCAGCACGTAAAGCGATTCGGGGGTCGTCACCAGAATGTGCGGGGCCAGCTTGCGCATGGCGGCACGTTCCTTTTGCGGCGTGTCGCCCGTGCGCACGGCCGTAGTGATACGTGGGGCGTTCAGGCCTTGGTCGGCGATGGCTTGGCTGATGCCTTCGAGCGGGGCCTGCAGGTTAAGACGGATGTCATTGGACAGGGCCTTCAGAGGTGAAATATAGATCACTAGAGTCTGTGCGGGCAGCTCGCCCTGGTGCTTCATGCCTTCGCGCAGCAGTTCATCGAGCACGGCCAGAAAAGCGCTCAGGGTCTTGCCTGATCCGGTCGGCGCGGCCAGCAGCATGGATTGCCCGGCGTGGATCAATGGCCAGGCCTGGGCCTGGGCATCGGTTACCGTGGCGAAGTAGCGGCGGAACCAGGTGCTGACGGCAGGATGGAACAGCTCGAGCACCGGGTGGTGTTTGGCGGGCAGGTTCATGTGTTGTTTATGGAGGGTGTGTAACGGGTTGGCAAGGGGCCACTCGTCTGTCAGGCCGGCACAGGAATGACCGGCCTTGTCAGGCCAATGACCCCATGGGATCCTCCCGAGTCAATTTTTTCAGCGAGCTCACCCATGCCCAACATCATCCGCATCGCCGCCGCCCTGCTGATCGACCCTCAGGGCCGCACCCTGCTTGTGCGCAAGCGTGGCACCGAGGCGTTCATGCAGCCAGGCGGCAAGATCGATGCCGGTGAAACGCCGGTACAGGCGCTGGTGCGCGAGTTGCACGAGGAACTGGGCCTGCGCATCGACCCGGCTCAGGCCATGCACCTGGGCCAGTTCAGTGCCCCCGCCGCCAACGAGCCCGGCTTCGAAGTGCAAGCCGAACTGTTCCGTGTCGACAGCGCCGCTGCTGTGGTGCCGGCCGCAGAGATCGAGGAGGTGGTCTGGCTGGCTGCAGATCAGGCGCCCGTCATGCAACTGGCCCCCCTGACCCGCGACTTGATCCTGCCGCTGTATCGCCAGGCGCTCAACGCACCGCGCTGACACCGTCGAGGGTGGCGAACGAGGTGTCCTTGGCCGTCAGCAAAAAGTCGCGCATGTATGGGGCATCGAGCATGTCGGTGCGTACGGCGGCATAAAGCGTGGCAAACAGGCCTTTTTCGCCCAGGCGTTTGCCCTTCACATAGCCGCGCGAGCTGTACTCGTGCAGCGCCCAATGTGGCATGCCGCATACGCCACGGCCGCTGGCCACCAGCTGCATCATCATCACCGTCAGCTCCGAGGTGCGCACGGCAGCTGGCTCTATATCGGCCGGCTCCAGGAAGCGGGTGAAGATGTCCAGGCGATCGCGCTCCACCGGGTAGGTGATCAGCGTCTGGTCGAGCAAGTCTTGCGGCACGATGTAAGGCTTGCTGGCCAGCGGGTGCTGGTTGGCCACTGCCAGCATCGCCTCGTAGGTGAACAGCGGCACATAAGTGATGCCTGCCAGGTCCACCGGGTCGGAGGTAACCACCAGGTCAAGGTCGCCGCGGGCCAGGGCCGGCAGCGGGGCGAAGGCAAAGCCGGAGGCCAGGTCCAGTTCCACTTCCGGCCAGGCATCGCGGAACTGGTCGATGGTCGGCATCAGCCACTGGAAGCAGCTGTGGCATTCGATAGCCATGTGCAGGCGCCCGGCAGTGCCGCCGGCCAGGCGTGCGATGTCACGCTCGGCACCGCGTAGCAACGGCAGGGTGGCATCGGCCAGTTGCAGCAGACGCAGCCCGGCGCTGGTGAAGCGGATCGGCTTGGTCTTGCGCACGAAAATCGGGAGGCCCAGGCGCTCTTCCAGCTCCTTGAACTGGTGCGACAATGCCGACTGGGTCAGGTGCAGGCGTTCGGCGGCCTCCACCAGGCTGTCGGCTTCGCGCAGGGCATGAAGGGTTTTCAGGTGACGGATCTCCAGCACAGATGACTCCGGGGTGTGGAATTGAAGAAACAGGGAATGAGTTGAGTTTCCCTCATGATGCGGCATCTGTCGACTGGGCGATCGTCGCACCGTCTGGCGGAAGTCATGAAACTGTCACCGAACTGTGGCAGCGCGCCCGAACAGAATTCATCAGACTCGCGCTCTACTGGGGATCTGCATTCTGGTGTTTCTTTCATGCGGGCTTTTTGGCTTTTTCTTTTCTTCCTGCTGAGCGTACCGGCGAGTTCCGCCGAACAGCGCTGTGACGCCCATGTGCCGGTGCAGCGTGCCGAACTGGGTGCCGTCAGCCTGGTGTACCAGAGCGTCGGTGCGCCACGCGACCCGGCCTTGCTGCTGGTCATGGGCCTGGGCGGGCAGCTGATTCATTGGCCGGACGACGTGGTCGAGGCATTGTGCCGACAAGGTTTTCGGGTGATCCGCTATGACAACCGCGATGTCGGCCTGTCACGCTGGAACCAGGTGCCACCGCACGCCAACCTGACGCTCGAACTGTTGCGTTACAAGCTGGGCCTGCCTGTGTCGGCGCCCTATACGCTGACTGATATGGCCGATGACGGCTTGCGCCTGATGGACGCGTTGGGCGTGCGTCAGTTTCATGTATTGGGGGTGAGCATGGGCGGCATGATTGCCCAGCATCTGGCGGCGATGGCGCCCGAGCGTGTGCGCAGCCTGACGCTGATCATGTCCAGTTCAGGGGCTGCGGGTTTGCCGGCACCGGATCCGGCGTTGGTGCAGTTGCTGGCCCGGCGCAGCGCGCCGAACCGCGCAGTGGCTATCGAGCAGCAGGCCGACCTGCTGGCGGCTTTGGGCAGCCCGGAAGTACACGACGACCGTGACGTGTTGCTGCATCAGGCGGCGCAGGCCTACGACCGGGCGTTCAACCCGGACGGAGCCAAGCGCCAGATCATGGCGATACTGGCCGAGCCGAGTCGCGTGGAGTTGCTCAACCAGTTGCGAGTGCCGACCCTGGTGGTGCACGGTACGGCTGATCCGTTATTGCCGGTGATGCATGGCGTGCACCTGGCGGCGCATATTCAGGGTAGCCAATTGCGCTTGATCCCGGGGCTGGCGCACCGTTTTCAAGAGCCGTTCAAGGCGCCGCTGCTGGGGGCGGTGTTGCCTTATTTGCAGGCGCATAGGCAAGCGGTCACGCACATCGCTGGGCTCTGAATTTGCGCTGGCTGCTTCGCGGGCTTGCCCGCTCTCACAGGTGCTGCACCGATCTCAGGCTTTCCAGTTTGGGTTCAAGTCAGCCGAGGCCGTATTTTTTCACTTTGTCGAACAGCGTGGTCTTGGCCATGCCCAGCTCCTGGCTGGCCTGGCTCAGGTTGCCGCCAGTGCGTTGCAGGGCATCAGTGAGCAGGTTGCGTTCGAATGCTTCCACCGCCTCGGCAAAAAGCAGGCCTTGGTTGGCACCACCGCTGGGGCCTTTCTTGAACGCTGGCAGGCCGAGGGCATAGCGTTCGGCCACGTTACGCAACTCGCGCACGTTGCCCGGCCAGTCATGGGCCATCAGGCGCGACAGGGTCTGGCTGTCCAGTGTCGGTGTTTCGCGGTCGAAGCGCAGGGCCGACTGCTGCAGGAAATGTTCGAACAACTGCAGAATGTCTTCACGGCGCTCACGCAGCGGCGGCAGCTCCAGGGTTACCACGTTCAGCCGGTAATACAGGTCGCTGCGGAACTGGCCGCTCTGGCCCAAGGCATCGAGGTCGGCCTTTGTCGCGGCGATCACCCGGCAATCCACCGGGATGCTCTGGTTCGAGCCCAGTCGCTCCAGAGTGCGCTCCTGCAGTACGCGCAGCAGCTTGATCTGCAGGTTGATCGGCATGCTCTCCACTTCATCGAGGAACAGCGTGCCGCCATTGGCGTGTTCGATCTTGCCGATGCGGCGTTTGCCGGCACCGGTGAAGGCGTTGGCCTCGTGGCCGAATATCTCGCTTTCAAACAGGTTTTCCGGCAGGCCGCCACAGTTCAACGCCACGAACGGGTGGCTCTGGCGGCGGCTGAAGTCGTGCAGGCAGCGTGCGACCAGCTCTTTGCCGGTGCCGGTCTCGCCTTCGATCAGCACGTTGGCTGAGGTGTCGGCGACGTTGGCGATCAGTTCGCGCAAGTGCTCCATGGCCGGTGAGCGACCAATGATGCGTCCCTCCAGGCTGCTCTGTTCGGCCAGCTGGCGGCGCAGGGCCACCACTTCGCGTGACAGCCCGCGCTGTTCCAGCGCGCGGCGTACCACGTCGACCAGGCGCTCGGGGGAGAACGGTTTTTCCATGAAGTCATAGGCGCCGTTACGCATGGCGCCTACGGCCATGTCGATATCGCCATGACCAGTGATCAGCACCACTGGCAGGCTGCGGTCACGGGCCTTGAGGCGATTGAGCAGCTCCAGGCCATCAATACCCGGCAGACGGATATCGCTGACGACAATGCCGGCGAAATCGTCGCCGATGCGTTCCAGCGCCTGTTCGGCGCTGCCTACGCCCTCGCAGGCGATATCCTCCAGGGCCAGCGCCTGCTGGCAGCCGAGCAGCACATGCGGGTCGTCTTCGACGATCAGGACGGTAAGAGGCGCTTGGTTCATGGATGCTCTGCCGATTCGCTAGGGGGTGAAACCAGAGGCAGGGCCAGGACAAAGGCCGTGCCGCCGGTGGCGGGATGCTCGACGTTGAGGCTTCCCTTGGCGGCGGCGGCAAGGCTCGCCGACAGGGTCAGGCCCAGGCCCAGGCCATGCTCGCCCGGTTTGGTGGTAAAGAAGGGTTCGAACAGGTGCTTGCGCGCCTCGGCGTCGATGCCATGGCCATTGTCGCGCACCTGCAAACGGTACTTGTCGCCCTGCAACTCGCCTTCCAGCCACAGCTCAGGCTGCGGTTGCGCGGCCATGGCGTCAAGGGCATTCCCGATCAGGTTGACCAGAATCTGCTCCAGGCGGGTCTGGTCGATGGCCAGTTGCTGGTCCTCGAACTGGTGGTGCAATTTCAGGTGACAGGCACTGATGCGGTTGGCCAACACTTGCAGGGTGGCCTCCACCGCCTTGGCCAGTGAA
Organism: Pseudomonas sp. YQ_5; assembly: GCF_043103305.1. NCBI lineage: Bacteria > Pseudomonadati > Pseudomonadota > Gammaproteobacteria > Pseudomonadales > Pseudomonadaceae > Pseudomonas > Pseudomonas sp. YQ_5. Next base: position 90,975 of record NZ_JBICJS010000120.1, on the reverse strand, counting down.
GCCTGGCCGCTGTCATCGCCGCGCCGGGCAAATGAGCGCAGGCTGGCGGTGATGCGGCCCATGCGGTCGATCAGGTCATTCATGGTGCGCAGGTTGGTACTGGCGGTCTCCAGCGCCCCGCGCTCGAGGAAGCGCACAGTATTGCCAGACAAGGTGCGCAACGCGGCCAGTGGCTGGTTCAGCTCGTGGGCAATGCTGGTGGACATTTGCCCGATGGCGGCCAGCTTGCCCGCCTGCACCAGCTCATCCTGGGCGTGGCGCAAGGTTTGCTCGGCATGCCGGCGCTCGCGAATCTGGCCCTTCAGGCGTTCGTTGCTGGCGCGCAGGTCGGCGGTGCGTTCGGCAATCCGCCGCTCCAGCTGGCTGTTGGCTTCTTCAAGGGCTTCGCGGGCCGCCAGGCGGGTGGCGATCACCTTGCGCCGCTCGTTCCAGGCAATGCCGAGGATCGCCAGCAAGGCAAAGGCCACGCCCACCAGGATGCCCTGCACCATGGATTCGCGACGCAGGTCTTGCAGTGGGGTCAGCAGGGTGAAATGCCAGGGCGTGTCCACCAGGCGCCTGGTTTGCGCCAGGTAGGCCACTTCGTGCGGTTTGCCATGAGCGGTTTCGGTGTTGGCGGGGAAGGTCAGTTTTTCCACACCGTCGGCCAGGGTCTCCCGGGCCAGAGGCTGCAGTTCGTTCAGCGGCCACCAGTAGTACTGCAGGCTTCGCGCCAGGCGCTCCTTGATTTGCGGGGTCAGCGGGCGCACCGACTTAAGGCGCCGGGCCGGGTCACTGGAGAGGATGATGATGCCATTTTCGTCGCTGACGAACGCTTCCAGGCGGGCGCGCTGCCAGCGCTCCTCGAGGGTGTCCAGGCGCACTTTGATCACTGCAACGCCTATGATCTTGCCGTGCTCCTCAAGCCCGTGGGCCAGGTAATAGCCGGCCTCGCCAGTGGTACTGCCGATGCCGTAGAACCGCCCGGGTTCGCCGCGCACGGCAGTCTGGAAGTAGGCGCGGAACGACAGGTCTTCACCCAGGAACGAGTCGGCATCGCGCCAGTTGCTGGTGGCCTGCACCCGGCCATTGGTGTCGAGGACGAAGATGGCCCGACTGCGGCTGCGACGGTTCAGGCCTTCAAGGTATTCGTTGACCGTCTGGCGCGAGCCGCCGTCCGGGTCGGTGAGCAGGTGCGAGACGCTGTCTTCCAGTTCCAGCAGGCTCGGCAAGTAGGTGTACTTGCTGATTTCGCTTTCGACCGTACGTGCGTGCAGCTCCAGCTGGCGTTCGCCGTTTTCGCTGAGGGTGCGGATACCATTGCTCTCGCTGATCAGGTAGCCAGCCATTCCCAGGCCGACCATCAGCAGGATGATCAGTGGCGGTAACAGCAATTGACGGATCAGGCGGGAATTCACGGCAGGCTTGGCAGGGCGAAGTAGCGAGGGGTCGCATTTCATCACAGTGGCCTTGTAACGACCAGCTTCCGCTGCCTGGTGGGTGCCTGGCAGCGGAAGCTGTGGCCGGGTCAGTGCTGCAGGATCTTGCTGAGGAAGTGCTGGGTGCGCTGGTCGCGGGCGCTCTGGTCACCGAAGAACTCTTCCTTGGTGCAGTCTTCGATGATGCTGCCCTTGTCCATGAAGATAACCCGGTTGGCGACTTTGCGGGCAAAGCCCATCTCGTGGGTTACGCACATCATGGTCATGCCTTCGTGGGCCAGTTGCACCATCACGTCCAGCACCTCGCTGACCATTTCAGGGTCCAGTGCCGAGGTGGGCTCGTCGAACAGCATGACGATCGGGTCCATCGCCAGGGCGCGGGCGATTGCCACGCGCTGCTGCTGGCCACCGGAGAGCTGGCCGGGGTGTTTCTTGGCATGGGCACTGAGGCCTACACGGTCGAGCAGGGCCAGGCCCTTCTTGGTGGCTTCCGCCTCGCTGCGGCCCAGCACCTTGCGCTGGGCAATGGTCAGGTTTTCGGTGATGGTCAGGTGCGGGAACAGCTCGAAGTGCTGGAACACCATGCCCACCCGCGAGCGCAGTTTGGGCAGGTTGGTCTTCGGGTCGGCAATCGAGGTGCCATCAACCACGATGTCGCCCTTCTGGAACGGCTCCAGCGCGTTGACGCACTTGATCAGGGTGGACTTGCCCGAGCCCGACGGGCCACAGACCACCACTACCTCACCTTTCTTGACTTCGGTGCTGCAGTCGGTCAGTACCTGGAAGTCGCCGTACCACTTGTTGACGTTCTTGATGGAAATCATACGGTGATCCTTTTTTGCAGGCGCTTGACCAGCCACGAAGCGGAGAAGCTGATGATGAAGTAGACGACGCCGGCGAAGATCAGGAACTCATGGGAGCGCCCGATGATGTCGCCGTTGGAGCGAGCCGAGTTGAGGAAGTCGACCAGGCCCACGGTATACACCAGCGAGGTGTCCTGGAACAAAATGATGCTCTGCTGCAGCAGCAGCGGGGTCATCTTGCGGAAGGCCTGAGGCAGGATGATCAGGCGCATGGTCTGCGCGTAGTTCATGCCCAGCGCTTGTGCGGCGCCCATCTGGCCCTTGGAGATCGACTGCACGCCGGCGCGGACGATTTCGCAGAAGTACGCGGCCTCGAACATCATGAAGGCGACCACGCAGGAGGTGAAGGCACCCACCGGGGTATCTTCGCCGGTGATCCAGCGCAGCACGAACGGTACCGCCAGGTAGAACCAGGTGATCACCAGCAGCAGCGGGATCGAGCGGAAGTAGTTGACGTAGGCACCGGCCAGGTTCGACAGCAGTTTGCTCGACGACAGACGCATCAGGGCCAGGATGGTGCCCAGCACGATACCGCCGATGACTCCCATGACCATCAGCTTGAGGGTCATGACCATACCGTCCCAGAGGGCTGGCAGGGCGGGGATGATTTCGCTGAAATCCATTTCCATTTACTTGCCCCCCACGGAGATCAGGCCAGGCACGGCGACTTTCTTCTCGATCATGCGCATGAGCAACATCAAGCCCATGTTCAGGGTGAAGTAGATCAACGTGGCCAGGGTGAACGCCTCGAACAGGTTGGCGGAAAACTCAGCGGTCTGTTTGGTCTGCGCCAGCAGCTCCATCAGGCCGATGAGCGACGCCACCGAGGAGTTCTTGAACACGTTGAGGAACTCGGAGGTGAGCGGCGGAATGATGATCCGGTAGGCCTGCGGCAGCAGCACATTGTTGTAGATTTGCGGGAGGCTGAAGCCCATGGCGCGGGCGGCAGCTTCCTGGCCTTTGGGCAGTGCCTGAATACCGGTACGCACTTGCTCACAGACGCGTGCGGCGGTGAACAGGCCCAGGCAGATGACCACGCTGATCAGTGCCGAAGTGGTCGGGTTGAGATCCTGCTTGAACCATTCCTGCAAGCCTTCTGGCAGCAGGTCGGGTACCAGGAAGTACCAGATGAACAATTGCACCAGCAGCGGTACGTTGCGGAACAGTTCCACGTAGGCGGTGGCGATACCCGATACCAGGCGGTTCGGCACGGTACGCATGACGCCGAGGAGTGACCCCAGCAGCAGCGCGATGATCCAGGCGGTGATGGCGATGGCGATGGTCCAGCCCAGGCCGGTGATGTACCAGTCCAGATAGGTTTCGCTGCCCACGCCGGTGGACTTGAAGAACACGCCCCAGTCCCAGTTGTAATTCATCGGGATTTCCCCTCAGACGGTTGTTTCACGGGCACCTTCGAGCATCCGGGGGCGCAGGGCGCCCACGGATGAAAGGTTAGACACTAATGAGTGGCCTGCAGAATTGATTCGTGCTTGTGAGCACCAGGCCACTATTTGCTGAGGATCAGGACTTCTTCTCGTCCGCAGCCTTGTCGGTTGGCTCGGCGATCAGTTTTTTCAGCTCTTCGCTCATCTGGAAGTTGAGGTTCAGACCTTTAGGCGGGATCGGCTGCATGAACCACTTGTCGTAGCTCTTGTTGACTTCGCCCGACTTGAAGTAGGCAACGATGGCGTCGTCGACCGCTTTCTTGAACGCAGCGTCTTCCTTGCGCACCATGCAGCCGTAGATTTCGTACGACTGTGGCGTACCGGTGATGACCCAGTCGGATGGCTTGCGCGCCTTGGCCATTTCACCGGCGAGCAGGGCGTCGTCCATCATGAAGGCCACGGCGCGGCCGCTTTCGAGCATGTTGAAGGCTTCACCGTGGTCCTTGGCGGAAATCACGTTCATCTTCATCTGCTTGTCGGCGTTCATCGCCTTGAGGATGCGCTCGGAGGTGGTACCAGCGGTGGTCACCACGTTCTTGCCGGCCAGGTCCGGGAAGTCTTTGTATGCAGGCTGACCGTCCTTGACCTTGGTCAACAGGCGGGTACCGACTTCGAAGATGCCGACCGAGAAGCCGACTTGCTGCTGGCGCTCGACGTTGTTGGTGGTGGAGCCGCACTCCAGGTCGACGGTGCCGTTCTGCACCAGCGGAATACGGGTTTGCGAGGTGACCAGGTTGTAACGGACTTTGATGTCCGTGCCCAGTTGCTTTTTCAGCGCGTCGACGACGGCCAGCTGGATGTCATGCGAGTAACCGACGGGCTCGGGTTTGCCGGCCAGGTAGGAAAATGGAATGGAGGAGTCGCGGTGCCCCAGGGTGATGGTGCCCGATTCCTTGATCTTCTTCAGGGTGCCGGTGAGCTCCTCGGCCATGGCCGGCGAAGCGATGACTGCAGCCGCGATGGCTGCGCCCAGCAATTGACGAACGATACGCATCAAATTTTCCTCGACGTGTTTGTTTTTTTTATGGAGCCGTTGGCGGACTCTTCGTTCAACGAATACAGCAAGAAGCGGGTGCATTCGGCTACCAAGTGTAGAGCATGACTCGTGCCAAGCCCTGCTGTCGACCTTAAACCGCTTGTATTGCTCGCGCTTGACAGTCTCTACATCTCTCCGGGGTTCGCCAGGCCGAATAAATAGCGTTTGCTCGTTCGGTTATCCGAACGCGTGGGCTGCCGCACATTCAGGTATCGCGTGTGGTAACTATGCAGTGCGCGGCAAGGGCGCAGACGTAGTGTGCTCTGCTCTTTGCCTGGAGAGTTCCACAGATGTCACCGCACCGGCCCCCGAACGATTCCATCGATAGCCTGATTGCCCAAAACTTGCCTGGATGGCTAGTCGACCATGCGCAACCGGAAAGGCTCGATGCGTTACGTAATGCCCTGCGTCGGCAGGCGCACTGCAATGCTCGGCTTGGCCCGATCCTCCAGGCCATCCCTTCCTTGCAGGCCTACGCGGCAGAGTTGCTCAAAACGAAGCTGCGCAAGAGCGGCATCAGCAACCCGGACGTGACGGGCTGGAAGGTACGGGTCTCGCAGCGGCTGGTGCTACCCAGCGCTTCGCCTGCGCTGCTGCGGCCCACCTATGTTCGCCGCTCCAGGCGGTCATTGCTGGAGGCGGCGCTGCATAACTATCATCGCAGGGAGACGCGCCCCGGGCTGATGCGCAAAGGTGAACTGGTCGATGGCAACGGTAACCGGCTGCCGATGAGCTTCCACGCGTTTGCCTCCGCATGTCGCGAGGTCGACGCAGGTGGCAAGTACCAGGCGTTGCTCACGCACCACCTACAGCCTGAAGATGGCCCGGAGGATGAGCCGGGCCAGGCCGTTTTCCGCTTGCACGGGCTGTTCGAAGCGAGTTTCAAGGCCCATTTCGAGGTGGCGATGCGGGTCGCTGCGTTGAAGCAGGACATTGACGAGCGCACATATTTTTTTCTATTGCCGCTTGTTGCCGAAAAGCCGGTGGTGCCTGCGCTGGTTGGCACTGTGGTTCCCCGACAGTTGTACCTATTGGGCCGCCCGGTTCAAGGCGTGCTGACGCTGGAAGTGCGTCCGTCAGCTGATGGCGCAGTGGAGTCGGTGGTGCTCTGGATACCCGATGACCCTCATCAGCCCGTCTCCCGTCATGCCAGCTGGGATGCACTCGACAAGTACCTCGGTAAGCGCTTCCGTGCGCCGGACTATCGGCGCTTTTTCGCGCGCTTCATTACTGAGCGTGAGCGCATCAATTTCTATCGGGTATTGAACGAACGGGTCGCGCAGGCATCGGCAGCCGGGGTGGAACTCGACGCCCGTTCTGCACCGGTCACTGACGCACCGTTCGTACACCTGCGCCGGCAACACCTTGCCAAGATCAGGGATGACGCCAAGGTGCTCGCCGTACCCACTGATGTCGAAGATGACGAAGACCGCGAAGCGCGCATGCAGGGTTACAAAGAGCTGGGTATGAATTTGCTGAACGTGGCGGGCGCCTTCGTGCCTGTGCTTGGCGAAGTGCTGCTGGTGGCAAACGCGGTTCAGATTGCTGACGAAGTGTATGAAGGGTATGAAGATTGGCGCATGGGTGATCGCGAAGGGGCGTTGAACCACCTGTTCAATGTTGCCGAGAACGTCGTGCTTGGCGGGATGATCGCAGCCGGCAGCCAAGTGGCCGTGCGTGCCCTTGAGCGGCTGGCCTTCGTGGATGACTTGGTACCGGTATGCGACTCCGTAGGCAAGGTCAAGCTCATGGCCACGGATCTACCCGGTTACGATGCCCAACCTTTGCGTGGTGCTGGCGCACAGGAATGGTTATGGCACCTCGATAGTGGCCGCTATCGGGTGTTGGAGGATCCGCAGGATGGTCGCTCCAGGATCCTGCACCCTGGTCGTCCCAGTGCCTATCGGCCTGTGATCGAGCAGAATGGCGCCGGCGGCTGGCGCCATGAACTGGAAGCTCCCCAATACTGGGAAGGGCGGGCCAATCTGGTGCGACGCCTGAGTACGCCTCTGGCAGAACTACCGGAAGCGACATGCGACTACCTGCTCCAGGTAACGGGGCTGAGTGAAGCGCAGGTTCGCCGTTTGCACGTTGAACACATGGGCGCACCTGCACGGATGCTCGATGCCCTGGAGCTTTATCAGGCACATGCATTACACCCGGACTTCAGCGCGCCGCAACTGGCGCAGTACGTTGCTGCCCGGCAAGTGCAGCCCAATGGCATCGAGCGGATATTGCAGCGCACTTTCCCGGGCCTGTCGGCTCGTTGTACGCGTGAGCTGCTTCAGCAATGCAGCGGTGCGCAGCTCGATACGCTCAGCACCGCGCAGCGGATCCCTTTGGCAGTGGCCGAGCGCGCACGATGGTCACTGCGCGAAAGCCGTCTGGACAGGGCCTGTGCCGGCTTGCGCCTGCCGCGTTGCGTCAATCCCGATACCGAACGCCTGGCTTTGGGCTTGCTCGAGCGTCAGCTGAAATGGCCGGACACCCTGCGCATCGAACTGCGCGAAGGTAGCCCGAGTGGCCGGTATCTGGCCGGTATCGGCGCTGAGTCTGCGCAGGATGTACGGTGTATCGTGCGCCGCGGTGATGGCTACCGCTATGCCGGTCAAGGCACATCCGGCCCCTACCTGGCGGCGCTGCTGTCTGCGCTGGACGAGACGCAGACAGCCGATCTCGGCGATGCCGCTGTCAGTCCAGGTGCCCTGGGCTCGTTGTTGATCGAGGCCGCTGCCGGTGATCGTACCCAAGCGGCTGAGCTCTGTGGCATGCCCCGTCTGGGCGTTGGCCTGAGGCCCCCGACCCGTTTTGGGGACGGGCGTATCGGGTATGCCTTGAGTGGGCGAGGGGAGAGCAGTCGGCGTGCCATAGGGCGTGGTATCCACCAAGTGTTTCCGACAATGACAGACGGGGAGCTACAAGCCTATCTGCTTGACCTAATGGAGCGGCGAGTAGGGTTGTGGGAGCACTACAGCCAGCTCACGGGACAGTTGGCACGCCTGCGTCAGAGCCTGCGCCAATGGCGCAGGGATGCCAGTAACCCACTGGACGCGCTGCGCCGCCGTCGGGTCGCTACTGCCGTTCGGCGAAGCTGGCGGCGCAAGATAACCGACGAGGCCGGGGACTACGCGCTTATCATCAGCGGAGAGCGTATCGGTAGTCTGCCCGAATTACCGGAGGGGGTGAGCTTTGATCATGTGCGACGGCTGATCCTCAGTGACCTGCGCCTTGGTGAAATCAATGGGGACTTCCTTCGACGTTTTCCCAACCTGATTGAGCTCGACCTGTCCGGCAATCGCCTGACTGCGATCCCTCACGGCATTGAACATATGCCCCGCCTGCGGCAGCTAAACCTGCGCCGCAACAGCGTGATCATGGATGAGGCCGGTGAGTTGCGTCTTGCCGGGATGAGCGCGCTGCGGTACCTCGACCTCAGCCACAACCCGCTGGGAAGGGCGCCGGTACTGACGCGCCTGGGCAATTTGCGTGAAGTCAACTTGCGCTCTGCTGGCCTTGAGGCGTTGCCTGAGCGGATTTCATTTCGTGCCCACATAGACTTGCGTAACAACAACATCCGCACACTGCGCCGAGAGGTGCAGCAGCTGCGCCTGCAGGTGCACCAGTTGTCCTTGCACGATAATCCACTTGGCGAAGCTGACGCATTGCTGCTCGATGAGGCTCGAAGTGTGACCCCGGGGCAGTGGGGGTCAGCGTCCGCACGCCATCGCGCCATTGACAGTGACCTTTTCAATACCTGGGCCAACAGTACAGCCGGCGCTGAACGTGATCGCCAGCAGGCCATATGGACAGCCCTGCTTGAGGAACCGCAATCAGATGGAATGTTCCGCTTTCTGGCAGACTTCGTCCATGGTGAGGACTTTGAACAGCACCCTGGGCATTACCGCAGCCGAATCTGGCGAATTCTTGAAACGTGTGAGCAGCACGAGCAGTTGCGTCATCAGTTGTTTCTAGAGGCATCTGGTCCACGCAGTTGTGAAGACCGCCTGCTGCTGTTGCTGGAGCAGATGGAGCTTGGGGTTCTGGTGCTGCGCGCCGTCGAAGACGCGCATGGCAGTCGGATGGAAGCCCGTTTGCTAAGCCTGGCGCGTGGTTTGTTTCGCCTGGACGAGGTCGACCGTCACGCGACTTTACACGTTCAACGCATGCATGCCGAGCACGCCCCTCATATCGATGAAATCGAGACACGGCTTTTTTACCGACAGCGGCTTGCGCGTCCCTTGGGCTTGCCGATCGAGCTCGACGAAATGCATTACCCAGGTTTTGCAAACGTAACCACCAGCGATGTGCTGCGGGTCCAGGACGCGGTTTTGCAAACTGAGACGACGGATGCCCTGATAGCCTCGTTGGCACAGCGGCCTTTCTGGGAGCAATACGCGCGAGAGTTTCATGCGCAGCGATTTGAAGAACTGGTACAGCCACTGCACCAGCGCATGGAAGCCCTGCAGGCTCAGGTAGATGAGCAAGTGATCAACGAAAGCGAGTTTCTGCAACGCTGTGAAGCACTGAAAACTGATTACGATCGCAGCGAGCGGGCATTGCTGGTGCGGTTGGCGCGTGAAGCCTATGAGCGCTGGGCGAATACGCCCCCTTGACGAATCAAGAGGGCTTCACCGTCGGTATCAGGCTGCGCGGCTATTTGTGCGCACCTTGCGTGCTTGCTGCAGATACGCCCCCAGGGCCATCTGCTCCTGCGCGGTCAGCGACAGGCCCAGCTTGGTGCGACGCCAGATAATGTCAGCGGTTTGCTCTGCCCATTCCTCCTCCAGCAGGTAGTCCACCTCGCGGGTGAACAGCCCGGCGCCGATAGCCTGCCCGAGGTCTTCGGGGCCGTGAACGCCATCAAGCAGCCGCCACACGCGGCTGCCGTAGGTGAGCACCCAGCGTTTGGCCAGGTCAACAGGCAACCAGCCGCAACGTGCCAGTACGGCATCGATCAGCGCCTGTACCGTTGTCATGCCCTCTGCGCCCGGCAGTGGCGCACTGGCAGTCCAGGCGCCGCGCATCTGGGTGAAGAAGGGCTTGAGTTCGGCCATGGCCGATTCGGCCAGCTTGCGGTAGGTGGTGAGCTTGCCGCCGAACACAGACAGTAACGGTGCCTGGCCTTCGTCCGCCGAAAGGGCGAGTGTGTAGTCCCGGGTCACTGCCGAAGGGTTATCCGATTCATCGTTGCACAGCGGTCGAACGCCGGAGTAGGTATGCAGGATGTCGGCTGGGCTCAGTTGATGGTTGAAGTGCTCGTTGACCACCTTCAACAAGTAGTGTGTTTCCTGCTCGGTAATGGCGACCGCGGCCGGGTCGCCGCTGTATTCCCGATCAGTGGTGCCGATCAGTGTAAAGCGGTCCAGGTACGGGATGCAGAAGACGATACGCTGGTCTTCGTTCTGCAGAATGTAGGCATGTTCACCTTCATACAGGCGCGGCACGATAAGGTGGCTGCCCTGGATCAGGCGGATGCCGTAAGGCGCCTCGAGCTTGAGGTCGTCCTTGATGAAGCTGGCCACCCACGGGCCGGCGGCGTTGACCAGTGCGCGGGCATGGATCGTCTGGAGGGTGCCATCGGCGTGCTGCAGTTCTACCTGCCACAAGCCCTTTACACGTTCGGCGCGCAAGCAGCGGGTGCGGGTGTGGATATGTGCGCCTAGCTCACGTGCCGCCATGGCGTTGAGTACCACCAGGCGGGCGTCATCGACAGCGCAGTCGGCGTATTCGAAGCCGCGGGTGATTGCTGGCTTAAGCGGGTATCCCGGGCCGAAGCGCAGGCTACGCGAGGCGCCCAGACGCTTGCGCTTGCCCAGGTGGTCGTAGAGGAACAGGCCGGCGCGGATCATCCAGGCAGGGCGCAGGTGCGGGCGGTGCGGAAGCACGAAGCGCATAGGTTTGACGATGTGCGGCGCCTTGGCCAGCAGCACTTCGCGTTCAGCCAATGCCTCGCGTACGAGGCGAAATTCGTAGTGCTCCAGGTAGCGCAAGCCACCGTGAATCAGTTTGCTGCTGGCTGACGACGTGTGTTGGGCCAGGTCGTCCTTTTCGCAAAGGAAGACCTTCAAGCCGCGACCAGCGGCGTCGGCAGCGATGCCCACGCCATTGATGCCACCGCCGATCACGGCAAGGTCATAACAGTCGGCTGTTGGGGGCTGGGACGAAACTGGCTGGGACACGGGCAAGGCCTCCTGGGGCTGTTCACATCGAATATGAACATTGATGTTCGTTTGCGAAAATATTAGCGCAACAGAAAGCCGGTCGCCAGTCAGTCTCTATAGAAAAAACTGATCAAATGACAATGAAGTGAACATTTACGAAAATTTAGGGGGCGGCCAGGGTTCTGGGCGCGCGCGCTGTCTCAGGCATAACTGGCCCGAAAACGATGCAGGCGCGAGCCTCGCTCGCGATGCGCCGCGCGGGCCGCATTTGATCTCACGGCCGCCACATATCTGGCGGCATGCACCCGCCAGCCCTCAAACCACCTCAAGCCTGATCTTGTTCTGGTTCAACAATTGGGTAAGGGTTGGGGTCGGTGTCTGGTCGGTCACCAGGCAGTCGACCAGGTCGATCGAGCCCAGACGCACCATGGCATTGCGCCCGAATTTGCTGGAATCGGCCGCGAGGATCACTTGTCGGGCATTGGCAATGATGGCTTGCGACACCCGCACTTCCTGATAGTCGAAATCGAGCAGGCTGCCATCCTCGTCGATACCGCTGATGCCCACCAGGGCGAAGTCGACCTTGAACTGGTTGATGAAATCGACACTGGCCTGGCCGACTACACCACCATCTCGGCGCACCGTGCCACCCGCCACCAGCACTTCGAAATCGTCCTTGGCGGCCAGGATCGCAGCCACGTGCAAGTTGTTGGTGATGACTTTCAGGTGGCTGTGGTTGAGCAGTGCCCGGGCAATCGATTCGGTGGTGGTGCCGATGTTGATGAACAGCGAGGCATGGTCGGGAATCTGTCGGGCCACGGCGTCGGCAATGCGCTGTTTTTCGTCGCGCATCTGGTCGGCACGCATGGCGTAGGCGGTATTTTCGATGCTTGAATCGTAAGCCGCACCGCCGTGGTAGCGGCGTAGCAGGTTGAGCTCGGCAAGCTGGTTGATGTCGCGCCGGATAGTCTGGGGAGTGACAACGAATAGCTGCGCCATTTCCTCGATACTGACATAGCCGCGTTCGCGCACCAGTTCGAGGATTTGTTGTTGGCGGGGGGGCAGATTCATGGGCGGTCCTTTGGGGCTGCCGGACAAATTCTGCAATGATGCCGTAGGAAAGGGATGACGGCCAGTGGACGATGGGGGCCGTATGGCGGCCCCCACAGGTATCATGCCTCGTGATCTTCCCAGTCACGGGTACGCTTGACTGCTTTCTTCCAGCCGGCATACAGCTTTTCTTTCTGCGTTTCGTCCAACTGCGGGCTGAACTCGCGCTCGATGATCGCCTTGTCGCGCAGCTCGTCCAGGCCACTCCAGAAGCCACAGGCCAGGCCAGCCAGATAGGCGGCGCCCAGTGCCGTGGTTTCGCGCATTTGCGGCCGCTCCACGCAGGTGCCGAGGATGTCGGCCTGGAACTGCATGAGGAAGTTGTTGGCCACTGCACCACCGTCCACACGCAGTTCGGACAAGCGCTGGCCACAGTCCTGCTGCATGGCGTCGAGGACATCGCGGGTCTGGTAGGCGATGGACTCCAGTGCGGCGCGGATGATGTGGTCTACCTTCACGCCACGTGTCAGGCCGAACAACGCACCGCGGGCATACGGGTCCCAGTATGGGGCGCCCAGGCCGGTAAAGGCTGGTACCAGGTACACGCCGTTGCTGTCCTTGACCTTGCTGGCGAAGTACTCGGTATCCAGGGCGTCGTTGACGATCTTCAGTTCGTCACGCAGCCATTGCACGGTAGAGCCACCATTGAATACCGCGCCTTCCAGTGCATAGGCCACCTCACCACGCGGGCCGCAGGCAATGGTAGTGAGCAGGCCGTGGGACGACTTCACCGCCTGGTCACCCGTGTTCATCAACAGGAAGCAGCCAGTGCCGTAGGTATTCTTGGCCTGGCCCGGCTCCACGCACATCTGGCCGAACAGTGCCGATTGCTGGTCGCCGGCGATACCGGCGATGGCTATGCCGCTCTTGGTGTGGCCATACACTTCAGAAGAGGGGCGCACCTCAGGCAACATTTGCCGTGGGATGCCCAGGATTTCCAGCAGCTTGTCGTCCCACTGCAGGCTGTGGATGTTGAACATCAGCGTGCGCGAGGCGTTGGTGTAGTCGGTGACGTGAACCTTGCCACCGGTAAATTTCCAGATCAGCCAGGTGTCGATGGTGCCGAACAGCAGTTCGCCACGCTCGGCGCGCTCACGGGCGCCGTCGACATTGTCGAGGATCCACTTCAGCTTGGTGCCGGAGAAATACGGGTCGGTGACCAGGCCGGTGGTTTCACGAATGTAGCCTTCATGGCCGTCACGCTTGAGCTGGGCACAGATCTCGGTGCTGCGGCGGCATTGCCAGACAATGGCGTTGTACACCGGGCGCCCGGTTTCCTTGTCCCACACCACAGTGGTTTCGCGCTGGTTGGTAATGCCCAGTGCGGCGACCTGAGCGTGGCTGATGCCTGCCTGGGCCAGGGCCTCGACCATGGTCGCGCTTTGTGTGGCGAAAATCTCCATCGGGTCATGTTCGACCCAACCCGCCTGTGGGTAGTGCTGTGCGAACTCGCGCTGGGAGGTACCCACAACATTGGCGTCACGGTCGAAAATGATCGCCCGCGAACTGGTGGTGCCCTGGTCCAGGGCGATGATGTAGTTCTTATCCTGGGTGTCTGTCATGGTCGTAGGCCTTGCAAGAATAGAGGGTCAGGGCTGCGCGTGGTGGCGGCATCAATTGGCTTGAGTATCGCCCTGGCGAATGTCATTTGTCTCTGGGGTCGCGGCGGGCGCTACTGGCAGGTTGCGTGCAATAAGGCCGCGATAGCTCGCTGCACCCAGGCAGGCGCCAACGATCGGTGCAAATACCGGAACCAGGAAATAAGGAATATCCCGCCCGCCAGTGAAGGCGATTTCGCCCCAACCGGCGAGGAATGTCATGAGTTTTGGCCCGAAATCGCGGGCCGGGTTCATCGCAAAGCCAGTCAAAGGGCCCATGGCGCTACCAATCACCGCAATCAGCAGGCCGATCAGCAGCGGGGCCATGGCACCGCGCGGAAGGCCGTTGTTGTCGTCGGTCAGGGCCATGATCACGCTCATCAGAATGGCAGTGATCACCACTTCGACCAGAAATGCCTGGCTGGTGGACAGGGACGGGTGCGGGTAGGTGGAGAACACAGAGGCCAGCTCCAGGCTGCCTTCGCTACCGCGCAGCATGGCGTGGGCCTGTTCGAAATCGAAGAACAGACTGCTGTACAGCGTGTAGACCAGTGCCGCGCCACAGAATGCGCCGCATACCTGGGCCAGCATGTAGAAGGGCAGCTTGCGCTTGTCGAACCCTGCGAACAGTGCAAGGGCGATACTTACGGCTGGGTTCAGGTGCGCACCGGAAATACCGGCGGTGAGGTAGATGGCCATGCTGACGCCCACGCCCCAGATGATACTGATCTCCCAAAGCCCGAAGCTGGCGCCGGCAACCTTGAGCGCGGCGACGCAGCCGGTACCGAAGAAGATGAGCAGGGCGGTGCCGAGAAACTCGGCCAGGCACTGGCTGGACAGCGTGGGTTGGTGCAGAGCAGTCGTCATGTATGACCTCGTTTTTTTTGTTGTGAGGCGCGTAGCGCTCGACAGCAAAACCCGGTGTCTATCCCCATTGACCCCGGATGATGTAGGAAATGCACCTTAAAAGTGCACCGCTTATTCAGAAACGAAAAAATATAGACAAGAAACGCTGATGTCAAAGGTCGAAAGTGAACGGTCAGTCACGATATGGCCGCTAGAATAAGATGCGGATCCCGTACTAGAGGCGCGCGATCGCGGTGCGCTGGCTGGGATGTAGGAATTGTCCTAAAGTAGCCGCCGAGTCGTCCCTGACTGGAGCCCTTGCATGACCCCCGCCCTAGACCTGTTGAAAAAGCACCGTGCCGAGCATCGTGTGCACAGTTATGAACATGACCCGAAGTCGGCGTCGTATGGCCTGGAGGCGGCAGAAAAGCTCGGGCTCGACCCGCAACAGGTGTTCAAGACGTTGCTGGCAAGCAGCGAGAAAGGAGAATTGCTGGTAGCGGTTGTGCCTGTGGTGGGGACCTTGGACCTCAAGGCCCTGGCCCATGCTGCCGGGGTAAAGAAGTGCGAGATGGCCGACCCGGCGGCGGCGCAGCGGGCGACCGGTTACCTGGTGGGCGGGATCAGCCCACTAGGGCAGAAGAAGCGTCTGCGGACCTTTATCGATGACTCGGCGCAGAATTTTGCAACTATCCATGTCAGCGCCGGTCGGCGTGGCCTGGAAGTGGAGTTGGCAGCGGCGGTGCTGGCGGAGTATACGCAGGGCTCGTTCGCCGGGATTGGTCGAGGCTGAGAACAGGGGGCCGCCAAGCGGCCCCCTGGCGGTGAAGTCAAGTCGCCGAACTGTAACGACGCACGCCATTCTCTTGGCGTGGCAACTGTGCCGCAACGCTACCCGGTACAGGGAATAGCACGAGGTGATCGGCCTTCACTGCAATCTCCACATTCTCACCGACCTCGTGGTCGTTATGGCTAGGGAAGATCGCTTCCAGCTGGCTACCGGTGGGCAACTGCAAGCGATAGAGCGTCGATGCCCCGAGGAAGCTCTTGCCCACGATGTTCGCCAGTAGCGCGCTGCCTGGTGCATGCACGATATCATCCGGGCGCAGCAGTACATCCACCGAGCTGCCCGGTGCCATGATGTAGGCGCGGTTACCGCGCAGCTCACCCACTTCGGTATTGACCGCCTCGTGGCTGCTCATTTGCCCACGGATGAAGTATCCCTGGCCGATGAAACTCGCCACGAATGGCGTCTGCGGTTCGTGGTAAAGGTTGTAGGGCGTGTCCCACTGTTCCAGGCGGCCTTCCTTGAAGACACCGACCTGGTCACTGACCGCAAAGGCTTCTTCCTGGTCGTGAGTGACCAGAATGGCGCTGGTACCGCGGCTTTTGAGAATGTCGCGAACCTCATGGCTCAGGCGACGGCGCAGCTCTACGTCGAGGTTCGAGAACGGCTCGTCAAGCAGCAACAGTTGCGGCTCGGGCGCCAGCGCCCGGGCCAGGGCGACACGTTGCTGCTGACCACCAGACAACTCATGCGGGTAACGACCGCCCAGCCCGCCGAGTTTGACCAGTTCCAGCATCTCTTCGATGACGGCGGCCTGGCGTGGGTGTTTGGCGATACCAAAGGCAATGTTCTGCGCCACGGTAAGATGCGGGAACAGCGCGTAGTCCTGAAACACCATGCCGATGCGGCGCTTTTCCGGGGCCAGGGTGAAGCCAGCCCGGGAAATGACCTCACCGCCCAGGTGGATTTCACCTTCGTGCACCGGCTCGAAACCGGCGATGGCGCGCAGGGTGGTGGTCTTGCCGCAACCGGATGAACCCAGCAGGCAACCGATGTCGCCTGCGTTCAGGTGCAGGTTGAGGTTCTGGACGATGCGCTGGTCGCCATAGCCGCAGGCGAGGTTGCGCAGGTTGAGCAGTAGGGGTTGACTCATGCGTGGTGGTAAGCCGGTTCTACAAGGAATTCGAGAAGCGCCTTCTGTGCATGCAGGCGGTTTTCAGCCTCGTCCCAGGCGACCGAACGTGGGTCGTCGAGCAGGTCCTGGCTGATTTCCTCGCCACGGTGGGCGGGCAGGCAGTGCATGAAGAGGACATCGGGTGCAGCCAGGTCGAGCAGTTCGCGGGTGACCTGGTAAGGTGCGAAATGCGCCAGGCGCCGTGCAGTTTCCTCCTCCTGACCCATGGAAGTCCAGACATCGGTGACCACCAGGTGAGCATCACGCACAGCTTCCTTGGCATCCCGGATGATCTGCACGCGGTCGCCGCCCAGTTCCATGAAACGTTGATCCGGCTCATAGCCTTCGGGGCAGGCGATGCGCAGCTGGAAATCGAACTGCGTGGCGGCTTCGATATAGGAGTTGCACATGTTGAAGCCATCGCCGATCCAGGTCACGGTCTTGCCCTGAATCGAGCCGCGGTGTTCAACAAAGGTCTGCATGTCGGCCAGCAGTTGGCACGGGTGCGATTCGTCGGACAGGCCGTTGATCACTGGCACGCGCGACTTGGCGGCGAACTCGGTCAGGGTGCTGTGGGCGTGGGTGCGGATCATCACCACATCAACCATGCTCGATAGCACGATGGCGCTGTCACCAATCGGCTCGCCGCGGCCCAGTTGGGTGTCGCGAGGCGACAGGAAGATGGCCTGGCCGCCGAGCTGGATCATGCCGGCCTCGAAGGACACACGGGTACGGGTCGAGGACTTCTCGAAGATCATGCCCAGTACACGGTTCTTCAGGGGTTCGAACAGCACGCCTCGCTTACGCAGGTCCTTCAGCTCGATGCCGCGGCGGATCACCCCGAGCAATTCGTCGGTGGTGAAGTCCAGCAGGGAGAGAAAGTGCCTAGCGCTCATGATTGACTACCTTATCTGCAACGGTATGCAGGTCGACCGTATGGTTTTTTTGACAACGGGAATGACCTGCGGCGTAAGCCGCACGGGGCGGACGAAATAGGGAAAGGCGCAATACTATAAGTAAATGTCGCCTGAAGCCAAGGGGGGAAAAGCGGCCTGATCGCAAAGGGTGTTGCAAACGGTGTCTTTGCCCGATGGCCGTGCTGTTCTTTATTTGCTACACAAGGTTGTACACGGCTTGCTGGCAATTTGGCAAATGGCTGTCGTAAATCGTGCGCCTGATGTCGGTGGATTCACGCGGCGAAGCGCACTGGCCGCGGGGAGGGGCCGGGCGCATAGTCACTGTTCGACAACAACAAGGCAGAGGCGGCCATGACCAAGACCCTGCACCACCGTGCCTGTCACCTGTGCGAAGCGATCTGCGGGCTCAACATCGAAGTCAGCCATGAGGAGGACGGGCGGGCCCTGATCAGCTCGATCAAGGGCGACCCACTGGACCCTTTCAGCCGTGGCCATGTCTGCCCCAAGGCCGTGGCGTTGCAGGACATTCAGAACGATCCGGATCGCCTGCGCCAGCCACACAGGCGAGTAGGCGACCATTGGCAGGCCATTGGCTGGGATGAGGCCTTTGCACTGGCGGCCGAAAAATTGTGGGCGGTCCAGCAGGCCCATGGGCGCAATGCCGTGGCGGTCTACCAAGGCAACCCGAGTGTGCACAATTACGGCTTGATGACCCATAGCAACTACTTTCTGGGCCTGCTCAAGACCCGTAACCGTTTCTCTGCCACTTCAGTGGATCAGTTGCCCCAACACCTGGTCAGCCATCTGATGTACGGGCATGGGCTGCTGCTGCCGATTCCGGACATCGACCACACGGGATTCATGCTGATTCTTGGCGGCAACCCACTGGCCTCCAATGGCAGCATCATGACCGTTCCGGACGTGGAGAAGCGCCTGAAGGCCCTTCGGGCGCGTGGTGGGCGCCTGGTGGTGGTTGACCCGCGACGTAGCGAAACGGCGGCAATGGCTGACAGCCATTTGTTCATACGCCCCGGTGCTGATGCCGCCCTGTTGTGCGGCTTGCTCAACACATTGTTCGAAGAAGGCCTGGCGCGGGGCTCGCACTTGCCGGTCAACGGCCTGCAGCAGGTGCGTGAGGCCATTGCGCCGTTCAGTGCCGAGGCCGTGAGTGCCCAGTGTGGTATCGCTGCAGCGGACATTCGCCAGCTGGCACGCGACTTCGCCGCTGCTGGGCAGGCCGTGTGTTACGGCCGCATGGGCGTCTCGACCCAAGCATTTGGTACCCTTTGCCACTGGCTGGTGCAACTTGTGAACCTGGTGACCGGCAACCTCGACCGCACAGGCGGCGCGTTGTGCACGGAGCCTGCCGTCGACCTGGTGGCGACCACCTCGGGCGGGCATTTCAACGCCTGGCAAAGCCGTGTGTCGGGCTTGCCCGAGTACGGCGGCGAGCTGCCGGTGGCGGCCCTGGCCGAGGAAATGCTTACATCGGGTGAAGGGCAGGTGCGCGCCCTGGTGACAGTTGCCGGCAACCCTGTGTTGTCCACGCCTAACGGTCGCCAGCTGGATGCAGCGCTGGAGGGTTTGGACTTCATGCTCAGTATCGATCTCTACATCAACGAAACCACCCGCCATGCCGACCTGATCCTGCCCTCCACCTCAGCGCTGGAAAATGACCATTACGACAGCACCTTCAACCTGCTGGCAGTGCGCAACGTCACGCGCTTCAACCGGGCGATCCTGGCCAAGCCGGAGGGCGCACTGCATGACTGGGAAATCTTCGTCGGCCTGGCCCAGGCGTTTGCCAAGCGTGCCGAGTTGGAGTTGAAACCGACCTGGTCGCCTGCGCAGATGATTGATCAAGCCCTGCGCAAAGGGCGCTATGGTGAAGCAACGCCTTGGCAGCTCTCCTTGGCAGCACTGGACGATAACCCGCATGGGCTTGACCTGGGGCCTTTACGCAGCAACCTCGCGGGGCGGCTGACGACTGCCAGCAAGGCTGTCGAAGCAGCCCCTCAGGTTTTGCTTGACGACCTGCAGCGCCTGGCGCAAATGACGCCACCAGTGCCGGGCGAACTGCTGCTGATCGGGCGTCGCCATGTGCGCAGCAACAACTCGTGGATGCACAACTTCCATCGCCTGGTAAAAGGCAAGCCACGGCATCAGCTGTTGATGCACCCGCAAGACTTGCAGCAGCGGCAACTGCAGGATGGCCAGCGCGTGCGCATCCGTTCGCGTACTGGCTCACTGGAGGTCGAGGTGCAGGCCTGCGAAGACATGATGCCCGGTGTGGTCAGCTTGCCCCACGGCTTTGGTCATGGTCGTCAGGGCGTGCACATGCAGATCGCCCAGGCGCAACCCGGCGTGAGTGCCAATGACCTGACCGACGAACGCTTTCGGGACCAGGTTTCCGGAAACGCTGCGCTCAATGGCGTACCCGTGCAGGTCGAGGCCGCTTGAGGAACGGCAAGGCCGAGCACGGCGCTCGGCTTTCCGATACAATGCGACACCGTGCCGACGACTGTGTCGGATAGTTCAGCCGAGGTGCTACATGGATATCATCGAAACGATCAAAGAGCAGATTGCCAACAACACCATTCTGCTTTACATGAAAGGCTCGCCGAATGCCCCGCAGTGCGGCTTCTCTGCGCGTGCATCGCAGGCCGTGATGGGTTGTGGCGAAAAGTTCGCCTACGTCGACATCCTGCAGAACCCGGAAATTCGCGCCAACCTGCCAAAATACGCCAACTGGCCGACCTTCCCGCAACTGTGGGTAGCCGGTGAGCTGGTTGGCGGCAGCGACATCATGCTGGAAATGTTCGAGAACGGTGAGCTGCAAACCCTGATCAAGGAAGCGGCTGCCAAGGCCAAGGCTTCTGAAGCCTGATCTACCGGCAAGCATAAAAAAACCCGCTGATCGCGGGTTTTTTTATGGGGCGAGTAGTTACTCTTCGCCCATCTGCGACTGCAGGTAGTTCTCGATACCGATCTTGTCGATCAGCCCCAGTTGGGTTTCCAGCCAGTCGATGTGCTCTTCCTCGGACTCGAGGATATCTTCGAGCACGTCACGCGAGCCGAAGTCGCCAGCAGTTTCACAATGGGCGATGGCTGCCTTCAGGTCGACCAGGCCTTGCTGTTCAATCTTCAGGTCACACTCGAGCATTTCCTTGGTGTGCTCGCCGATCAGCAGTTTGCCCAGGTCCTGAACGTTAGGAATACCTTCGAGGAACAAAATACGCTTGATCAGTTTGTCAGCGTGCTTCATTTCATCGATGGATTCTTTGTACTCGTGCTTGCCGAGTTTGTTCAGCCCCCAATCTTCGTACATGCGCGCGTGCAGGAAGTACTGGTTGATCGCGACCAGCTCGTTTCCGAGGATCTTGTTGAGATGCTGGATGACGCTTACGTCGCCTTTCATGTCGGGGTTCCTGCCCTGTAGAAGTGTGTCAATCCAGTGAAGTTTGAGCCCGATACTTAGGTGTGTCAAACCTAAGTTCTTGAATAATAAGTGAAAATTAATAGGAATAAGAATGTTTGTGAACCGCGTTGTAACGCTAACTTGTTGAATTTCAGGCATAAAAAAACCGGACGCCAGGTCCGGTTCTTGAAATTCTGGGTTCAGGCAGCGGTAAATTCGACGGGGTAGGGCAGGGCTGCCTGGCTGACCTGAAGTTCGGTCAGGGTCTCGCGGACCACCTGCTTGGCCACGCAGGCGCATTTGCCGCACTGGCTGGCGACATTGGTCGCGGCTCGCACTTCTTTGTAACTGCAGCATCCTTCATAGATCGCATCGCGGATCTGTCCGTCGGTAACGCCGACACAAAGACACACATACATAAGGGCTGACCATCGCTGGTTGGGTCGATGGGTTGGAGCTTAATGTTAATGAGAATGCTTGTCAAAGATCTTTCTGAGAGGGGTGTGCTTGAGCGACCGGCGGTCGCTTTGTCGACGGAGTCGGCCTGTCATGAGAAGCCGTGTATGATGGTCGGCCTTTGTTGGATGTCGGGCAAGCCCGTCTGGCCCGGCAAACGGTTTTTCACCCTCATCAGGAGATTACAATGAGCGTACTCGTTGGTAAGAAAGCCCCCGATTTCACCGTTCCGGCCGTGCTGGGCAATGGCGAGATCGTCGATAGCTTCAACCTGGCCTCGGCCATCAAGGGCAAGTACGGCCTGGTGTTCTTCTACCCGCTGGACTTCACCTTCGTCTGCCCGTCCGAGCTGATCGCCCTGGACAACCGCATCCCTGACTTCCAGGCGCGCAACGTGGAAGTGATCGGCGTGTCGATCGACTCGCACTTCACCCACAACGCCTGGCGTAATACCCCGGTCAACAACGGCGGTATCGGCCAGGTGAAGTACACCCTGGCTGCCGACATGACCCACGAAATCTGCAAAGCCTACGACGTCGAGTCCGAAGGCGGCGTGGCCTTCCGTGGCGCCTTCCTGATCGATACCAATGGTGTTGTCCGTTCGCAGATCGTCAACGACCTGCCACTGGGCCGTAACATGGACGAGCTGCTGCGTCTGGTCGACGCTCTGCAGTTCCACGAAGAGCACGGCGAAGTCTGCCCTGCCAACTGGAAAAAAGGCGACAAGGGCATGAACGCTTCGCCTGAAGGCGTTGCTGCCTACCTGAGCGAGAACGCTGGCAAGCTGTAATTGCTGCGTGCACAAAAAAACCGGCCTTCGTGGCCGGTTTTTTTTGCCTTCCTGTGCCGGCCTCTTCGCGGGAGCGCCCGCCCCCACAGATTCTCTGCATGCCTGAAGGCAAAGGTTAACCTGTGGGAGCGGGCGTGCCCGCGAATGCTTTTGGCAGATCAGTCGTTGAAATCGCGCCAGCCGCCCATTTCTTTCCAGCGGTTGACGATGCCGCAGAACAGCTCAGCCGTTTTCTCGGTGTCGTAACGTGCCGAGTGCGCCTCACGCCCGTCGAAGTCGATGTCGGCGCTCTGACAGGCCCGCGCCAGCACGGTCTGGCCATACGCCAGGCCCGCCAGGGTGGCGGTGTCGAAGCTGGAGAACGGGTGGAACGGGTTGCGCTTCAGGTCATTGCGCGCCACTGCTGCATTGAGGAAACCCAGGTCGAAGCTGCTGTTGTGGCCGACCAGAATCGCCCGCTTGCAGCCGTTGGCCTTGAGGGCCTTGCGCACGCCGCGGAATATGTCGGTCATCGCGCTTTCCTCGCTGACTGCCATGCGTAGCGGATGGTCCAGCTTGATCCCGGTGAACTCAAGCGCGGCCGGCTCGATGTTGGCGCCCTCGAACGGCTCTACTCGGTGGAAGTAGGTATGCTCGGGGAACAGGAAACCTTTCTCGTCCATGCCGATGGTGACGGCGGCAATTTCCAGCAATGCATCGGTAGCGCTGTTGAAACCACCGGTTTCAACATCCACCACGACCGGCAGATAGCCGCGGAAGCGCTCGGCCATCGGGTGGCGAGGACCGCTGCTGCCTTGGGTGTCCAGGTCGTCTTCGTAAAGGTCTTCGCTCACGCGTTTTTCTCCAGCAGGCGCCAGCGCAGTTTTTCGCCAGCGCGCAGCGGGACTACGGTTTGCTCGCCAAATGGCAGGCTTTCCGGAGCGGTCCATTCTTCGCGGACCAGGGTAATGGTGTCGGTGTTCGCCGGCAGGCCATAGAAGGCCGGGCCGTGCAGGCTGGCGAAGCCTTCCAGCTTGTCCAGCGCGTTACGCTGTTCGAACGCTTCGGCGTACATCTCGATGGCCGCATAGGCGGTGTAGCAACCCGCGCAACCGCAGGCTGCTTCCTTGGCGTGACGGGCATGAGGTGCCGAGTCGGTGCCGAGGAAGAACTTCGGGTTGCCGCTGGTGGCGGCGTCCAGCAAGGCCACCTGGTGGGTATTGCGCTTGAGGATCGGCAGGCAGTAGAAGTGCGGACGAATGCCGCCAACCAGCATGTGGTTGCGGTTGTACAGCAGGTGCTGGGCGGTGATGGTCGCACCCACGTTGGCCGGGGCCTCGGTGACGAACTGCGCGGCGTCGCTGGTGGTGATGTGTTCGAACACCACTTTCAGCGTCGGGAAGCGCTCGACCACACGGCGCAAGTGCTCGTCGATGAAGCGCTTCTCGCGGTCGAACACGTCGATCTCGCTGCGGGTCACTTCGCCATGCACCAGCAGCGGCATGCCCACTTCCGCCAGTGCCTCTATGGCCGGGAAGATGTTGTCGATGCTGGTCACGCCGGAATCGGAGTTGGTGGTGGCGCCGGCCGGGTACAGCTTGGCGGCGTATACGAAACCGCTGGCCTTGGCCGCGCGGACGTCCTCAGGGCTGATGTTGTCGGTGAGGTACAGCACCATCAGCGGCTCGAAGCGGCTGCCGGCCGGGCGGGCAGCCAGAATGCGCTCACGGTAGGCGCCGGCCTCGGTGGCATTGCGCACCGGCGGCACGAGGTTGGGCATGACGATGGCACGGGCGAAGGTACGCGCCACGTCGCCAACGGTTTGGGGCAGGACGGCACCATCGCGCAGATGGATGTGCCAGTCGTCGGGGCGCAGGAGGGTCAGGCGATCGGACATTGGGGATTCCAGGCGGGTCGAACTCAAGCCCCAATCCTACCGGAAAACCCTGGGGCGAGCACGGCTATCAAGTTTTCCGCGCGGCGTCCGATAGCCTGCTGGTAAGCCGTCAGAAATTGTGGAGCCGCCCGTGCGCCAGCGTTACCTAGCCCTGTTGACCCTGTTCGCCAGCCTGCCGGCCGGCGCACTGACTTTCCAGACGCGCATGGAGAACATTGCCTGGCAGGTCGAGGGTGACCAGTTCGAGTGTCGTCTGAGCCAACCGATCGAAGGTTTCGGCAGCGGTACGTTCGTGCGCCGGGCAGGCGAGCAGCCGGTGTTCCAGCTGCGTTCGGACAGCAACGTACTGGGTGCCGGCACCGCCAGCCTGCTGGCCGCGGCAGCGCCTTGGCAACCTGGGCGTGGCGATATCAACCTGGGCCATGTGCGCATGGCCCGCAGCGGTGTGCTGTTCAGCTCCTCCCAAGGGCAGGCCAGCCGGCTGATCAACGGTTTGCTCGACGGGCGTAGCACCGTCGTGCGCAACTACACCGGTGAGGCGGGCAGGCCGATGGAGGTGCGGGTGCTGCCGGTCAGCTTCGCCAAAGCCTACAATGACTATCAGGTCTGTGCCGGCAAGCTGTTGCCGATGAACTATGACCAGGTGCGCCAGACTCAAGTGGGCTTCCCTGGGGGCGGTTACGAGCTGGATGCAGCAGCCAAGGCGCGGCTGGAGGTGATTGTCGACTACCTGAAGGCCGACCCTACGGTTAACCATATCGAGCTCAACGGCCACTCCGACAACAGTGGCAACCGCCTGACCAACCGCGACCTGTCGCGCCGCCGCGCATTGGCCGTGGCCGATTACTTCAAGGCTCACGGTGTGCCGCAAGAGCAGATTACTGTGCGCTTCCATGGTGAGCGTTATCCGCTGGCGAAGAACAACAGTGCATCGAACCGGGCGCGTAATCGGCGGGTGAATATCGAGCTGGATCGGGTGGCGGAGGTTGAAAAGGCGGTGGAAAAACCGGTTGAGCCCGTGTCGCCGGCTGCTCCCGCTCCAGCCGTTCCGGCTGCTGCCGCGTCGGGGGCGAAGGCGCCCTGAGACCGGATGGGGCGCCAACCCTTGCGTCAAATTTCCGTGTTGATCTGGCAAGTCGCCCTTCCGACAATTTCTGTCGCTTTGTCGTCAGAAGCTGTCGCCCCACTGTAAATTTATCCGCAACGCCGGTAGAATCGGTCCCTTTCCGTACAACCCCGTGGAGTGATGGCATGGCGGACGTAAAAAAGGTCGTACTGGCGTATTCCGGCGGCCTTGATACTTCGGTGATTCTCAAGTGGCTGCAGGATACCTACAACTGCGAAGTGGTGACCTTCACCGCTGACCTGGGTCAGGGCGAAGAGGTCGAACCGGCTCGTGCCAAGGCCCAGGCAATGGGCGTTAAAGAGATCTACATCGACGACCTGCGCGAAGAGTTCGTGCGTGACTTCGTGTTCCCGATGTTCCGCGCCAACACCGTCTACGAAGGCGAGTACCTGCTGGGTACTTCCATCGCCCGTCCGCTGATCGCCAAGCGCCTGATCGAAATCGCCAACGAAACCGGCGCCGACGCCATTTCCCATGGCGCCACCGGCAAGGGTAACGACCAGGTGCGCTTCGAGCTGGGTGCCTATGCCCTGAAGCCAGGCGTCAAGGTCATCGCCCCATGGCGCGAGTGGGACCTGCTGTCCCGCGAAAAGCTGATGGACTACGCCGAGAAGCACGGCATCCCGATCGAGCGCCACGGCAAGAAGAAGTCGCCGTACTCGATGGACGCCAACCTGCTGCACATCTCCTATGAAGGCGGTGTCCTGGAAGATACCTGGACCGAGCACGAAGAAGACATGTGGCGCTGGAGTGTCTCGCCTGAGAACGCCCCGGACCAGGCTACCTATATCGAGCTGACCTACCGCAATGGTGACATCGTTGCCATCGACGGCGTCGAGAAATCCCCGGCTACCGTTCTGGCCGACCTGAATCGTATCGGTGGTGCCAACGGCATCGGCCGCCTGGACATCGTCGAAAACCGGTACGTCGGCATGAAGTCGCGCGGTTGCTACGAAACGCCTGGCGGTACCATCATGCTCAAGGCCCACCGTGCCATCGAGTCGATCACCCTGGACCGCGAAGTCGCTCACCTGAAAGATGAGCTGATGCCCAAGTATGCCAGCCTGATCTACACCGGCTACTGGTGGAGCCCGGAGCGTCTGATGCTGCAGCAGATGATCGATGCTTCGCAGGTGAACGTGAATGGTGTGGTGCGCCTGAAGCTGTACAAGGGCAATGTGACCGTGGTTGGCCGCAAGTCGGACGATTCGCTGTTCGATGCCAACATCGCCACCTTTGAAGAAGATGGTGGTGCCTACAACCAGGAAGACGCTGCTGGCTTCATCAAGCTCAACGCGCTGCGTATGCGCATTGCCGCCAACAAGGGCCGTTCGCTGCTCTGATTGCTGGTGTGTGTGAAAACCCCGGCTCAGTCCGGGGTTTTTTTATGCCTGCGCAAAGGCGAGTCGTTCAACTTCGAGGGTTCACATCATCGCCCTCAAGTGCGCTGATCGAAAGCTGCGCACATTGACGTCTATCCAGATTACAAAAGCGCCAGACTCGCGCCGGCTCGGGGGGGTGGGCAAGAGCGTGCAAGAGTTGTTGTTCCATCATGCGACAGGCGTCGGGGCCGGAGAACATGAATGTAACAGGCTCGCCCTGTACCGCCTCACGGGCATCATTGGCAATAGCGGGTGTGGCCGCACTGTTCAGTGCTGGCGTGTTGTCGTGTACAGGGTTGTTGGGGAGCGGGCTGTAGAACGACTTGTAATTGAAGTTGAGCGTCAGAAAAAACAGTGCCGTCAGAAAGAATGGAAAACCTACCAGGAACCAGGTGTAGAGCTTTTGGCTGGACTCGCCGAGAAATGGCAGTGTGGCAAGGGCGGAGGCTTCGATAATCCCCGCGAAGATGGCAATGATCGTCAGCGGGGCGACAGGTTGTGCTTGGGTCATAGGGGCCGTCTCCAGCGGTTTTGTCCATCTTTACCTTACTGCTGTACTCAACTAAAGGCTGGATTCTTTCCCGGGGGAGGAATGATCGTCAGAGAACCTCGTTGTGTTGATTTTTCAACGCGTTCGAGTCGGAAGTTCTCCTCTGCTGAAGATCAGTATTCAACTGGTGCGTTTATGTTAGTGGGTGGTACCGTTTCTTTCGGTAATAAGTAATTTGTTTGTTACAACCATAGTCTTAATGTGTAGGAAGTTTCTGTAAGCTCTGTAGGTTTTGTCTGTCCATGGCTTTCACTGGTAAATCGCCGCGCCAGCAAGCGTCCTGTCGGTTATCGTGGCGTGCCAAAGCAACAACAATGTATGGATATCGCATGAATAAAGTGCTTATCGTGGATGATCATCCGGTCATACGCCTGGCCGTACGCATGCTGATGGAGCGGCATGGGTATGACGTTGTGGCGGAGACTGATAATGGGGTGGCTGCGCTGCAGCTGACACGGCAACACCTGCCGGATATTGTGGTGCTGGATATCGGTATCCCGAAACTGGATGGCCTGGAGGTGATCGCCCGCATGGCGACATTCAGCCCGGGTAGCAAGGTGCTGGTGCTGACGTCGCAGGCTCCCGGTAACTTTTCGATGCGCTGCATGCAGGCGGGGGCGGCGGGTTACGTGTGCAAGCAGCAGGAGCTTACCGAGCTGCTCAGCGCTATCAAGGCTGTGTTGTCGGGTTACAGCTACTTCCCCAACCAGGCCTTGCATGCGTCACGTGGCAGGGGCGCGAGCAGTGAGACGGATATGGTGAATCGCCTTTCTGCGCGAGAGATGACCGTGCTGCAACAACTGGCGCGAGGGCGTTCGAACAAGGAGATTGCCGACAGCATGTACCTCAGCAACAAGACGGTCAGTACCTACAAGTCGCGGCTCTTGCTCAAGCTCAACGCACGGTCACTGGTTGACCTGATCGAGCTGGCGCAACGGCAAGGTCTGAACTGACCGCCAGGCCTTGAAGCCTCCAGCCAGGAGGCTTTGCCAAGGCTAACGATCCATGACTAAAGGGCCAGAACTAAAGGTCGTAATCGAAATCGGCCAGCTGCTTCTGCAGGCGCCGTTCTTCTAGCATGTTGTCGATGGTGCGGCGTTTGCTCAGGTTGGTCTTTGCGGTTTCAACCTGTGGTTCCGCGTCATCGTCTGCGGCAACAAAATCATCATCGATCGACAGGTCGTCTTTATCGGTACTCATGAGTCGCTCCAAGCCAAGGGGCCATTGGCCGTCCTTATAACCAGAAAGCAGACGCTGGTAAAAAAGATTTTTTCAATCGACCTGATTGGTTTCTGCCTATCGGCTCAATCGTCGGAGGTTTTGTGCTTGTACTCGCACAAATCTTCGATCCTGCAGCTGCCGCACCGTGGCTTGCGCGCCTGGCACACATAGCGCCCGTGCAGGATCAGCCAGTGGTGGGCATCGAGCAGGTAATCCTTTGGTACGAACTTGAGCAGTTTCTTTTCCACTTCCAGCACCGTTTTACCTGGCGCGATACCCGTGCGGTTACTCACCCGGAAGATATGGGTGTCCACTGCCATCGCCGGTTGGCGAAACGCGGTGTTAAGCACCACGTTGGCGGTTTTACGGCCGACGCCGGGCAGCGCTTCCAACGCTTCGCGGGTTTGCGGTACCTGGCTGTCGTGGCGCTCGATCAGCAGCCGGCACGCTTCTATGACATTCTTGGCCTTGCTGTTGTAGAGGCCGATGGTCTTGATGTATTCGCTAAGGCCTTCAACGCCCAGGGCATAGATGGCCTCGGGGGTGTTGGCGACGGGGAACAGGCGGGCAGTGGCCTTGTTGACGCCGACGTCGGTGGATTGCGCGGACAGTGTCACGGCGACCAGCAGTTCAAACGGGGTCGTGTAGGCCAGTTCGGTCTTTGGGTCGGGGTTGTCTTCGTGCAGCCTGCGAAAAATCTCCAGGCGTTTGGCGGCATTCATGAAATCAGGGCTTTCCTTGACGATGTGGATGGGCAGAGCCCGGACGCAGGCGATTGTACAAGGCCAACAGCAATCCCAGCAGCAGTAGCGCACCGGGGGCGAGGCTGGCCAGGTGCAGCTCGGTATGGTCAGCCAGCCATTGGCGGCTGGCGCCCAGCAGCAGGCAACTGGCAAAGACAGCGCCGAGGTGCTTTGCGAGCACGTGCCAGCGGCGTTGGTCAGGAAGCAGATGGTCACTGGCCAGGCATTGCAGGCACAACAATGCGGGATAGTGACCCAGTGCAATCGCCAGTGGTAGCAGCCAGGCCCGCATGGCCAACTGCAGGCAGCTGGCCAGAGCTGCCAGTAGCAGCAGGCTGGCCAGTACATATGCCCAGCTGGCGACGCGTTTACGCAGGGGGGCCAGCAACAGTTGGTGCAGGCATCCCATCACCACTGCGCACAGGCCGATGGCCGCGCCTTCACCCAGCGTTCGGGTGGCGCCCAACAGGGGCGCGAGGCTCATGGCCAGCAGGCAAAACCTATTCATGCGCGGCGCCCTCCAGCCATACACTACGCTGCTCATCGAAATAATTCAGTGCGTCCTGCAACGCGGCGATCACTGCCCGCGAGGTCACGGTTGCGCCGGCCAACTGGTCAAAATCACCCTGGTCCCGCTTTAGCGCCCAGTGATCGCCCTGATGGCGGTTGTCGAACTGTTTCAGCCACTGCAGCTGTGGGTCAGCCAGGTGAGCGCCCAGCCCGGGACTTTCCTGTTGTTCGACGACCTGGCTGCCGATCAGCCGGCCGTCTGTGGCGATCGCGACGCTCAGCACGATTGGCCCGACATATCCCTGCGCCTGTGTGACCAGAACTATGGCGCTTGGCTTGCCTGCCATAGTGGCACGGTAAGCCGCCAGGATACGGCTGTTGGGCCGCTGTGCGGCGGGCCTTGGCAGTGGGCTTTCCAGGGGCTGGTTGTCATAGCTGCCTTCGGGCAGCACGGCCAGCCGCTGGCGGCTTTGCATTTGTTTTTCGGCGCTGGCGATGGCCGGGCTGGTCCACTGCCGCCAGGCCAGGGTGACTGACACTGCCAATACTCCAGTCAGTAGCAGCAGGCCCACATCCCGAGCTCCATGCTTCATCGGGCTGCCTGCTGACGTTGCACAGCCACGCGCTCGAGTGCCGGTGCCAAAAGGTTCATCAGCAGGACGGCGAACGCGGTGCCATCCGGGTAGCTGCCCCAGGTACGAATCAGGTAGATGAGCAGCCCTGTTCCCAGGCCGAAGCACAACTTGGCCCAGTCGTTTCTGGGGCCGGACACCGGCTCGGTCGCAATGAAGAATGCTGCCAGCATGGTCGAGCCGGAAAACAGGTGCAGCAAAGGCGAGCCATTGGAGTCCGACCCCGAACCATTCCAGCCCAACAGGCTGAATATCAATAGCCCAGCCAGCAAACCTGCCGGTGCATGCCAACTGATCACCTTGCGCTGCAACAAAAACAGGCCGCCAAGCAGGAATGCCAGGTTGACCCATTCGCTGCCTGCCCCACCAATGCTGCCAAAGCCCGGATGGCTGGCAAACAGCTCGTCAATGGTCAGGCTGCGGTTGTGGCGTAGGCCGTCGAGCAATGTCGGACGGGCCCAGGCATCAATCTGATCGCCCCCAGCGAACACCTGCTGCAGGCTGTCGAGCAGGCCCGGGGCCTGTGCCGGCCAATGGTTCATCTGCAATGGGAAGCTGAGCAGCACGAAGGCGTAACCCACCATGGCCGGATTGAACAGATTTCGCCCGACCCCACCATAGGCCTGCTTGCCGATGCCGATCGCAACACATGCCGCGATGACCGGCAGCCACCATGGCGCCAGGGTGGGCAGGGCGGCCGCCAGTAGCACGACGGTTACCAGTGCGCTGCCGTCGTTTAGCGCCTGGCTCAGTGATTGATTGCGCAGTGCCAGCAGCAATGCTTCGCACAGCAGCGCGGCACTGGCACACAGCAACAGGTTCAGCACCATGCCCCAGCCATGCAGCCACATTAGCGCCAGCAGTCCAGGCGTGCAGGCGAGCAACACCAGGCCCATGCTGGTGCGCAGGCGCGGATCGGGGCTGCTCATTGGCCAAACATCCCGTTGAAGCCGGAAAACGCCATGGCCATTACCCCGGCACCGATCAATTGGATGGGCAGGCCGCGCAGCGCGTCGGGGATATCGGCGTGGACGCTGCGCTGGTGCAGGTCGGCGAACACCATCAGCGTCAGCCAGAAGCCGCCAGCCGTCAGCAAGCCTTGGAGTAGCGCGGTTGGCCAGCTGACGTCGTCGCTTGCCTGTTGTAGAGCCACCCCAAGCGCTGCGGCATTGCTCAACAGCAGCGCTGGCAACCCCACTACGGGCCAGGCTGGGCGCCACTTGGCCAGTAGCCAGGGCAGGCCCCAGGCGAGCAAAGCCAGCCAAGGCAATAGCAGGAACAGGGCAAGATCGTGGATGTGCAACGGGGCAAGTACGGCGTACGCCAGCAGTTGCGCGCCGATTACGCCCAGGGCAATGCACAGGGCGCAGGCCAGGCCGTGCACCTGTAGTTGCAACCCGGAGAGTGGCTGTCTGAGCAGGCACAGGTGATTGATCAGTGCGGCGCTGATCAGGACCAGGATGTAGTCATTCATGAGATGACGATAGCCGGGAATCAGGGCGATTGTCCGGATTTGACATGAAGGGGCCTGCGTATTGTGGGAGCGGGCAGGCCGCTCCCACAATGGCCCGCAGGGGAGTTACTTGATGCGCTGGCCTGGCTTGGCGCCGCTGTCCGGGCTCAGCAGGTAGATTTCTTCACCGCCAGGGCCGGCAGCCATGACCATGCCCTCGGACACGCCAAAGCGCATCTTCCGTGGTTTGAGGTTGGCTACCATCATGGTCAGGCGGCCTTCCAGCTTGGACGGGTCTGGGTAGGCCGACTTGATGCCGGAGAACACGTTGCGGCGCTCGTCACCAATGTCCAGGGTCAGTTGCAGCAGCTTGTCGGCACCCGCTACGGCTTCAGCCTTGACGATCAGCGCCACGCGCAGGTCGACGGCCGCGAAGGTATCGAACTCGATCTCTGCCGACAGCGGGTCCTTGGTCAGTTCGCCATTGCCCGCCGGGGCATTGGCTTCGGCAGCCAGCAGGTCTTCCTTGCTGGCAGCGATCATGGCTTCGACCTTGGCCGGCTCGATACGGCTCATCAGGGCCTTGAACGGGTTAAGCGGGTGGTTTTCCAGACGTGTCAGGTGGTCGTTCCAGGTCAGCGGGGCCACGTTGAGGAATGCCTCGGCGTCAGCAGCCAGCACCGGAAGTACCGGTTTGAGGAAAATCACCAGCTGGCGGAACAGGTTGATGCCTTGGGCGCAGATGGCCTGGACTTCATCCTGCTTGCCTTCCTGCTTGGCCAGCGACCACGGTGCCTTGTCGGCGATCCAGGCGTTGGCGCGGTCGGCCAGTGCCATGATTTCGCGCATGGCGCGGCCAAAATCACGGGCCTCATAGGCTTCGGCGATGGAGGGCGCGGCAGCCAGGAAGGCTTCGGTCAGCTCAGGCGCGGCATCACCGCTTACCATCACGCCTTCGTTGCCCTTGTGGATGAAACCGGCGCAACGGCTGGCAATGTTGACGACCTTGCCGACCAGGTCGGAGTTGACCTTCTGCACGAAGTCTTCCAGGTTCAGGTCCAGGTCGTCGACGCCACGGCCCAGCTTGGCCGCATAGTAGTAACGCAGGTATTCCGGCTGCAGGTGGTCCAGATAGGTGCGGGCCTTGATGAAGGTGCCGCGCGACTTGGACATCTTGGCGCCGTTGACCGTCAGGTAGCCGTGCACGTTGACCGCGGTCGGCTTGCGGAAGCCGGCGCCTTCGAGCATGGCTGGCCAGAACAGGGCGTGGAAGTTGACGATATCCTTGCCGATGAAGTGGTACAGCTCGGCCTTGGAGCCCTCGTTCCAGAAGGCGTCGAAGTCCAGTTCCGGGCGGCGTGCGCAGAGGTTCTTGAAGCTGGCCATGTAGCCGATCGGCGCATCCAGCCATACGTAGAAGTACTTGTCAGGCTCACCCGGGATCTCGAAGCCGAAGTACGGCGCGTCGCGGGAGATATCCCACTCCTGCAGGCCGGAATCCAGCCATTCCGCCAGCTTGTTGGCTACCGCGTCCTGCAGGGTGCCGCTTCGGGTCCATTGCTGCAGCATGGCCTGGAAGTCTGGCAGCTTGAAGAAGAAGTGCTGGGAATCACGCAGTACCGGGGTGGCACCGGAGATCGCTGACTTGGGGTTCTTCAGCTCGGTAGGTGCGTAAGTGGCGCCGCATTTTTCGCAGTTGTCGCCGTACTGGTCTTCGGCCGCGCACTTCGGGCAGGTGCCCTTGATGAAGCGGTCGGCGAGGAACATGCCTTTTTCCGGGTCGAAGTACTGGGTCACCGAACGGGTGGCGATGTGCCCGGCTTCACGCAGGCGCGAGTAGATCAGGCTCGACAGCTCGCGGTTCTCTTCACTGTGGGTGGAGTGGAAGTTGTCGAAGTCCACCAGGAAGTCGGCGAAATCGCTGCTGTGCTCGGCCTGGACGTTGGCGATCAGCTGTTCCGGGGTGATGCCTTCCTTTTCGGCGCGCAGCATGATGGCCGAACCGTGGGCGTCATCGGCGCAGACATAGATGCACTGGTTGCCGCGCAGCTTCTGGAAGCGCACCCACATGTCCGTCTGGATGTACTCCAGCATATGGCCGAGATGGATCGATCCATTGGCATAGGGCAGGGCGCTGGTGACGAGAATCTGGCGTGGCTCGGACATGGTGGCTCGGCTACTTATCTGGCTACGGGGTAAAAATGAGGATGATCGGCCACTATAAAGGGCTGGCGAAGATATTTCACCCCGCAAGCGTATCTGCTGACGATTGACGGGTTAGGATAGGCGGCTGTTTTACATTCAGTTTGCCAATGGGAGTCTCCATGAGTGCCGTCACCCGTGCCGCCGTTGAAGGCGTGCTTCGCCAGTACACCGACCCCTACCTGAACCAGGACCCGGTCAGCGCCGGCTGCGTGCGCGCCATCGATATCCAGGGCGGGCAGGTCAGCGTGCAGTTGCAGTTGGGTTATGCCGCTGGGCTGTTCAAGAACGGCTGGGCCCAGGTGCTGCAGACCGCCATCGGCGGCCTTGAGGGTGTCACTGGTGCCCAAGTTTCGATCGACTGCGTGGTGGCTGCGCACAAGGCCCAGGCCCAAGTGCCAGCCATGGCCAACGTCAAGAACATCATCGCCGTGGCCTCGGGCAAGGGCGGTGTGGGCAAGTCGACCACCGCAGCCAACCTGGCCTTGGCCTTCGCGCGCGAGGGTGCCCGGGTAGGTATCCTCGATGCCGATATCTACGGCCCCAGTCAGGGTGTGATGTTCGGCATTGCCGAGGGTACCCGTCCACAGATTCGCGAGCAGAAGTGGTTCGTGCCGATCAAGGCCCACGGCGTGGAAGTGATGTCGATGGCCTTCCTCACCGACGACAACACGCCAATGGTATGGCGTGGTCCGATGGTGTCGGGCGCGCTGCTGCAACTGGTCACCCAGACCGCTTGGGATGACCTGGATTACCTGGTGATCGATATGCCACCGGGTACCGGTGACATCCAGCTGACCCTGGCACAAAAGGTGCCGGTGGTCGGTTCGGTGATCGTCACCACGCCGCAGGACCTGGCGCTGCTGGATGCCAAGAAGGGCGTGGAAATGTTCCGTAAGGTCAACATTCCGGTGCTGGGCGTGGTCGAGAACATGGCTGTGCATATCTGCTCGAATTGCGGCCATGCCGAACACCTGTTCGGTGAAGGTGGCGGCGAGAAGCTGGCCAGCCAGTATGGCGTCGACCTGCTGGCGTCGCTGCCGTTGTCGATGCTGATCCGTGAGCAGGCCGACAGCGGCAAGCCGACTGCGATTGCCGAGCCGGAAAGCCAGATTGCCATGGTTTACCAGGAACTGGCCCGCCAGGTGGGCGCGCGGATCGTGCTGCAGGAAGCAGCGGCACCGGCAATGCCGAGCATTACCATCAGCGAAGACTGACCTGTCATACCGGGTTTGCCCGCACACAGCGACTGCGCCGCACTTGAAATCTGTGCAGTCCCTGGGGAGCGGGTGAGCCTGCGAAGAGGCCAGCGCCTATTTCGAGCAGGCATGAAAAAACCCGCCAGAAGGCGGGTTTTTTTGAAAGCTAGGAAGCTAGATCGACTTAGGCGATCTGAACTTCTTCAGCCTGCATGCCTTTCTGGCCGCGGGTAGCGACGAAAGTAACAGCCTGGCCTTCTTTCAGGGTTTTGAAGCCGTCAGCTTGGATGGCTTTGAAGTGCACGAACAGGTCGTCGCCCGACTGAGGGGTGATGAAGCCGTAGCCTTTCTCGTCGTTGAACCACTTAACAACACCGGATTGACGGTTGGACATTTTTCTGTCTCCTTGGACAATTTGATAACGGTCAGGAAAAACCCTGCCCGGGACTGAGCGCAAAGAGAGCAGAAAATTCAGCGATGGGCCGATCAGGATCGTGCATCAAACTAGAGATTCTCGGTGTCACGTGCAGCACAGTGGCAACACCTTACCCCACTTTCCGCAACCTGCCAATGGTCAGAAGCCGCTTTAGGCAAATTCGGATCGGCGGCTGCTGCAGCCCCCACCCGGCGCGGGATTAGGGATGGAACTTTAACCTGGGCGCCGGGACCGGTAATATGCGCATCACGATTTTCACCACGCAACTCTTCAGGACACCCCGCCATGAGCATCAAATCGGACAAGTGGATTCGCCGCATGGCGCAGGAACACGGCATGATCGAACCCTTCGTCGAGCGCCAGGTGCGCGGCGAGCAGGACAACCGCGTGATCTCCTTCGGCGTCTCCAGCTATGGCTACGACGTACGCTGCGCCGACGAATTCAAGGTGTTCACCAACATCAACTCGGCTACCGTCGATCCGAAAAATTTCGATGCTGGCAGCTTCGTCGATATCAAGAGCGACGTGTGCATCATCCCGCCAAACTCTTTCGCCCTGGCGCGCACTGTCGAATATTTCCGCATTCCCCGTGACGTGCTGACCATTTGCCTGGGCAAGAGCACTTACGCCCGTTGCGGCATCATCGTCAACGTCACGCCGCTCGAGCCCGAGTGGGAAGGCCACGTGACGTTGGAGTTCTCCAACACCACCACGCTGCCGGCGAAGATCTACGCCAACGAAGGCGTGGCGCAGATGCTGTTCTTGCAGTCCGACGAAGAGTGCGAAGTGTCGTACAAGGACCGTGGCGGCAAATACCAGGGCCAGCGCGGCGTCACCCTGCCGCGTACCTGAGCCGACAAGCGCGGGGAATTACCCGCGCCTTTGGCACTCCAACGAAGTAACGCCGGTGTGCATGATGTGCATCGGCTTTCGTCAGGAGCAGCCAATGAAACTCCATCCCGCAATCAGTGCCAAGCTGGCAGGCCTGCAGCCCAATCACGTAGGGTTGTTGCCCTGGTCACTGCTGGCGCACCCGCTGCCCATGCAGGCGGGGGGCGTGCCTCATCAACCTGACCCCGATACTCCACAACCGCCGGAGCCCGGTGAGACGCCACCCATGGAGCCTGGCGAGCCGACCTTGCCGGACGAGGCGCCTCCCGCCCCTGTTGCCTGAGCGTCGCTACAGCGTCCAGACGCGGTCAGCGCCAGCCAGGTACACGCGGCTGGCGCTGGCGGGCGTTATTTCCCACCCTCCGGTGAACTCACCGAATGCAGGTAGCAGGCTGACCTGCTCATCGATCAGGAAGCAAGGCAGGCGCAGGCGCTGACGGGCCTTGCCTCGCAGGACGAAGACTGGGTGTACGTGGCCCGCCAGTACCGGGTGTGTGTGGTGGAGCTGCGGCTCGTGCTGCAGGGCAAAGGGCTCCAGAACCCAAGGCTCGTCCACGACCTGAATATCGAGCGAGGCGGGTGGATCGCCGGCGTTGCGGTCATGATTGCCGCGTATGAGCACTATTTTCAGTTCTTTGTGCCGCTTGCGCCAATCATCCACTTTGGCCAGCGTTGCCGGTGCACGGGCCGTGCGGGCATGCAGAAAGTCGCCCAGGATGATCAGTTGCTCACAGTCATGCGCGGCCAGCAAGCTATCGAGCCGGGCGAGTGTCGCCTCAGTCGTTCCGCGTGGCACCGGTTGATGCAGGGCACGGTAGCTGGCGGCCTTTCCGATGTGCACGTCGGCCACCAGCAGGGCCCGGCGGGCGGGCCAGTAGATGGCTTTGTCGGCGAGCAGCCAGAGCACCTGACCACAGTGTTCGATGGGTTGGTAATTCATTCCGCGTCCGCCGCTTGCTCCAGGTCCGCCACCATCCGCGCAATCCGGTCTGCCAGTTTCTCGGTGCTCAACGTCTCGCGCATGCCTTCCACCAGCAAGGCAAACGCCAGTGGCCCTGGCCGCTTCAACGCCCGCAGGTCCAGTTGCAACGCGCTCATTTTTAGCAATTGCCGACGTAGCCGCTCGATTTCCAGCTCTTCGCTCAATACCTCATCCCGCGCCTGGCCAAGCAGCAAATTCCCTGCGTCGTGTTTGCGAAACACCTCATAGAACAGGCCGCTGGAGGCCTGGATCTGCCGCGTACTCTTCTGCGCGGCGGGATAGCCGCCAAACACCAGGCCGGCAATCTGGGCAATTTCCCGAAAGCGCCGCAGTGCCATTTCCCCGGCATTCAGGCTGGCCAGCACATCTTCCAGCAGATGCCCGGTGCCTAGCGCTTGCGGCAGGTGCGTAGCCCAGTCCACCTTGGCAGGGCTGAGGAGTTCGAATCCGTAGTCATTGACGGCAATCGACACCGACAGCGGTTGTGCGCGGCTGACCCGCCAGGCAATCAGATTGGCCAAGCCCAGGTTGGCCATGCGCCCGGCAAAGGGGTACAGGAACAGATGCCAGCCCTGACGGGACTTGAAGGTCTCGGCCAGCAGTGTGCCTGTGGTGGGCAAGGCTGACCACTGTGCCTGAAGCCCAAGCAGTGGGCGTACTGCGCGCATTTCCGGCCCGTCAAAGCGTTCATGGGCTGCAGCATCGAGCTGCTCGACCAGCGCCTCGGCCAGCTCGCTCGAGAGCGGCATGCGCCCGCCGTTCCAGCGCGCCACAGCGGCCTTGCGCGCGGTGCTGCGACGCACATAGGCCGTCATGTTTTCCACACGCACCAACTCCAGTACCCGCCCGGCAAACACCAGCGTATCGCCGGGGCGCAGGCGAGCGATGAACGCTTCTTCAACACTGCCCAGCGTTTTCCCCCCGCCGCCCTTGCTCCAGTATTTCAATTGCAGGTTGGCATCGCTGACGATGGTGCCGATGCCCATACGGTGGCGCCGCGCCAAGCGTTCGCTGGTAACCCGATAAACACCGTCGGCCTGACGCTCGACGCGCTGGTAGTCCGGGTAAGCGGTCAGTGAGCTGCCGCCGTGGCAGACGAAATCCAGCGCCCATTGCCATTGGTTGTCGCGCAACTCGCGAAAGGCCCAGGTGCTGCGCACTTCGGCGAGCAGTTGCTCCGGGCGAAAGCCACTGCCCAAGGCCATGCTGACCAGATGCTGTACCAGCACGTCCATGCACAGGCGCGGTGAAAAACGAGCTTCGATGTGGCCGGCTGTCAGTGCCTGCCGGGCCGCCGCCGCTTCCACCAGTTCCAGGCTATGGGTGGGCACCAGGGTGACCCTGGAGCGCCGCCCAGGCGCGTGTCCTGAACGACCCGCCCGCTGCATCAGGCGGGCGATGCCCTTGGCCGAGCCGATCTGCAGCACCCGTTCCACTGGCAGAAAGTCCACGCCCAGGTCCAGGCTGGACGTGCAGATTACCGCCTTCAGGCTGCCTTGCTTGAGGCTGCGCTCGACCCAGTCGCGGGTATCGCGGGCCAGCGAGGCGTGGTGCAGGGCGATCAGCCCGGCCCAGTCCGGGCGGGCCTCAAGCAGGGCCTGATACCAGACTTCGGCCTGGGCACGGGTGTTGGTGAACACCAGGCTACTGGCACTGGCGTCGATCTCGTGACAGACCTGGTCGAGCATCTTCAGGCCCATGTGCCCAGCCCAAGGGAAGCGCTCGATCACTGTTGGCAGCAGGGTGTCGACTTGCAGCGCCTTGTCTTGCCGGCCTTGCACCAGCAGGCCGCCCTGCGGCAGCAAGACATCCAGTGCGTGTTGCAGGTTGCCGAGCGTTGCCGACAAGCCCCAGGTCGGTAGGCCCGGGTGCCAATGCCGCAGGCGCGCCAAGGCCAGTTGCAGTTGTACCCCGCGCTTGTTGCCAAGCAGCTCGTGCCATTCATCCACCACCACCAGCTGCAGCGTGGCGAAATCCTCACGTGCCTGTGGCCGGGTCAGCAGCAGGGTCAGGCTTTCGGGGGTGGTGATCAGCACACTGGGTAGCCGCCGGGCCTGTCGGGCGCGTTCGGCACTGTTGGTATCGCCGCTGCGCACCCCCACGCTCCACGGCAGCTCGAGCTCATCGAGCGGCGCTTGCAACGCACGTGCGGTGTCGGCGGCCAAGGCACGCATGGGCGTCACCCACACCACCTGTAAGGGCGCTGGCTGGCGGCCTTGCGGCCCAGCCTTGAACGCACGTAGCGCAGCGAGCCATACCGCGTAGGTCTTGCCTGCACCGGTACTGGCATGCAGCAAACCGGACTCGCCCCGTTCGACGGCAGCCCATACGCGCCGTTGGAAAGCGAAGGGCTTCCAGCCGCGCTTGGCAAACCAGGCATTGGCGAGGTCGGTAGCAGCAGGCATGAGGCAGATGGCCCTCCGAAGGCTGTGCTTCTACAGACCACCTGCCGGCTGCAATGGTTTTACCGGATCAATTGGCCAACAGGTAGCCGCTGCGGCATACCTGTTCGCCGGCCACATGGGCGATGACCATGCCAGCCGTGGCCATGCGCCGTACGCTACGCGCATACAGCAGGCCTGGCTGGCTGTTGCGCAGGGCGGTAACTCGGTCACTGAGCGGGTCGATGACTTCGGCGATCAATTGACCGGCCTCCAGGTGCTGGCCGGGTTTGGCGTGATAAACCAGCAATCCACCCAGTGGCGTTGCCACGGGTTCCACTGCGGCCAACGGCGTGGCGTGGCGTAACAGTGCGGGCAGGGCGGCACTGGTGCCTTCGATGACGCCGGCGTGGGTCAGGAAGTCGAGGATCGCCTGGCAGTCCTGGCTGGCAAGGTCATGGCTGACATCCGCCTGACCACGCAGCTCGACGGTTACCGAGCAGCAGCCCAGCGGAATCGGAAAGCGTTTGCCGAAACGCTGCTGCAATTGCCACCAGACCAGGCTGAAGCATTCATCGAACGACTGCCCGCCCGAGTCGGTTGCCAGCAGGCTGGCCTGGGCACCCAGGTAACGGGCCAAGGGTTCGATCTGGGGCCAGGCATCGGGTGTGGTGTACAGGTGCTCGACCGCTTCGAAATCGCAGTGCAGGTCCAGCACCATATCGGCATCGCAGGCCAAGCGCTGCAGTATCAGGCGCTGGGCCTGCAGAGGGGTGCGGGCCGGGTGTGCGTCCAGGCCTCGGCGCAGGTATTCGCGGATCAGTGCAAGGTTGTGCTGTGGGTCCTGGGTGAGGTGTTCTTCAATCTCGTCGCCGATGCTGTCCGACAGGTCGACGAAGTTGCGATTGAAATTCTCGCCGCTTTGCAGTTCAAAACGCCCCAATGGTGCGTCCAGCAGCACTTGCTCCAGGCCCACCGGGTTGGCCACCGGGACCAGAATGATCTCGCGCTGCAGTCGGCCTTGCTGTTCCAGCTCGACCAGACGGCGCTTGAGGTGCCAGGCTACCAGCATGCCCGGCAGCTCGTCGGCGTGCAGTGAGGCCTGTATATAGACTTTGCCACCACTGCGGGGGCCGAAGTGGAAACTGTGCAGTTGGCGGGTGATGCCCGGTACGGGGGAGAGCAGGTCATGGGTTGAATGGTGCATGTTGGTCCTGGCTGCGTGGCGAAAACGGTCTGCGACACGGGTCGGCTCAAAAATAGAAGCATAGTTTCAGCGAATGCGCCTCATCCTGCAGCAGTCGGACATCGCAAACTTTTTCAGGCCAGTAGCGCCTGCAAGGTGGCCAGGTCATCTGCCTCCTCCACCGGCTTGTCCAGCCGCCAGCGCAGCATGCGCGGAAAGCGCACGGCGATACCGCTTTTGTGGCGCCGGGACAGGGCGATGCCTTCGAAACCCAGCTCGAACACCAGCGTTGGCGTCACGCTGCGTACCGGGCCGAACGTTTCCACCGTGGTCTTGCGGATGATGGCGTCGACCTTGCGCATTTCTACGTCACTGAGCCCCGAATAGGCCTTGGCAAAGGGCACCAGCGCACGACCAGGTGTACCTGCCGGTGCATCCCATACGGCAAAGGTGTAGTCGCTGTACAGGCTGGCCCGGCGGCCGTGGCCGCGTTGGGCATAAATCAGCACCGCATCGACGCTGAACGGGTCGATCTTCCACTTCCACCAAATGCCCATGTCCTTGGTGCGCCCCACACCGTAAAGGGCCTCGCGCTGCTTCAGCATCAAGCCCTCCACCCCCAGGCTGCGCGATTGCTCGCGCTGGCGGGCAAGGTCGGTCCAGTCCGGGCCTTGCAGCAAAGGCGACAACAGCACGGGGGCAAGTGGGTGTTCATCCACCAGGCGTTCCAGCTGGCTTCGGCGTTCGTGCTGCGGGCGGCTGCGCCAGTCATCGCCCTGCCACTCCAACAGGTCGTAGGCCTGCAACACCACCGGCGCATCGTTCAGCAGCTTTTTGCCCAGCGTTTTGCGACCGATGCGCTGTTGCAGCAAGGCGAAAGGCTGCACGGCCAGTTCCGCCTCGGTTTCACCGGGTTTCCAGACCAGAATCTCGCCATCGAGCACCACGCCATCGGGCAACGTCTGTGCCAGACCATGCAGTTCGGGGAAACGCTCGGTAACCAGTTCTTCGCCGCGCGACCACACCCACAGCTGGCCATCGCGCTTCACCACCTGCGCCCGAATGCCGTCCCACTTCCACTCGATTTGCCAATCGCTTGGTGGACCGAGCAGGGTATCGAATTGATCGCTGGACACTTGCAGCGGATGGGCCAGGAAGAAGGGGTAGGGCTGGCCGCCGCGCTGGCTGTGTTCATCGGCGGACTCTGGAGCGATCAGCCTCTGGTAGCTGGCTGCAGTAGGGCGATGGCCTGTATCGGTGTAGCCGACCAGGCGCTGGGCCACGCGTTTGGCATCTAGCCCGGCCAGTTGCGCCAAGGCGCGAGTGACCAGCAGCTTTGACACGCCCACGCGAAAGCTGCCAGTGATCAGCTTCAGGCACAGCATCAGGCTGGCGCGGTCCAACCGCGCCCAGAGCGGTGGCAGGCGCAGCCTGACTTGCTCAGGCGGCAGGCCGCGCAGGGGCAGCAAGTGCTGTTCCACCCAGGTGGCCAGGCCTTCCTCGCTGCCATCGGCGTGCAGCGGCAGCAGCAGCGAAATGGTCTCGGCCAGGTCGCCCACGGCCTGATAGCTTTCTTCGAAAAGCCAGTCCGGCAGGCCAGCCAGCGTCGTTGCCAGTTCACGTAGAAGGCGGGTGGGCACCAGCTGGCGTGGGCGCCCGCCGGCCAGGAAATACACCGCCCAGGCAGCATCGTCGGCGGGCGCCATGTCGAAATAGTCCCGCAGTGCCTCGAGCTTGGCATTGCTGGAGGTGGTCGCGTCCAGGCGCAGGAACAGCGTAGCGAAGGCTTTCATGGTGAGGGGGCGGTGTTGGGCACATCGTCTTCGTCGCCATACTCGGTGACGAAGGCGCGGGCATCCAGGCCTTGTTCGGTGAGGTAGCGCACCAGTACCTCGACCGAGCCGTGGGTGACCATCACCCGTTGGGCACCGGTCTGGCCAATGGCCCAGAGCAGGCCAGGCCAGTCGGCGTGGTCGGACAGCACAAAGCCCCGGTCCACGCCGCGCCGCCGGCGGGCGCCGCGTAGCAGCATCCAGCCGCTGGCGAAGGCATCACTGTAATCGCCAAAACGGCGCATCCAGCTGCTGCCGCTGGCGGATGGGGGCGCCAGGACCAGTGCCTGGCGCAGCAGTGGATCGTTGCGCGGAATATCGCCTGCGTAGCGGGTTTCCGGCAGGCGGATGCCGGCATCCCGGTACACCCGGTTGAGCGGCTCCATGGCGCCATGTACGAGGATCGGGCCAATGCTGGCATCCAGCCCATGCAGAATCCGCTGGGCCTTCCCGAAGGCATAGCAGAACAGCACGCTGGCCTTGCCCTGTTCATTATTGGCCCGCCACCAGGCATTGATGCCGGCGAAGATCTCGCTTTGGCTTGGCCAGCGGTAGATCGGCAGGCCGAAGGTCGATTCGGTGATGAAGGTGTGGCACGCCACCGGTTCGAAGGGGGCACAGGTGCCATCGGGTTCTACCTTGTAGTCACCGGATGCAACCCAGACTTCACCTTGGTACTCCATGCGCACCTGCGCCGAACCCAGCACATGCCCGGCCGGGTGCAGGCTCAACGTCACACCGTGGTGCAGCAGGCGCTCACCGTAGGGCAGGGTCTGCAAATTGATGTCCTGGCCCAGGCGGCTGCGCAGAATGCCGGCACCGGGGCTGGCGGTCAGGTAATGGCCATTGCCGGTGCGCGCGTGGTCGCCGTGGCCGTGGGTAATGACAGCCCGGTCCACGGGCCGCCAGGGGTCGATGTAGAAATCTCCGGGTGGGCAGTACAGGCCTTCGGGGCGGGCGATGACAAGGTCCATGGCACGGGCACTAGTTCTGGGCTTACCCGTTAGGATTTGTGGTGCAAGGCGTTAGTTCGGATGGATGTGGAGGGGGCTGCTGAAAAAGTTCTCCAGGCCCCCTCGGGCTTCCCTCAAGCGCGCCCTTATCGCCCCGGTACCAATGTGAGCCGCTGGTTGCCATACGCCCTGCCGAAGTTCTGCTGTTGCAGTGGCAGGCTCATGAAGCGCCCTTTGAACCAGGCATCCAGCCCGTCGCGGTAATGCGCGCTGGCCGGGTTGCCGGACTGGCCGCTGCTGGTCAGTATCTGCAAGGGCTCGGCCTGGCCGAAGTCGACGATCATCCGTGCCGAGGCTGGCAGGCGAGTGTCGAAGTCGCTACCCCAGGCGAATGGTGTAAGAGCCAGGGTAGTGAAGTCGCCGCCTGCGGCAAGCGGCGCACGGCTGATCGCATCGCCCAGGCCATGGTAGGCCGGCGCCGGCCAGCGGTACTGGTGCAGCTTGCCCCACTGCCAGGTGCGTCGGTCGGCACCCAGTTGCGCGATACCGGCCTCCATTGCACCTGCCAGGCTGCGGGCGAGGATGGTGGGTTTGTCTTCTTTTTGCGGCGTGGTGCGGTCATCCCAGAAAGGGCTGTCATCGCGGCCCAGCAGATGATCGGCCTGCGCCGAGAACGACAAACGTGCATTGCTGACGAACGCCTG
This sequence comes from Pseudomonas sp. YQ_5, assembly GCF_043103305.1. NCBI lineage: Bacteria > Pseudomonadati > Pseudomonadota > Gammaproteobacteria > Pseudomonadales > Pseudomonadaceae > Pseudomonas > Pseudomonas sp. YQ_5. Next base: position 46,697 of record NZ_JBICJS010000120.1, on the reverse strand, counting down.
CCACGCCGGGCCGGCCTCCGGGCCCAGGTCATCGAGGAAGGTCTGGCGAGCGACCTCCTGCAAGAACAACTCGTACAGCGCGGCATCTGCCGACACCGGGCTCAGGCGGCCATCGAAGGCCTTGAGCCGGGCCAGTGTGTCGCGGGCCTTGTCGCGCTGCCCGGCTGGGAGGGCGTCGATCGCCTGCCTCAGAGGCTGGGCCATGCCGGGGGCGTCGAACATCTGCTTGAGCTTGTTGGCCAGCAAGGTCACCTGGTCATTCTGCAGGGCAATCAGGCTGCGACTGTCGTGGCGACCGTTGCCGGCCAGCTGTGCCAGGCGTTCGGCACGTTCGGGGTAGTACCAGGTGCTGGACAGCTGCATGCCATAGCCGCGCGGCAGGCTGCGCTGGTTGGCATGGCCGATCCAGCCCGCGGGTGGGTCCTGGTCGTATGGGTGCAGCATCGGGTCGGCATAGCCGTCCCAGTCGTAACGCCCGTCCCAGCCCGGCGAGGGCAGCAAGCCCTGGCCTTCGCGGCGATTGGGGTAGCGGCCACTGACTTGCCAGCCGATGTGCTCAGGCTCGGCGAAAACGAAGTTGACGGCAGCGGCGGTCACTTCCCGGGTGCTGTCGAAGGCCCGCTCCAGGTTCTTGGACCGCGTCAGGTCGAACAGCGCATCCAGGCTGCGATCACCTTTGAACTGTGGCAGGTTCAGCGCCAGGCCCAGGCTGGCGTTTTCTGGCTGGGCCAGCAGGGTGCCGTGGCGGGTGTCGTACATCACTTCGCGCACGGGGCGCTGGCCACGGACAAAGAAGGTTTCGTTACGGGTACGGGCCGGCAGCCATTTACCGTCGGCCAGGTAGCTCAACTGATTGCCCTGGTGGCGCAACTGCTCGAGGAACACGTCCTGATTGTCGGCCATCACCGCGCTGCTGCTCCAGGCCAGCTTGCCATTGTAGCCGGCCAGCACGATCGGCAGGCCGGGCAAGGACAGGCCGGCAACCTGGTACTTGCTGGTATTGATCTGTACCGGGCTCAAGGCCCAGCCGGCGCGGCTGTCGCTGGCCAGCAGGCTTTTGCCGCTGCGGCTGCGCTGCGGGCCCAGGGCCAGGTTGGCCGACCCCGGGCTACCGAGCAGGTCGAGGTCGGCGAGCTTCTGGCTGGCAGCCACCAGGGCCGGCAGCCCCGGCAACTGGCTGGCAAGGTTCAGCCCCTTGAGCTTGTCCACTTCCATTTCGGCCAACGGCTCGTCCGGGGCTCCGGGCAGCAACCAGGCGAGCTTGTCGCTACCCACTTTCTGCGCCAGGGTCAGGGCGCTGAGTTCCTCGTGCAGGTTAACCGACTGGCTGAACGCGTACAGGCAGAAGACCAGCGCCGAGTCTTCAGGCTTCCAGTATTCGGGGCGATAGCCACTACTGGCCAGGCCTGCTGGCAGCTTGTCGCGGTAGCGGAACAGGTAGGCGTTGATCCCGCGCGCATACACTTCGAAGAAGCGCTTGAGCCTTGGCGATGCGTCGGCGTATTGCTGGGCGGCACTCTGCTTGAGGTTGGCGGCGCGCATGAGGCGGTCGATATCCAGCGCCTCGCTGCCGGCCAGTTCGGCCAGGCGGCCCTGGGCGAGCAGGCGCATGGCGACCATCTGTTCGATGCGGTCGCCAGCGTGCACATAGCCCAGGCTGAACAGCGCATCATGGAAGCTGCTGCTTTCGATAAGCGGCGCGCCCATGGCATTGCGCCGTACCGAAACATTCTGCGCCAGGCCCTTGAGCGGCTGCACGCCGCTGGTTGGTGGCACGCTATCCTGGTAGCCGCCCGTCTGGCAGCCGGCCAGCCCGAGCATGCCGAGCAGGGTGGCAGCGGTTGCAAACCGCAGGCGGAAGTGAGGAAAGGCGGGGGCGGCCATGACAAGGGCTCCTGCAAGGCGAGGCTGGTTTGGAAAGGCGCTAAGGTAGTAAGCGCGCAGGCGCCATGCAAGGTCCCAGGTCGGTTTATTTGATTGCGCGCCTCAAACGTCGAAGTGCTCAGCCAGGGCGTCGGAAAAATGCGTGCAATTGATGCGCGTGTAGCGTCGGTAGTCACGGCTCACCGCGAATGCAGAACCGGGCATCAGCAGGATCTTGTGCTGCTCCAGTTTGCGCATGAAAGGTTGCAGGTCGGGCAGGTCCGGGTGATAGACCCAGAGGAACATCCCCCCTTGCGGTGCAATATCGAACTGCCAGCCGCGCTCGAGTAGCAAGCGTTGGGTTTGCACTTGCTGGCGGATCAGACGCTGCTGCACGTCCTTCATGTGCCGGGCATAGGTGCCATCTGACAATATGGTGTTGACGAAGCGTTCGCAAAACGCGGGGACGGCAACGCAGGTCAGCAGTTTAAGGCGTGTGAGCGGCTCGATCAGGTCTTGCGAGCAGGCAATGAACCCCACGCGCAGCGATGCCGACAGGCACTTGGAGAAGCTGCCGATGTAGATAACCCGGTCAAGGTTGTCCAGCTCGGCAAAGGTCTGGCGCACGGCGGGGCTGAAGTCCCCATACACATCATCCTCGACCACGAAGAACTCGTGCTCCACCGCCAGGCGCAGGACGCTGAAGGCGTTGTGCGGGCTGATGTTGCTGCCGGTCGGGTTGTGGAAGGTGCTGTTGCAGAAAAACGCCTTGACCTTGTGCCTGGCCAGGTGGCTTCTCATTTCTTCCACGTCCGGCCCGTCCTGAGTCCGCCGAATGCCGACGACGTGCCCGCCCGCCAGCTGGATCAGCTTGATCAGGTTGCCGTTGCCCGGCTCGTCGACGAAAACGTGGTCGCCTGGCTTGATCAGCAATCGTGCCACCAGGTCCAGGCCTTGAGTGGCACCCAGTGTGGTCAGCAACTGGTTGGGGCGGGCTTCGACACGGGTCAGCCGTTTCATGTGCACGCAAAGCTGTTTGCGCATGGGCAGGTAGCCCTGGATGTCGCCGTATTCTGCCAGCGAGCTCTGCTCCAGCCGCGCCGTGCGCCGAATTGCCTTGGCCAGCAGTTCGGTGTCGCGCCACGCCGGGGGCAGCCATCCGCTGCCTAGCTTGGTGAAGTGCTGGCCGCCCTGCAACAGCCGGAACAGCGGATCGCCGGCCATGCATTCGGGTTCGTGGATCACGCCGGTGTGACGCGTCCGGTTTGCGACGAAGTAGCCACGGCCGGGTGATGCCGTCAACACGCCTTCGCTGACCAGCTGGGCATAGGCCGACACGACGTCGTGGTAGCTGAAGTCGACTGCAGCGGTCAGCTTGCGGATGGAGGGCATGCGTTGCCCGGGCAACCACTCGCCTGCATCCAGGCGTTGTTTCAACAGGTGATGAAGGCTGCAGGGGATCATGGCAGGTCCGAAACCGTTAGAAAAAAAAGCCTAACAGTTAACGGAAATGCTTGTCGACTGTTCGTTTGCAAATGGCCAGTACATGCCAATATCCCTGTGTCGAAACTTTCGGCTGCCAACAAAGGCGGCACTTATAGCGTCTGTGCAGACCAGACAACTGGATATCAAGCCCATGCACCCTATGGACATGCAATCAGCCGTCATTGCCAGGCTTCCTGTCCCTGACGAACTGGAGTCATTCAAAGTTGTAAAGAATCTTGTGACCTCGGCGTTATTGGAGTGTTGTTCAATCGTCGAGTTCGAAGCACTGAAAGAAACATCGGTTATTGAAAGTGTGACTGAACAGGCACATGCCGATTTGCAGGCATTTGCCATGAAAGATCCGGCTGCCGGCCGCGACCTGGTATTTATTGCAAAAACCTACACTTCTTATTCTGCGGTTCTGCATTATCGGCTTGCCCATTGGATCTACAACAATAGCGCCGCTACCTACGGCGCCGGCGGCCAATGCCTGGCCGCCATGATCTCCCGGCGCGGAAAAATGCTGTCGGGGGCGGAGATCCATTTCCGCAGCCGCATCGGTGCGCGCTTCATCATCGATCACGGCATGGGCACCGTCATTGGTGAAACATCGACCATTGGTGACGATTGCTACGTGCTTGGCGGTGTAACCCTGGGCGCCCGCGGTATCAGTGACAACCCCTCGAGCCCCAGGCATCCGACGTTGGGTAACCGGGTACAGATCGGCGCTTTCGCCAGTGTGCTGGGCGCTATTCATGTGGGTGACGGCGCGTTTATCGGGCCGGGATGCATTGTTACCAAAGACGTCCCGGCCGCTGCCCGGGTACAGGTTAAAACATCATTGCAGGTGGTATTGGAAGCATGAACTCTCTTAACTATGAAGTTTTAAGAAATACCGAAAAACTGTATTACAAAGATCAGTACCTGGCGGGCGCGAATACTCAAGTAGTGCGGGTGCACAGTGACGGTATCGAGTTGCTGAGCACGGTGGCCTACCCGGAAGGTGGCGGCCAGGAAGCGGACTTCGGCACGATTGAATTACCGGTGGGTACCGTGCGATTCGTCTGGGTTAAAAAACTCTACGGTAGTCCTATTCGCCTGGAGGGTTTCAAAGGCGGAAAACTGGGCGGCATCATTATTCACAGTGTGCACCCTGATGATTTGCACTTGCTGGATGAAGTCACCGCAGGCATGCCGGCCCGCGTCACTATCGATATTGAACGTCGCGAACGGCTGACGTTGTCTCACAGTGCCAGCCACTTCCTGTATGCCGCCGCCATCGGGCTGCGTGAAGAGCTGAAGCAATGGACTATCGGCTGCCATATCAAAGAGGACACGGCACGCTTCGACTTCCTGGTCGAGGACGCGTTCACGGCTGAAGACGTACTTGAAATAGAACGGCGGGCGAATGAACTGATCGGCTGCGACGCGCCCATCGAGCACTACGCGGTTCAAGGCCTGGAAGACGCACGTTTGTGGACCTACAACGGGATCGAAATCCCCTGCGGTGGCACCCACCTCGATTCACCGCGGCGCATAGGGCGCCTTGGCGTCAAGCGCAAACGGCTGGGTAAAGGCAAGGAACGGCTGATCTGCGTGTTCCCCGAGGCGGAAATCGACCTGTCCACTTATCACGAGCACGCATTATGAACAGCACATTACCGCGGCGCACGTACCTGTATTTCACCGCACAGTCGATCAACCTGACGACTGCCGTGATGTCGGTGACGATGGCCGCCATTGTTGGGGCCTCGCTGGCGCCTGACGCCGCATGGTCCACGGTGCCGTACGGGTTCCAGTTTCTGTGCCTGATGTTGGCAACCTATCCGGTCTCCAGGCTGATGAGCCGCATCGGCCGAAAAAAGGCTTTCATGCTGGGCGCGATTCCCTTGGCGCTGTCTGGCGTCAGCGGCTTTCTGGCGGTGGAGCACGAGCATTTTCCTGCGCTGGTCCTCAGTCACTCTGCATTGGGTGTGTACATCGCGTTCGCCAACTTCAACCGGTTCGCGGCGACCGACAATCTTTCCCAGGCCTTGAAGCCCAAGGCGCTTTCGCTGGTCGTGGCTGGCGGGGTCATCGCGGCTGTGGTCGGGCCGACGCTTACCGAGTGGCTGCGTGATGTTGGCGGCTTCCCACTGTTTTCGCTGTGTTACGCCGCGTTTGTCGGCCTGGCGCTGCTGTCGTTGTTGATTGCCCTGTGCCTGCCCAATGATGCGGGCACGGCCAGCGCGGTCAACAGCACAGCAAAACCGGCAAGCACCCGTGCCGAGCCGGCAGGCCCGAGCGTGGTTGTGGCAATGGCTGTGGCTGCGCTGGGCTACGGGATCATGAACCTGCTGATGATCCAGGCCTCGATGCACATGAAACACATGCACGAAGACTTCACTGACGTCCGTCTGGCGATCCAGTGGCATGTGATCGCCATGTTTGCCCCGTCGTTCTTCACCGGCGCCATCATCCAGCGGCTGGGTATCAAGACCACCATTTGCGCGGGCCTGGCCCTGTTGATCGGTTGCTCGGCGATGAATATCTGGTCGCACAGCTACGCCATGATGACCTTGGCACTGATTGCCCTCGGTCTGGGCTGGAACCTCACTTATGTAGGCGGAGGTGCGTTGCTGGCCCAGTCACTGCAGAACAGCCCGGCTGCGATGCAGATGCAGGGCAAGAACGACCTGGCCATTGCCGTTTTTGCCACCATCGGCGCATTCAGCCCTTCGCTGTTGCTGAGCTCGGTCGGCTGGGACGGTACCAATGCCATCTGCATGGTCCTCTGCATGGGGCTGCTGGTTGCCACTGCCGGGCTGCTGCAGAACAAGGCCGGCCTGCATACTTCAATGGAAGGTAGCCGCAAATGAGCGAGCTCATCAGTGTCAGCGATCGCATCTACACCAAACTGGAAATGAACAACCCGGGCGGTAGCCACAAGTACCGGGCGGCGCGGCAGATCGTCGAACATGCCGTGCGCAGGGGCGACATCATTCCAGGGGTGACGACCGTCATCGAAAAGACCGGTGGCAGTTTCGGCTTTGGCTTGCTGGCGGCTTGCCATAAGTACCAGGTCGCCGTAGAGCTAGCGGTCGGGCTGAGTTTCAGCCAGACCAAGCGGGATCTGCTGGAGTGTTTCGGTGCCCGGTTGATTGGCAAGGAAATGCTGATGGCCGGTGCCACCCCCAAGGACGTGGTGATGCATCACCTGGATAATCAGGCCGCACTGGGCAAGTCATACTTCTACACCGACCAGTTCAACAACCCGGTAGGCATCGAGGCCCATCGCTATCAGACCGCCAGCGAGCTGGCCATGCAACTGACCAACGCCGGGGCGGGGCGGCAGATCCTGTTCGTGGGCTGTGCGGGTACTGGCGCCAGTTTCACGGGTATCACCCTGGGGCTGAAGGACCATGGCTTCGAGGTGTCGACGGTACTGGTCGATCCCAATGGCTGTGATTCGAGGGCTGGCGTGTTCGCCGATCATCGTTTTGAAGGTATGGCCGTGGGCGTTTGTCCGCCGTTCATGGACTGGTCGCTGGTGGACGAGCGGGCCCAGGTGCACCATGCAGAAATGCTGGCCGCACAGCGCTGGTTCTACATGCAGAGTGGCATTTTCGTCGGTAATACAGCCGCTGCCTGTCTGGCGGTTGCCCAGCGCATGGCCCAGCACCCGCGGTATGTCGAGACCACCCTGGTGACCATCGCCTATGATGCCGGCCTCTGGTACCAGGACCTGCTGGGGGCTAACCGGCGCAAAGCCGCATAACCCACCTGTGTCAGGCTCATGATCCAGAGGCTGGCACGGTACCCGTGGGAGCGGGCGCGCCCGCTCCCACAGTGATCGTGCAATCTCTCAGATTTTTATCGAGTCAGTCGATCAGGCGCCGTGGCACTTCTTGTACTTTTTCTCGCTACCACACGGGCACGGGTCGTTACGGCCAACGTCCTTCAGGGCGTTGCGTACCGGCTCCTGGTGGCCGTGGTTGCAGTGCGGGCCGTGTACATGGCCGTGGTCGTGGTGGTGATCATGGTCATGGTTGCAGTCAGGGCCATGAACGTGGGGTTGTTGGGACATTGCAGGGTTACTCCGGTATGTGATCGCCGGGGATTATCTCACCACTGCGTGATATGTGCAGGTCCCGATGGATGAGCAACCCGGTCGCCAGTTCGCCCTGCAGTGTGTAATGCAGCGGCTGCTTGCTTCTCAGCAGTTTGGCCAGTGGTTTCAGGTGCTGCCACAGGTTGGTGCGTGCGGTTATCTTGAAAGTGCGCCGTGCATGCCCGCCCACGCTGCGCCATACGCTGGCTTCATCCTGCACCAGGAGTAGGTCATTGAGGCGTATTGCATACGACACGTTGCGTATGAACAGGCGGCTGTCATTGGGGTTGTCGACCCGCACGTGCAACACGAACTCCTGTTCCAGCAACCTGGCCTTGACCGTTTCGACCTCGACCAGGTGCACTTCGGGCTCGCGCCAGTCTTCGCCCCAACTGGCACAGCCCGTCAGCCATGTCAGCAGCGCACCGAGCAGTAGCAGACGGGTGCGCTTGATCATGTTCAGTTCCCTACGTAGCTGGCGCAGCATTTCTTGAATTTGTGCCCGCTGGCGCAAGGGCAGGGGTCGTTGCGCCCGGCCTTCAGCCCGACCGTCGGGTCGATGAAGTACCAGCGCCCGGCATGCTGGACGAAGGCCGAGCGTTCACGGTGCTGATGATCGCCGTCCTGGTCGTGCCAGCGCGCGGTGAAGGTGACGAAGCCGTGTTCCGGCTGGCCGCCCAGCACTTCTGCGCTTTCCACCTCCAGGCCCAGCCAGGTGCTCTGTGCACTCCAGTCGGCCATGGCAGCACGGTCCAGGTCGGCTTGCTGAACCGGCAGGGTGGTGGCTACCAGGTAGTCGACCAGGCCCAGCACGTATGCACTGTAGCGTGAGCGCATCAGGGCCTGGGCATCCGGTGCCGGGGTACCGGCATGGTAATGCCCGCAGCAGGCGTCAAGCAGGTTGCCACTGCCACAAGGGCAGACCGAGACACTCATCATCACCACCAGTACTTGCCAAAGTTTTCAGGGTTGGCCCAGAACCTGGCGTTGAGCCAGTCCGGGACCTGCTTATAGTCATGTAGATCATAGGTGAACAGGCTCAAAACCTGTTGGTCACGGCAGAATTTCTCGCTGGCCGACAAGGCCAGGGCGAAAAAGTCGGTGTCCTGCCAGCCGCAGGCGGCCAGGTCGGCCAGCACTGCAACGCGGCTGGCATTGAGGTTGCGAATGCCGCCGAGCAGCTCCAGGCCGGTGCGCTTGGGCAAGTGTTCCAGGCAGTCCACCAGTACCGCCAGGTCAAAGCGCTGGGCAGCCAGTTCGGCCGGCAGCGGGCCAGGGGCGGCGATGTCGATGGTCACCTGGGGGTGCGCCTGGGCGAAGGCGTCCAGCGCCGGAAAGCGCGTACCTACCAGAAGCAGGCGTTGCGGAGTGAAGCGCTCGAGCAGGGCTGCCAGGGCCTGTTGAGGGGTGCGTTTGGAAAAACCTTCGGTCATTGCCATTCCTCGTTCTAGTCGTCCAAGACTAGCGGGCTGCGGCGTGCGGGCAAAGAGGCTTGTGGCCGTGTCGTAGCTTATTGCTGGCAGGGTTGGGATGAGCGGTCTTTACTCCCAGAGATCGGTCTTATGCCGATTCCCCCTAGGAGAAGCAATGAAATGAGCATAGTACGCACAGCGATACCCCTGGTACTGCTCACCAGTGTGTTGACTGGTTGTGCAGGTTTGCAAAAAACCGACTGGCCGAAATGTGCCGCCGTCGGGGGTGTAGGCGGCGCCGCCCTGGGCGCCATCGAAAGTTCCAGCTGGGCTGGCTGGGGTGCGTTGCTGGGCGGTGGCCTGGCGGCGGGCTATTGCTGGGCCCACGGCGATGGCGACGAGGATGGCGACGGCGTGCCCGACAGCCGTGACAAATGCCCTGGCACCCCGCGTGGTGTGCAGGTCGATGCCAACGGATGCCCGCCTGAGCCGGTCGCGGTGGTCGAAGAAGTGGTGGTGCAGAAGGAAGAAGTCATTGTCATCCGTGATGTGCACTTCGAGTTCGATTCTGCGCGCCTGACTGCCAGTGACAAAGAGCGCCTCAATACCATTGCCACGCGCCTGAAGCAGGAAGCGCCATCTGCCCGCCTTAGCGTCAGCGGCCATACCGACAGCGTCGGTTCCGACAGTTACAACCAGAAACTGTCCGAGCGACGCGCCCATTCGGTGACCGATTATCTGGTCGAAAGCGGTGTACCGCGCAGCAGCTTCGTTTCGGTGGTCGGCGCGGGTGAAACCCAGCCGGTGGCAGACAACGCCACGGCCGAAGGGCGTGCCATGAACCGTCGTACCGAGATCAAGATCCAGCGGTAAGGCGGCCTGCGCCCGTGCCTTGAGCAGTGGCACGGGCGCGTCTTCATGCCGGCCAGCCGTTTGTGGCCAATGACACAGGAGCATTCAGCATGAGTGTGACGTCGAAGGCGGCATTGCCGCTGTTGGTGGCTGCCAGCCTGCTCGCGGGCTGTGCCACGCACAGTGATGGCAGCGCGCCCCTCAACCAAAGGACCTGGCCCATCTGCAGCCTGCTGGGCGGCTTGGTCGGTGGTGGCCTTGGCGCCATCGAGAGTTCTTCCTGGGCTGCCGGTGGTGGTGCCTTGGGCGCCATCGCCGGGGGGCTGATTTGTTACGCCCAGGACGGTGACGAAGATGGTGACGGCATTTTCGACCGACGTGATCACTGCCCCGAGACCCCTGCCAACACGGCGGTCGACCACATGGGTTGCCCACTGAAACAGTACCCGGTCGCGCCACCTGCCAGTGCTCCCGAACCCTCACCAGAGGTGATCACCCTCGATGACAACAGTGCGGTGATGTTCGCCTTCGACTCCGCCGAACTGACGCCGGCGGCCCAGCAACGTCTGCAAGGCCTGGTGGCGAAACTCAATTCACCGACGGTGGCCAAGGTCCGTGTGATAGGGCACACCGACAGTGTGGGCTCCGACAGCTACAACCAGGCACTTTCCGAACGCCGCGCCAGCAGCGTGGCCGAGTACTTGATTGGGCAGGGCCTGGAGATGGGCAAGGTCACTAGCCAGGGCCGCGGGGAAAGCGAGCCGGTTACCGACAACGAAACCGACGAGGGCCGTGCGCGCAACCGACGGGTGGAACTGCACCTCAACTGAGTGGTGTTGGCGCCTGCCTTGGCATTACCGTGAATGCTGTTCGCATGGTTTGCTCGATCAGGCTGCCTCGACATGAGAACAATCGATAGGGGCGGGGGTATGAAGTTCATCCTGGGCCTGGGCAAGGTCCTGACGGTCGCTTTCTGGGGGGTGGTGTTGTTCAATCAGTTGATGCCACAACCCTTGCCCTTCAATCTGCTGATCAATGCTGCTGGCATCGTCTTGTTGGGCCTGCACCTGCTTGAAGTGCTGTTCTTCAATCGCAGCCTGCGCGGACGCAGTCACCGCTGGTTTGACCGTTTGCAAATACTGTTGACGGGTATCTTCCATGTGATGTCCATTCCCCGTGCGCGGAAGGCGCCGCGGCTGAACTGATCTTGCAGCGGCTCTGATTCTCACTGCGGCCCCATGCTGACGGGGGCTTGCCCGCGAACACCGGCAACGCCGGTGACATTCACCGTGGCGCCGGCTTCGCTACAGGTTGCGCGCAGAACCTGTCAGATCACCAGCCGCGAACTGGCCACCGCAACCACGGCCAGCCCCAGCAGCAGATTGATACCCACCATCCGCCGAATGCGCCCCAGTACCGCCGCCCCCGTCGGCCAGTCCTCGGCCTGTACTGCTGCCTTCAATTCCGGCAGCAGCAACGCCTGAATGCGCATGAACAAGGCAAGCATGGCGATCCCGCCACCTATCATTACGTGCACGTACCGGGGCGCCGTTTCGAAACCGCTGAAGCGCATGTGCAACATGCCGATACCACTTATCGCCAAAATCGCCACCGCCAGCCAGACCCAGCCGAAGAAGCGTCGGAAAACTTCCACCCACAAGCGCAGGCGGGCAGGCCCTTCCAGGGCTGCAACCGTTGCCGGGCGCAGCACCAGCCAGGCGAAGAACATGCCGCCGACCCATACCAGGGCGGCCAGAACATGCAGTGTGTAGGGCAGGGCAAAGGCGAGCATTCGGATCTCCATGCGGCAGAAAGGGCAATAGCGGGGTATGATAGCCGCCCCATGCGAAACACTGAAAATATATCCAGCCCTCCGGGCGCCTGCAGACCATGATCAGCAACGAACTCAAAGCCACTATCCAGGGCGCCTATTCGCGTTTTCTCGAAGCCAAGAGCCTCAAGCCGCGCTATGGCCAACGCCTGATGATCGCCGAAGTGGCCAAAGTGCTTGGCGACATTGCCTGCGACGATGAAGGCCGCCGCGCTGGCGAGCCTGCCGTGGTGGCCGTGGAAGCGGGCACCGGTACCGGCAAGACGGTAGCCTACAGCCTGGCTGCCATCCCGGCGGCCAAGGCCGCCGGCAAACGCCTTGTGATCGCCACGGCCACCGTGGCCCTGCAAGAGCAGATCGTCTTCAAGGACCTGCCCGACCTGATGCGCAGCAGCGGCCTCAACTTCAGCTTCGCCCTGGCCAAGGGCCGTGGCCGCTATCTGTGCCTGTCCAAGCTCGACATCCTGTTACAGGAAGGCCACGCCCAGTCAGCCACGGCTCAGTTGTTCGAGGAAGAAGGCTTCCGTATCGAAGTCGACGAGCGCAGCCAGAAGCTGTTCAACAGCATGATCGAGAAGCTTGCCGGCAACCGCTGGGACGGTGACCGTGACAGCTGGCCAGAGGCACTGGAAGACCAGGACTGGGCACGGCTGACCACCGACCACAGCCAGTGCACCGGCCGCCACTGCCCCAACTTCCAGCAGTGCGTGTTCTACAAGGCCCGCGAAGGCATGGGCAAGGTCGATGTGATCGTCACCAACCACGACATGGTCCTGGCCGACCTGGCCCTGGGTGGCGGTGCGGTGTTACCCGACCCGCGCGATACCATGTACGTGTTCGACGAAGGCCATCATCTGCCAGACAAGGCCATCGGCCATTTCGCCCATTATTCGCGGCTGCGTTCCACCGCCGACTGGCTGGAACAGACCGCCAAGAACCTGACCAAATTGCTGGCCCAGCATCCGCTGCCCGGCGACCTGGGCAAGTACATCGAGCAGGTGCCGGAGCTGGCGCGAGAAGTACGCACCCAGCAGCAGTTCATGTTCACCCTTTGTGAACAGGTGGCCGACTTCCGTCCCAGCGAGGACACCGAAGGCCGTGAACGCCCGCGTTACCGTTTCGAGGGTGGGGTGGTGCCGGAGCAGATTCGCGAAGTGGGCATCGAACTGAAAAAGGGCTTTGCCCGCCTCAACGATCTGTTCACCCGCCTGGCTGACCTGCTCAAGGAAGGCATGGACGGTGAGGTCAACATCGGCATCGCCAGCCATCAGGCCGAAGAGTGGTATCCGCTGTTCGGCAGCCTGGTCACCCGTGCCCAGGGCAACTGGGAGCTGTGGACGGCCTTCACTGCCGAAGACCCGGAAGACAGCCCGCCCATGGCGCGCTGGCTGACCTTGGCCGAGAGTGGCGCGCTGTTCGACATCGAAGTCAACGCCAGCCCTATCCTCGCCGCAGAAATGCTGCGGCGCAGCCTGTGGAGCGTGGCGCACGGTGCGCTTGTGACTTCGGCGACATTGACAGCGCTGGGCAAGTTCGACCGTTTCCGCATGCGTTCGGGGTTGCCGCGCGATGCCGTCACTTGTGTGGTGCCCAGCCCGTTTGTGCATGGCGATGCCGGTCTTTTGCGGGTCCCCGACCTGAAGGCCGACCCCCGCGATGCTACGGCGCACACTGCAGCGATCATCCGCGAGCTGCCGAACATCGTCGAAGATGCCCGTGGCGCGCTGGTGTTGTTCTCGTCACGCAAACAGATGCAGGATGTGTTTGATGGTCTGGACCGTGACTGGCGCAAGCTGGTGCTCATCCAGGGCAACCTTTCAAAGCAGGAAACCCTGAACAAGCACAAGGCGAGGGTCGACGATGGCCAGCACAGCGTGCTGTTTGGCTTGGCCAGCTTTGCCGAAGGTGTCGACCTGCCGGGTGCGTATTGCGAGCACGTCGTCATCGCCAAGATTCCCTTTGCTGTGCCCGACGACCCGGTCGAAGCTGCGCTGGCCGAGTGGATCGAGGCACGTGGCGGTAACCCGTTCATGGAAATTGCCGTGCCCGACGCCTCGTTGAAGCTGATCCAGGCCTGCGGTCGCCTTCTGCGTACCGAGCAGGATCGCGGCGTCATCACCTTGCTTGACCGGCGCTTGGTCACGCAGCGTTACGGCAAGGCTATTCTCAATGCGCTACCGCCGTTCCGGCGGGAAATTTCCTGATCGCCGGAGCACTTGCTCCGGCGCATTGTCCATTACTCGTCTTGGGCCCGTCAGGGTCTTGAAGGAGAGCCCCCGCCTTATGATCCGCCGCACCCTGCCCGCTGTTTTCGCCTTGCTGTGCAGTTCGCCCTTGCTGGCCGAGCAGCAAACGCTGTTCAGCTTCGTGCGCCCGGCCTCGGTGGTCAATGTGGCGACCGTGGATGCCGGCATGCCGCAGTACAACGCGGAACAAACGGCCGAGGGCGAAGTGTTGCGGCGTGTGGTGTTCAACCCGGCGCAGCAGCCGACCCTTCGCCTGAGCCCGCAGAGCGGGGTGTGGGACTGGTCTGCGGGGCAGTTCCTGACCTTGCGCCTGCAAAGTGCCATGGATTGGGCATTGACCGTGGATGTTACGGTGCAAGGCAGCGATGGGCGCACCTTGACCAGCCGTATCGACCTGCCCGCTGGCCCCGCGCAAACCGTGATGGTGCCGTTGACGGCCCGCTCACCTCTGAGCCAGGGCATGCGCGCCGGCCCGCCGATGCCCTGGAACCATGGTGGTCAGCGCGTTCTTTTGACCAGCAGTGCCGGTGCAGTCGACCTCAAGCAGGTGACCTCGGTCAGCCTGAGCATCCCCAGCCCCAAGGTGGCGCAGAGCCTGTTGATCGAGCGTGTCGGTATTCAGGATGACGACCAGGCGTACAGGGCGGCCTATCACGAGCTGATTGATGCCTATGGCCAGTCGACTCGCGGGACCTGGCCCGAGAAGGTATCCAGTGACGAGCAGCTCAAGGCGGCCAATACCCGTGAACAGCAACAGCTCAAGGGCTGGTTGGCGGAGCGCAGCAAGCAGCAGTTGGACGCTTACGGCGGCCTGGTGGGCGGGCCGGCCTTTGCAGCCAAGGGCTTCTTTCGCACTGAAAAACGTGATGGCCGCTGGTATCTGGTAACGCCGGATGGGCACCCGTTCTATTCGCTGGGGGTGAATGCCGTGGCGGCAGACGGCGGGCGTACGTATGTCGCCGGGCGCGAAGGCATGTTCAAGGCCCTGCCCGCCGAGGGCGATGCACTGGCCGCGTTCTATGGCGAAAGCAACAACGACGATGGCAATGCCTCGTCGCAAGGGCGCAATTTCAAGCAGGGGCGCTGGTTCGACTTCTACGCCGCCAACCTGCAGCGTGCCTACGGCAAACCCTGCCCGCCTGCGGTGGAGGGCCAGCCAGCCGACTGCGCACCGCCGGCGCTGGATGCCGACCGCTGGCAGGCGCACGCGCTTGACCGCCTTCAGGCCTGGGGGTTCAACACCGTTGGCAACTGGAGCGAGCCGGCTCTTGGCCAAGCCAGACGCATGCCATATACCTTGCCGCTGTCGATCGAGGGCGACTACGCCAGCATCAGCACTGGCATGGACTGGTGGGGGCGCATGCCCGACCCGTTCGACCCGCGGTTTGCCATGGCCACCGAGCGTGCCGTGGCCATTGCCGCTCGCGATCACCGTGATGACCCTTGGTTGATCGGCTACTTTGCGGACAACGAGCTGGCCTGGGCTGCCCCCGGAAGCGACCCCAAGGCCCGCTATGGCCTGGCTTACGGTACCTTGCGCCTGACCACCGACGTGCCAGCCAAGCGCGCGTTCCTCAAGCAGTTGCGCGACAAGTATCGCAACCAGGAGGGGCTGTCCAAGGCCTGGGGCATCGAACTGACCGCCTGGGAACTCATGGAAGATCCTGGCTTCGAGGCGCCGTTGCCTAACCCGGAGCACCCGGAAATCGAGCGTGACTATCAGCACTTCCAGCGGGTATTTGCCGAGACCTACTTCAAGACCATTTCCGATTCGTTGAAGTGGCATGCGCCCAATCACATGCTCCTGGGTGGCCGTTATGCGGTCAGCACACCGGAGGCGGTCGAGGCCTGCGCCGAGTTCTGCGATGTGCTGAGCTTCAACTTCTATACCCTCAAGCCACAGGACGGCTACGACTTTGCCCGCCTGGCGGAACTGGACAAGCCGGTGCTGGTGTCCGAGTTCCAGTTCGGCTCGCGTGATCGCGGGCCGTTCTGGCCGGGGCCATTGGAGCTGGCGCGGGAAGAGGATCGCGGCCCGGCCTACGCAAACTTCCTCAAGGCGGCCATGGCGCAGCCGATGATCGTTGGCGCGCACTGGTTCCAGTACCTCGACCAACCGGCCAGCGGTCGCCTGCTTGATGGTGAGAACGGTCACCTCGGGCTGGTGGCGATTACCGATATGCCATATCCAGGGTTTGTCGATGCTGTGCGCAAAAGCAATCAGCACACCATGAACCAGCTGCGTGCCGAGCTGGAAAAGCCGGCCCCCTGAGATCAGGTTGATGCAGTCAACTTAGGTAAGAAGGGCCTTGTGTCACGACCACTTGGCCCTAGCCAGTTTGCAAAACACCCAACTACTGAAACAATGCACACCTTTTTGGATATGGTCGTACGGAGAGCAGCGGGTGCAGATCCAGGGTCACTATGAGCTGAAGTTCGAAGCAGTGCGCGAAGCCTTTGCCGCGCTGTTCGATGATCCCCAGGAGCGTGGCGCCGCGCTGTGCATCCAGGTGGGTGGCGAAACCGTCGTTGACCTGTGGGCCGGCAGTGCCGACAAGGACGGCCAGCAGGCCTGGCACAGCGATACCATCGCCAACCTGTTCTCCTGCACCAAGACCTTCGCGGCCGTTACCGCCCTGCAGCTAGTCGGCGAGGGTAAGCTGGCCCTCGATGCCCCGGTGGCCAACTACTGGCCCGAGTTTGCCCAGGCGGGTAAGCAGTCGATAACCTTGCGCCAGCTGCTCAGCCACCGTGCCGGCTTGCCGGCCATTCGTGAGCTGCTGCCGGCCGAAGCCTTGTATGACTGGCAGGTCATGGTCGATGCCCTGGCTGCCGAGGCATCGTGGTGGACGCCAGGCACAGAACACGGCTATGCCGCCATCACCTATGGCTGGCTGATCGGCGAACTGATTCGCCGTGCCGACGGCCGTGGCCCTGGCGACTCGATCGTGGCCCGCACCGCCCGTCCGTTGGGGCTGGATTTCCATGTTGGCCTGGCTGACGAAGAGTTTCACCGCGTCGCGCATATCGCCCGTGGCAAAGGCAATGCTGGAGATGCCGCAGCGCAACGCTTGCTGCATGTGACCATGCGCGAGCCTGAGGCCCTGTCGACCCGGGCCTTTACCAACCCGCCCGCGATACTGACCAGCACCAACAAACCGGAATGGCGGCGCATGCAGCAGCCAGCTGCCAATGGCCATGGCAACGCACGCAGCCTGGCGGGGTTCTATGCCGGGCTGCTGGACGGCAGCCTGCTTGAATCCGAACTGCTCGATGAGCTGACCCGCGAGCATAGCCTCGGCCAGGACCGTACCTTGCTCACCCAGACCCGTTTCGGCCTGGGCTGCATGCTCGACCAGCCCGATGTGGCGAATGCCACATTTGGCCTCGGCGCCCGCGCCTTTGGTCACCCCGGTGCCGGTGGTTCGGTTGGTTTTGCCGACCCGGAGCATGATGTGGCCTTCGGTTTTGTGGTCAATACCCTCGGCCCTTACGTGCTGATGGATCCACGGGCCCAGAAACTGGTACGCGTTCTTGCCAGTTGCCTTTGATCGGGTAATGCGGGTATTGCCACACCCCTTTGACTATCCTCAATGCCAACGCCTGAAGTTCGTAGGCAAAATATCTTTCTATTTCATGGTGTATCGCTGATGTCTTCACATAAAACCTTAGCACTCGCCCTGTGCCTGACCGCCGTTACCGGCTGCGCCAGCCACTCCCCGGACGGCTCCAAGGAAGGTGGTTCCAGCTGGTGGCCTTTCGGTTCGGACAAGGTTGCCGAGCAGCAAGTGAAGTCAGCCGTCACTGAAAAGGTGGCCAAAGCCGATGCCAAATCCGAAAGCGCCAGCCGCTGGTGGTGGCCGTTTGGTGGTGAGGACAAGCAAGCCAAGGGACCGGTGGTGCCGAAGATTGACCAGAAGGCCACCCAGGCCTGGCTGGACGAATACGAGCCCAAGCTGCGTGAAGCGATCAAGGACAGCAAGCTGGAGCTGGAGCGTCGCGACAATGTGCTGGCGGTAACCCTGCCGGTGGACAGCTCGTACAATCCTGATCGCCCGAACATGCTGCTGCCCATGTCCCTGGGCCCGATTACCCGCGTCGCCAAGACTGTCGAAGGCGACCCCAAAACTGCCGTGCTGGTACTGGGCCATGCCGACAGCAGCGGCGCCGCCGTTGTCAACCAGAAGCTCAGCCTGGAGCGCGCCGCGTCGGTATCGGCCATCTTCCGCCTCAGTGGCCTGCAGCGTGACCGCCTGACCCTCAAGGGCATGGGCTCGGTGATGCCGCGCGCTGCCAACGACAGCGCCGAGGGGCGCGCCCTGAACCGCCGGGTGGAAATGTTGCTGACCCCACAGAACACCATGGTCGCACTCTTGGCCAAATACCAGCAGGCCACCCCCGCACCCGCCCCAGCCTCGATGGTGGCAGTGCAGGATGCCAAGGCGCCAGCCGCCAAGGCCGCTGGCAGCAAGCCGGCTGCCAAAACTGCGGCGAAGAAACCTGTAGCCAAGGCCAAGACACCTGCGAAGACTGCAGCCAAGAAGAAAGCTGCACCGGCCAAGCCAGCAGCCAAAAAAGCTACTATTGACAAGAAAGTAGCTGCCAACAGCCCTGCGAAGACCAACTGATCGTCAAGGAACCGCAGTAATGACCCAATCCCTGGCCGATATGCGCCGCGACTACACCCGTGATGGCCTGGCCGAAGCCCAGGCACCAGGGGAGCCGTTCGCCCTGTTCCACCAGTGGTTCGCCGATGCGGTGAAAACCGAGCAGGTACCGGTGGAAGCCAACGCCATGACCTTGGCCACGGTGGACGGCGAAGGTCGCCCGCATTGCCGTGTATTGCTGTTGAAGGGGCTTGACGAGCAGGGGTTCACCTTCTTCACCAACTATGACAGCGCCAAGGGCCAGCAACTGCAAGCCAACCCCTTTGCTGCAATGACCTTCTTCTGGCCAGCGCTGGAGCGGCAGGTACGCATCGAAGGCCGTGTGCAGAAGGTTACGGCACAGGAGTCGGATGCCTACTACCAGGTACGCCCGCTGGGCAGCCGCCTGGGGGCCTGGGCCTCGCCACAGAGCCGCGTGATTGCCGGGCGTGAGGAACTGGAGGGCCTGGTAAAGGCCACCGAAGCGCGATTCTCCGACACCCAGCCGCATTGCCCTGAGCATTGGGGGGGATACCGTTTGTTGCCCGAGCGCATCGAGTTCTGGCAGGGGCGCGCAAGCCGCCTGCATGACCGGTTGAACTATCGGCTGGTGGATGGGCAGTGGCTGCGAGAGCGGCTGGCGCCCTGAGTAACTGGGGCCACCAAGCGGCCCCAGCCATCGATCAAGCTACCCCGGATATCCCGCCGCCTCGCGCTCCAACCACTCCGCCAGTTGCTTACGCCCCACTTTCTCCTGCCGCGCCTGCGCCAACCTTTCCAGCATGAATGCGCGCTTTTCAGGATCAGCCCCTGCCAGCGACAATGCCAGGTCACGGTCCATCCAACGGCGCATGCGCACATATAGCCACCAGTGGAAATACAGTCCCGTAACGGTGGTGACCACGACGATGAAGTAATCCATGGCTATTCTTGGTCTCACTTGAAAGGCCTTCGACACAGCCCGGCAGGCTGTACCCCGGCTGAATGAAAACAATTTTATTACGTTTGTACCGTGACAGCCGTCAATGTGCAGCGTCTAATGAGCACCTGACTTATGGAGACTTTACCCATGCGTAAATCCGCTTTGCTGGTGGCGACCTTTACCACCATGTCGCTGCTGCTGGGGGGCTGTGCCTCGAGCCTGACCGGTGACAGCTACTCCCGTGACGAAGCCCGCCGCGTGCAAACCGTGCGTATGGGCACCATCGAATCCCTGCGTCCGGTCAAGATCGAGGGCACCAAGACCCCGATTGGCGGCGGTGCTGGTGCCATCGTGGGTGGCGTAGCCGGCAGCGCCGTGGGCGGTGGCCGGGGCAGCATCGTGGCCGCCGTGATCGGTGCCGTGGCCGGTGGCTTGGCGGGTTCCGCAGCAGAAGAAGGCCTGACCCGTACCCAAGGCGTCGAAATTACCGTTCGTGAAGATGATGGCAGCATGCGCGCCTATGTGCAGGCCGTGCAGGAGAACGAAATCTTCCGTGTTGGCGACCGCGTGCGCATCATGACTGTTGACGGTACCAGCCGCGTTTCGCACTGACCGTAGCGCAGTAAAACAAAACCCCGACATGGCTGCTGCCAGTCGGGGTTTTTTCATGCTTCAGCCAAGTCAGGCAACGCTGGTTTTGCGGCTGGCCATTGCGGTGACGGCGTAGCCGATCACTGCGGCAAAGAACGAACCAGTAAGAATGCCCATGCGGTCCATGCCGGCGTACTCGCTGCTACCCGGGGCGAAGGCGAGCGAGCCAACGAACAGGCTCATGGTGAAGCCAATGCCGCAGAGTATCGCTACCCCCAATATTTGCCCCCAACCAGCACCTGCCGGCAGTGCGGCCAGGCGTAGCTTGACCGCCACCCAGGTCAGGCCGAAAACCCCTACGGTCTTGCCTAGCAACAGGCCGACCGTGATGCCCATCGGCACCGGGTGGGTGAAGCTGTCTAAGGTCATGCCTGTCAGAGAAACGCCGGCATTGGCGAAGGCGAAAAGTGGCAGGATGGCATAGGCCACCCAAGGGTGCAGGGCGTGTTCCAGCGCCAGCAGAGGCGACGATTCAGCATTGCGTGTACGCAGCGGAATGCACAAGGCCAGTGCGACACCGGCCAAGGTGGCATGCACGCCACTCTTGAGCACGCAGACCCACAGGATCAGGCCAACGATCATGTAGGGGCCGAGCTTGACCACGCCAAGCCGGTTCATCGCCACCAGCACCACCAGGCAGGCTGCAGCCAGCAGCAGCGACACACTCGACAGGGTGCCGGAGTAGAACAGGGCGATGACAATGATCGCACCCAGGTCGTCGATGATCGCCAGGGTCATCAGGAACAACTTCAGTGACACGGGGATGCGTTTGCCGAGCAGGGCCAGGACACCGAGGGCGAAGGCGATGTCGGTGGCGGTAGGGATGGCCCAGCCGGCCACGGCTGCAGGGTTGTCACGGTTGATGAACCAGTAGATCAGCGCTGGCACCACCATGCCGCCCACGGCAGCGGTGGCAGGCAGGATCACTTGTGAGGGCTTGGACAGGTGTCCGTCGACCACCTCGCGTTTGACCTCCAGGCCGATGAGCAGGAAGAACAGGGCCATCAGGCCGTCGTTGATCCACAGCAGCAATGGCTTGGCGATGTTCAGCGCGCCGACCTGAACGGCGACGGGTACGTCGAGCAAGCCGTTGTACAGGTAGGACAGCGGCGAGTTGTTGATGATCAGGGCCAGAACGGCGGCAGCGATCAGCAGCAGGCCGCTGGCAGCTTCGAGCTGGAAGAAACGGGTAAACAGGCTACGCACGGGCTGTAGGCTCTCCATGAGCAGTTTACGAAGGGTACGGGCGTACACCCTAGTCGGTGACGATCTTCCTTAAAACAAAAAGCATATTCGTTTTTGTTATATGTTGTTGCTGACAGGCCTAGGGCAAGCCTAGATGGATTTGGGGAAGGATGGGGGAGGGGAAGTCTGGAGTAGGTGCTGGAATAGACTGATGCCGGACCGGGCCCTTTCGCGGGTAAACCCGCTCCTACAGGGGACCATTGTTCCGTGTAGGAGCGGGTTTACCCGCGAAGAGGCCCTGTCAGTCGATAAAGAGTCAGAGGCCGAGCATATCCCGCGCCACCGCCTCGGCGATACGAATACCATCCACACCGGCTGACAGGATCCCGCCCGCATACCCAGCCCCTTCACCCGCCGGGAACAGCCCCTTGAGGTTCAGGCTCTGGTAATCCTCACCCCGGGTAATCCGCAGTGGCGACGAGGTACGCGTCTCGATTCCGGTCAACACCGCATCATGCAGGTTATAGCCCTTGATCTGCCGGTCGAACGCCGGCAGTGCCTCACGGATCGCCTCGATGGCGAAGTCCGGCAGGCTCGGTGCCAGGTCTCCCAAGGTCACACCTGGCTTGTAGGACGGCTCGACACTGCCCAGTGCGGTGGAGGGCCGGCCGGCGACAAAGTCACCCACCAGTTGCGCCGGTGCCTGGTAGTTGCTGCCGCCCATTACATAGGCGTGCGCTTCCAGGCGCTCCTGCAGTTCGATACCGGCCAACGGGCCACCCGGGTAGTCGCGCTCGGGGTCGATGCCGACGACGATGCCGGAGTTGGCGTTGCGCTCGTTACGCGAATACTGGCTCATGCCGTTGGTGACGACTCGGCCTGGCTCGCTGGTGGCCGCGACCACGGTGCCACCCGGACACATGCAGAAGCTGTACACCGAGCGGCCATTTTTGGCGTGATACACCAGCTTGTAATCGGCAGCACCCAGTTTCGGGTGGCCGGCGTACTTGCCCAGGCGTGCCTTGTCGATCAACGTTTGTGGGTGCTCGATACGGAAGCCCACCGAGAACGGCTTGGCTTCCATGTAGACACCTTTGGCATGCAACATGCGGAAGGTGTCGCGGGCGCTGTGGCCCAGGGCCAATACCACATGGCGAGAGTGCAGCTGTTCGCCGCTCTCAAGCACGACACCTGTCAGTTGGCCATCTTCGATCAACAGGTCGGTGACCTTTTCCTGGAAGCGCACTTCGGCTCCCAGGGCGATCATGTCCTGGCGCATCTGTTCGACCATGCCGGTGAGGCGGAAGGTGCCGATGTGCGGCTTGTTGATGTACAGGATTTCGTCCGGCGCACCGGCCTTGACGAATTCTTCCAGCACTTTGCGGCCGTGGTGTTGCGGATCCTTGATCTGGCTGTAGAGCTTGCCGTCGGAGAAGGTGCCGGCGCCGCCTTCACCGAACTGCACGTTGGACTCAGGGTTGAGCACGCTTTTACGCCACAGGCCCCAGGTGTCCTTGGTGCGCTGGCGCACTTCCTTGCCGCGTTCGAGGATGATCGGCTTGAAGCCCATCTGTGCCAGCAACAGGCCGGCAAAGATGCCGCACGGGCCGAAACCGACCACAATCGGGCGCTCCTGCAGACCTGCCGGGGCCTGGCCGACGAACTTGTAGGTGACATCTGGCGCAGGGCCGATGTTGCGATCATCAGCGAACTTGCTGAGCAGCTCGGCCTCGTTGCTGGCTTCCAGGTCGATGGTGTAGATGAACAGCAGTTCGCTGTTCTTCTTGCGCGCATCGTAGCTGCGCTTGAACAGGTTGAAGCTGAGCAGTTGCTCGTCGCGGATGCCCAGGCGCTGGACGATGGCTTCGCGCAACGCTTCGTCAGGATGGTCCAGGGGCAGCTTCAGTTCGGTGATTCGTAGCATGGCAGGGTCCAGTATCCCGGCCATGGGCGGCCGGCGGCTTTACACAAACCG
Source organism: Pseudomonas sp. YQ_5 (assembly GCF_043103305.1). Classification (NCBI taxonomy): domain Bacteria; kingdom Pseudomonadati; phylum Pseudomonadota; class Gammaproteobacteria; order Pseudomonadales; family Pseudomonadaceae; genus Pseudomonas; species Pseudomonas sp. YQ_5. Next base: position 23,539 of record NZ_JBICJS010000120.1, on the reverse strand, counting down.
CCAAGTATAAGCTGTTCGCTGCCCCTACTGGCAGGATAAAAACGCCCGGTGATCAGTTGTCGCGTGCGCCGCCGTAGTAAGCACAGCCCTGCAAGGTCTTGCCGTCGATGCGCAGTTCGGCGCGCAGGTGGTGGATGGCGCCAGTGGCAATATCTGCACAGCGCTGCGGAGCGACCCACAGTTCCACGTGCTGGCCGTTGGCTTCGCTGGTCAGGGTCAAGCCACCACCGGGTACTTCTTCTTCCAGGAACGGCAAGGGTAGGGGGGGCTGGCCGATTCGCTCGATGACCATGCCCTTGCCGCTGGCCTTGATGTCCCAGTCCGGTTCATGACCGTTGGCGCGCAGGGTCAGCTGCTTGAAGTTGGGGTCGTCGCAAGCGCGGGTGGAGGGTTCCAGGCGGTACAGGCGGCTGACCTCCAGCTGGCCGTCGTTGTCGGCCTGCTTGGCGCCAGTGAGGCGACCACGCACGTCGGCGAACAACTTGGCGTTGGCGTCCTTGGCCAGGTTGGCGGCCTCCGGCAGGATGCCGGTGCCGGCGACGTCATTGATCACGAAGCGGCGTGCTTCGCTGCAGGGCTTGAACAACAGGCGGCCGCCATTGGCGCTCAGTTCGCCCTGCATGCGCGTGGTGCCGATGTTCGGGTCACGGGGCTGCTCGGCCAGTAACTGGCAGCCAGCGAACAGGGGCAGCAGGGCACTGAGCAGCAGGGTAGGGGTGAGGCGCATGGGGCGGGCTCCGGGGAATCTTTGCCAAAGAGCTGGCCACGATACACGTCCTGCAGGCAGAAAAAAGGGCCCGAAGGCCCTTTTTCATTCAACCCCCCAGGTACGCGTCGCGCACTTTCGGGTCGGTCAACAGTGCTTCCCCCGTACCCTGCATCACCACCCGACCGTTCTCCAGCACATAAGCCCGGTCAGCGATCTTCAGCGCCTGGTTGGCGTTCTGCTCCACCAGGAACACCGTCACGCCATCGCGGCGCAGCTGTTCGATGATGTCGAAGATCTGCTGGATGATGATCGGCGCCAGGCCCAGCGAAGGCTCGTCGAGCAGCAGCAGCTTGGGCTTGCTCATCAGCGCCCGGCCGATGGCGAGCATTTGCTGCTCGCCGCCGGACATGGTGCCGCCACGCTGCATGTAGCGCTCCTTCAGGCGCGGGAACAGTTGCAACACCTTGTCCAGTTGCTCCTGGTAGTCGCCCTTGTCGGTGAAGAAACCACCCATTGCCAGGTTTTCCTCGACGGTCAGGCGGGCAAACACGCGGCGGCCTTCCGGCACAACGGCGATGCTTTTGCGCATGATGTGCGAGGACGGCTGGCCGACCAGTTCTTCACCCAGGTACTTGATGCTGCCACTGTGCGCCTGCGGCGAGCCGCACAGGGTCATGAGCAAGGTCGACTTGCCGGCACCGTTGGCGCCGATCAGGGTGACGATTTCGCCCTGGTTGATCTCCACGTTGACGCTGTGCAGCGCCTGGATCTTGCCATAGAAGGTGGAAACGTTTTCAAACTTCAGCATTTACGCTTCCCCCAGGTAGGCTTTGATCACATCAGGGTTATCGCGGATCTCTTCCGGCGTGCCGTGGGCCAGGGGGGTGCCCTGGTTGATGACCACGATATGGTCAGAGATGCTCATCACCAGCTTCATGTCGTGCTCGATCAGCAGCACGGTGACGCTGTGCGACTCACGCAGGTAGGCGATCAGGGCCTTGAGGTCTTCGGTTTCTTTCGGGTTAAGGCCTGCGGCAGGTTCGTCCAGCATGATGATGCGTGGCTGGGTCATCATGCAGCGGGCAATTTCCAGTCGACGCTGCTGGCCGTAGGCAAGGGTGCCGGCGGTGCGGTTGGCGAACTCGGTAAGGTTGACCTTCTCCAGCCAGTACTGCGCACGCTCCAGGGCTTCCTTCTCGCTGCGGCGGAAACCCGGGGTTTTGAACAGGCCGGCGAAGAAGTTGGTGTTGAGGTGGCGGTGCTGGGCGATAAGCAGGTTTTCCAGCGCGGTCATTTCCTTGAACAGGCGCACGTTCTGGAAGGTTCGCACCACGCCCTTGCGGGCAATCTGGTGGCCGGCCAGGCCCTGGATCGGCTGGCCATCGAGCAGGATGGTGCCGCCGCTGGGCTTGTAAAAGCCGGTCAGGCAGTTGAACACGGTGGTCTTGCCGGCGCCGTTCGGGCCGATCAGCGCCACTACCTGTTTCTCCTTGACGGTCAGGCCCACGCCGTTGACCGCCAACAAGCCGCCAAAGCGCATGCTCAGGCCGCTGACTTGCAGAATTTCGCGGCTCATCGGGGCAGCTCCATCTGTGGACGTTGCATAGGCAGCAGGCCTTGCGGACGCCAGATCATCATCAACACCATCAACGCACCGAACATCAGCATCCGGTATTCGCTGAACTCACGCATCAGCTCTGGCAGCAGGATCATCACGATGGCCGCGAGAATCACGCCCAGTTGTGAGCCCATGCCGCCAAGCACGACGATGGCGAGGATGATCGCCGACTCGATGAAGGTGAACGACTCCGGCGTCACCAGGCCTTGGCGCGCGGCGAAGAAGCTGCCGGCGAAACCGGCGAAGCAGGCGCCCAAGGTGAATGCCGAGAGCTTGATTACGGTCGGGTTCAGGCCCAGTGCACGGCAGGCGATCTCATCTTCACGCAGTGCTTCCCAGGCACGACCGATCGGCATGCGCAGCAGGCGGTTGATCACGAACAACGCCAGCAGGGCCAGCAGCAGAGCCACCAGGTACAGGAAGATGACCTTGTTGATCGAGTTGTATGGCAGCCCGAAGTACTCGTGGAAAGTCTGCATGCCCTCGGCTGCACGGCGTTCGAAGGTCAGGCCGAAGAGTTCCGGTTTGGGGATGTTGCTGATGCCGTTGGGGCCGCCGGTCCAGTCGGTGAGGTTACGCAGGAACAGGCGGATGATCTCGCCGAAGCCGAGTGTCACGATCGCCAGGTAGTCACCGCGCAGGCGCAGCACCGGGAAGCCGAGCAGGAAGCCGAATGTGGCAGCCATCAGGCCGGCAATCGGCAGGCACACCCAGAAGCTCCAGCCCAGATAATGCGAGAGCATCGCGTAGCTGTAGGCCCCGACGGCATAGAAGCCCACGTAGCCGAGGTCGAGCAGGCCCGCCAGACCGACCACGATGTTCAGGCCCAGGCCCAGCAACACGTAGATCAGGATCAGCGTGGCAATGTCGACCGCACCACGAGAGCCGAAGAACGGCCATACCAGTGCCACCACGATCAACCCGATGATGACATAGCGCTGGGTTTTGGGCAGGGTGAGGTAGTTACTGACTGCCGGGGGGATCAGCTTGCGATCCGAACGGCGGCCCATCACCGAACTCCACTGCTTGTCGAACAACACGCGCAGGAACATCAGCACCGAACACACGGCGATGATGCTGATGGTGAACGAGCCCTGGCTGTGCACGACCAGGCTGATGCCGTCGATGCTCAGTTTCAGGCCCAGCACCGGGAAGGCCACGGCCCAGACCAGCAAGGCGCTGAAGAACGCCTGTTTGAGATTTCTGTTCATACTTTTTCAACCTCCGGGCGGCCCAGGATGCCGGTCGGCCGGAATAGCAGGACAAGAACCAACAAGCCGAATGCCACTACGTCCTTGTACTGGTCGCCGAAGATGTCGGCGCCAAACGCTTCGGCTACACCCAGCACCAGCCCACCGAGCATGGCGCCCGGAATACTGCCGATGCCCCCCAGCACTGCTGCGGTGAAGGCTTTCAGGCCCACCAGGAAACCGGCGTTGGGGTTGATCACCCCGTACTGCATGCTCAGCAGCACGGCCGCCACGGCAGCCAGGGCGGCCCCGATGACGAAGGTGAGGGCGATGATGTTGTTGGTGTTGATGCCCAGCAGGTTGGCCATCTTGATGTCCTCTGCACAGGCACGGCAGGCGCGGCCCAGGCGGGAACGAGAGATGAACAGGGTGAGCAGTGTCATGGCCACCAGGGTGACGACGAACACCAGGATCTGCATGTAGCTGATCAGTACTTCTTCAGCACCGCCTGGTCCGAAGGAGAAACTCCCGGGGATCAGGTTGGGGATGGACTTGTCCTTGGAGTCCTGCGAAAGCAAGACCGTGTTCTGCAGGAAAATCGACATGCCGATGGCGGAAATCAGCGGGATCAGACGGTTGCTGTTGCGCAGGGGGCGGTAGGCAACCCGTTCGATGCTGTAGCCATAGGCGCTGGTGACGAAGATCGTCGCGACGAAGGCGACGGTCATCAGGATCGGCAGCGAATGGATACCCATCATGGCCAGGCCCGCCAGGGCGATGAAGGCCACGTAGGAACCGATCATGTACACCTCGCCGTGGGCGAAGTTGATCATGCCAATGATGCCGTACACCATCGTGTAGCCGATGGCGATCAAGGCATAGGTGCTGCCGATGGTCAATCCATTAACCAGTTGTTGGAAGAAATGGTAGATCTCAGGCATTACAGCGCTCCTAAAAACCTGATTTGCATTTCACTGGCAGGGGTACGGCCAGGAAACCGCGGGTGACGGTTTTAAGATTTTCAGGTGAGCCCGCCCCCGGATCGCGGGGAGGGGCCCATGAACCTCATAAAACGAAGCCCACTGCTCGCACAGTGGGCTCGTAGGTCAGCTATTAGTCACGCAGTTACTGAGGGGAGACTTCGGTCTTCGGCTTGCCGAAGTGCCATTCGTAGACCACGAACTTGAAGTCTTTCAGGTCGCCTTTATCGTCGAACGACAGGTCACCGGTCGGGGTCTTGAAGGTGCCTTCGTGGATGGCTTTGGCCACCTTGTCGGTATCTTCGGAACCGGCTTTCTTGATGCCTTGAGCGATCAACTCGACAGCCGAGTAGGCGGGGAATACGAACGGGCCACTTGGGTCCTTGCCGTCAGCCTTGATGGCGTCGACGATCTTCTTGTTCTCCGGGTCAGCGTCGAACGACTTCGGCAGGGTGACCAGCAGGCCTTCGGAAGCGCCCTGGGCGATCTGCGAAATGGAGTCGTTACCCACACCTTCCGGACCCATGAACTTGGCTTTCAGGCCTTTCTCTTGAGCCTGGCGCAGGATCAGACCCAGCTCTGGGTGGTAGCCGCCGTAGTAGACGAAGTCGACATTGTTCTGCTTGAGCTTCTGGATGATCGAGGAGAAGTCCTTGTCACCGGCATTCAGGCCTTCGAAGACGGCCACTTTGGTGCCTTTCTTCTCAAGGGTTTGCTTGACTGCGGTGGCGATGCCTTCACCGTACTGCTGCTTGTCGTGCAGAACGGCAACGACCTTCGGTTTGACGTGGTCGGCGATGTAGTTGCCGGCAGCCGGGCCCTGGGCGCTATCCAGACCGATGGTGCGGAAGATCAGCTGGTAGCCACGGGCGGTGATTTCCGGGCTGGTGGCGGCGGGGGTGATCATGATCACGCCTTCGTCCTCGTAGATGTCGGACGCTGGCTGGGTGGAGCTGGAGCACAGGTGGCCGACCACGAACTTGACGCCGTCGTTGACCACTTTGTTGGCGACTGCCACGGCCTGTTTAGGGTCGCAGGCATCGTCGTATTCCTTGGCTTCGAGCATCTTGCCATCTACGCCGCCTGCGGCGTTGATATCCTTGATGGCTTGCTTGGCGCCGATGAACTGCATGTCGCCATACTGGGTGACAGGGCCGGTCTTGGGACCTGCAATCCCGATCTTGATGGTATCGGCGGCAAACGAATGGCTGGCTACCCCGGCCAGAACCATTGCGGCGAACAGCTTGGAAATCTTGATCATAGTGCTCCACTCATTCTGTTGTAATTCTTATAGTCCTGGCGGCCAGGGCTACAGACCGGGCGGGATTTGCGGCGTGGCCATGCCAACGCGCTAGCCCACCTTCCCCCGGAACATGTCCCGGAACTGTACCGGTACAGTGTAGAGCGCTGTTCGAGCGCTTGAAAAGCGGTCGAAAAGTGCGTCTTTCCTGCGTTGTCGCTTGATCGACAGAAAGATACAGAAAGGCGCCATCAAACTGCCTGCATCTGCGGCCCCGTCCCACAACTTCGGGGCCAATCGACCAAATTACATATTTGAAACCGGGTTTTTCTGCAAAAATGCCGGCCTTTTTATTGACCGATTTTTTGCGGATACCACCCATGACTGATCAAACAAGCACCCTCTATGCCAAATTGCTTGGCGAGACGGCAATCATCGAGTGGAAGGCGCTGGAGCGTTTTTGGGCCAAGGGTGACCTGATTTGGGTCGACCCCAGCCTTGACCTGATCGCCGTTGCCGAGGCGATGGCCGAGAATCGCAGCGAGATCTTCGCCAAGTGGCGTAGTGATGGCACTGTTGGGCCGGTGTCGGCCGAGCAGGCATTGGACCTGCAAAGCCGCGACCCAGAGATCTGGGCGGTGGTGGTTTCACCGTTCATCGTGATTCAGGTGAAGTGCCAGGAAGAGGCGTGATCTTTTTTGGTGCGCAAAAGTACGCATCAGCTCCGTTTTGGTGCTTGAAAGTAATCAAGGCGGGTAGAGGGAAGTAACAATTCGGCGTGGCGGTAACAGTTTACGGGATGCGTAATGTGGCCATCGTTCTGCCAGGCGCCACCGGGACCGTCGCCAGCCTGGGAAATGTTCCAATCAGTCAGGAGTTTATCGATGAGCACTGCACGACCTTCGCTTGGATTCGCCGGCATCGGCCTGATGGGCCTGCCCATGTGCCGCCGCCTGCTGGCAGCGGGTTATCCGCTCACGGTTTGGAACCGCAGCCCGGACAAGTGCGCCGCCCTGGTCGCTGCTGGCGCGCGCCTGGCCGGCAGCCCGGCCGAATTGTGCCGTGACAGCGACATGGTTCTACTCTGCCTGGCCGACACGGCGGTGGTGCGTGAAGTGGTGTTCGGCGAGCAAGGCGTTGCCCAGGGCGGTCGCAGCGGCCAGTTGCTGATCGATTTCTCCAGCCTGGAACCCACCGCCACCCGTGAAATGGCTGCCGAACTGGCAGCACTGTGCGGCATGGCCTGGCTGGATGCACCGGTATCTGGCGGTACCCCCGGTGCCGAGGCGGGCACGCTGGCGATCATGGTTGGCGGTGAAGCGGCCGACTTGCAGCGTGCGCGCCCGGTACTGCAGGTGCTTGGTCAGCGCGTGACACATATGGGGGCAGTAGGCGCTGGCCAGGTGACCAAGGCTTGCAACCAGATGATCGTAGCGTGCAATGCCCTGGTAATTGCAGAGGTGGTGGCACTGGCCGAACAGTCGGGCGTGGACGCGACGCTGATCGCTGAAGCGCTGGCCGGTGGTTTTGCCGATTCCAAGCCATTGCAGATTCTTGCGCCGCAAATGGCAGAGAGCCGCTTCGAGCCAATCAAGTGGCACGTACGCACGCTGCTCAAGGACCTTGATGGCGCGGTCAAGTTTTCCCGCGAGCAAGGCTCGGCAACGCCACTCAGTGGCCTTGCCGCGCAACTGATGCGGCTGCACGGTAGCCAGGGTTACCTGCAAAAAGATCCGGCGACCCTGGTAGAGCTGTATCGCAACAAGGTGTAATCCGGCGGCTCTGGTGCTGCGACCGCTCTAGCAGTGGCCGCAACTCGGTCAGCGGAACGGGGCGCCCCAACAGGTAGCCCTGCAGGTAGTCGCAGCCATGGCTTTCCAGGAATGCCTGCTGTTCGGCGGTTTCCACGCCCTCGCTGACTACCTGCAGGTGCAGGGTATGCGCCATGGCGATGATTGCCTGGACAATTTCGCGGTCTTTCTGGTTGCCTGGTACATCCTGCAGGAAGGTGCGGTCGATCTTCAGCACATCCAGCGGCAGGCGCTTGAGGTAGGCCAGTGACGAGTAGCCGGTACCAAAATCGTCGATCGAAAGTGCCACCCCCAAGGCCCGGACGCGTTTGAGCAGGCTGACCGTGCGCTGGATATCGCCCACCAGGGCGTTCTCGGTCACCTCCAGCTCCAAGTGGTGCGGCGCAAGGCCGGCGTGGAACAGCGCCTTTTCAACTTCGTTGGGCAGTTCATCGTGGCTGAGGGTGACTGCCGAGCAATTGACCGTGACCTTGACCTTGCCATAGCCGTGGCGCTGCAAGAGTGCCAGGTCGACACAGGCGTGGCGCAGCACCCACAGGTCCAGGTCGATGATCAGGCCGTTGGCTTCGGCAATGCCGACAAAGCGGTCGGGCCCGAGCAGGCCGTGTTGAGGATGCTGCCAGCGTACCAGCGCTTCCAGTTTGGCCACTTGCCCATTGCGCAGGTCGAAGATCGGCTGGTAGTGCACACACAGCCCGCGTTCTTCGAGCAGGGCCAGGCGCAGCTCTTCTTCCAGTTGCAAGGCGATCGACGCGCGGGCCTTCAGGCTGTCGTTGAAGAAATTCAGGCTGTTGCGGCCGTTGTCCTTGGATTGGTAGAGGGCCAGGTCGGCATGCTTGAGCAGCTCTTCGGCTGTGCCGCCATCGTCCGGGAAGATGCTTATACCAATGCTGGTGGTCATGACCATGCGTCGCCCGCCAAGGTCGATGGGTTCTTTCATCCGTTGCATGATGCGCTGGGCCAGGTGTCGGGCTTCGTCGCGGCTGTTCAGGCTGGTGACCACACAGAACTCGTCGCCACCAAAGCGTGCAACCAGGTCGTGGCTGCGGGTAGCAGCCTTGATGTGGTTGGCGATCACCTTGAGCAGTTCGTCACCGGCGTCGTGGCCGAGGCTGTCGTTGATGCGCTTGAAATGGTCGATATCGAGGAACATCACGGCCAGGCGGTTCGCGCTGGCCTGATGTTCGACCAGGCAATCGGCGAATACCTGGTTGAACCCACGGCGGTTGAGCAGGTTGGTCAGGGCATCGTAGTTCGCCGCCTGCTGCAGCGAAGCGCGGGCCTGGTCCAGTTGGCTGAGCAGTACGCTGACCCGGCGCAGGTCGTGCTCCTTGCTTTGCAACTTCTTGTCGGCCAGTGCGGCGCTGATGCTGGCGCCACTGATCAGCAGGGTGATGAAGCCAATGCCCAGTCCCAGCTGCAGGCTGTTGTCGCCAGACGGCAGGCGCAGTGCGGTATCGGCAGGGATAACCAGGGTCATGGCCGACATCGCGGTGAAATGAGTGGCGACAATGCCGCCGGCCATCAGCAGGCTGGCGCCGTATTTCATGGTCTGGTACAGGGTGCCGCTGCCATTGCGCAAGTAGCGGGCCAGGTACAGCGCGGTCAGGGCGGTAAGCAGGGCAATGGCGGCAGAGGCAAGTAGCAAGCCGGTCTGGTAGTACTGGCGGGCCCCCGTTTCCATCGCGGCCATGCCGACAAAATGCATGAGGATGATGCCCAGCCCGATCAGCGCTGCGCTTGGCACAAAGTGGGGCGCACGCATCTTGCTTCGTTCCAGGCTGTGCATGGCCAGCCAGGCCACGCCCAGTGCGATGAGTAGCGAAAGAATGGTCAGGGATGGGTCGTAGTGCACTTCTACCGGAGCCCGAAAGGCCAGCATGCTGATGAAGTGCATGGCCCATATGCCGCCTGCCAGGCAGCAGGCTCCAAGCATGTTCCATTGCCGGTGGGCGGTGGGGTCGTCGCTGTGGGACTGGCGTTCGGCCATGTCGAGGGTGGCGAAACAGGCCGCGCAAGCAACGAAATAGGCGAGCAGAACCAGGAGCGGTTCATGACGGCAGTCGATGACGATACGCCCGGTTGCGGGAAGATCGGCGAACAGTTGTAGCCCCAGCCATTCCATGGAATGCCTCTTGGTCGAGTCTTCACTCGTCTGCGCTACAACCCGTGCAGACTGCCCAGAGGCAGTATAGGAAGGACTATTTAAGCCTTCCTGACTAATGGCACAATGACTTCTACGATTTGGTTATTACAGTAATCGCAGTCAGGAATATTGCTTGCCTTAGGGGCGCGGGGGTACCCGCGAAGCATCCAGCACGGTGGATGTCACCGGCTTCGTAGGTGTTCGCGGGCCTGCCCGCCCCCTCAAGGGCAGCGGGCCTGATGTGTCTTAGCCAGCCACCAGCACGCGAATGGCTTCAAGGCGCAGGGCGGCTTTATCCAGCATCGCCAGGCCATCTTCGCGCTGCTTGCGCAGGGCGTCGATTTCGCTGTCACGTACGCTCGGGTTGACCGCTTGCAACGCTACCAGGCGCGCCAACTCCTCGTCAGCCTCGGCTGCCAGGCGGCGCTGGGCTTCGGCCACGCGCTCAATGTGGGTTGGCAGAATCTTCTCTTCGCCGCCACTGATACGCTTGGCCAGCACATCGCGCTGGGCCTGGACGAACTTGTTGGCGCTGGCGCGCGGTACGCTCTCGAGCTGGTCGTTCAGGGTTTCGAAGGCCACGCGTGACGCCAGGTCGTTGCCGTTGGCATCGAGCAGGCAGCGCAGTGCCGCCGGCGGCAGGTAGCGGCCCAGTTGCAGGCTGCGGGGTGCCACCACCTCGCTGACGAATAGCAGTTCGAGCAGTACAGTGCCTGGTTTGAGCGCTTTGTTCTTGATCAACGCCACGGCGGTGTTGCCCATCGAGCCTGACAGCACCAGATCCATGCCGCCCTGCACCATCGGGTGCTCCCAGGTAAGGAACTGCATGTCCTCGCGCGACAGCGCCTGGCCACGGTCGTAGGTGATGGTCACACCTTCATCGTCACCCAGCGGGAAGCTGGCATCCAGCATCTTCTCGCTCGGCTTGAGGATCAGTGCGTTCTCCGAATGGTCTTCGCTGTCGATGCCGAAGGCGTCGAACAGGGTTTCCATGTAGATCGGCAGGGCAAACTGGTCGTCCTGTTCGAGAATGGCCTCGACCAGCGCCTGACCTTCGCCGGCACCGCCGGAGTTGAGCTCCAGCAGACGGTCACGGCCAGTGTGCAGTTCGGCTTCCAGTCGCTCGCGCTCGCCGCGGGCGTCGGCCACCAGGGTATCCCAGGCCTTGTGATCGCCGCCTTCGAGCAGCGGCAGCAGGCGCGGGCCAAACTGGTGCTGCAGGGCATTGCCGGTGGGGCAGGTGTTGAGGAAGGCGTTGAGGCCTTCGTGGTACCACTGGAACAGGCGCTCTTGCGGGCTGTCCTGCAGGTACGGGATGTGCAACTGGATAGTGTGCTTTTGGCCGATCCGGTCAAGGCGGCCGATGCGCTGCTCGAGCAGATCGGGGTGCGCTGGCAGGTCGAACATCACCAGGTGATGGGCGAACTGGAAGTTGCGGCCTTCGCTGCCGATTTCCGAGCAGATCAGTACCTGGGCGCCGAACTCTTCATCGGCAAAGTAGGCAGCGGCGCGGTCGCGCTCAAGGATGCTCATGCCTTCATGGAACACCGAGGCCGGGATGCCGGAGCGCACGCGCAGGGCATCCTCCAGGTCCATGGCGGTTTCGGCGTGGGCGCAGATCACCAACACTTTGGTGCGTTTGAGCATCTTCAGGGTGTCGATCAACCAGTCGACACGCGGGTCGAAACGCCACCAGCGCTCGTCATCCGCTACTTCACCCTGGGCCTGGAAGGCAACTTCCGGGTACAGCTCGGCGTGCTCGCCGGCTGGCAGGTCGCGGTACTGCTCGGGCGTGGCCAGCGGGTAGGGGTGCAACTGGCGCTCGGGGAAGCCCTGAATCGCCGCGCGGGTGTTACGGAACAGTACGCGGCCGGTGCCGTGGCGATCCAGCAACTCGCGAATCAGCCGCGCGCTGGCCTGGGTGTCGCCGTCGCTGACCGCAGCCAGCAGGGCTTCGCCTTCGGCACCCAGGAAGCCCTGGATGGTGGCGTGGGCCTTGGGCGACAGGCGGCCCTCGTCGAGCAGTTCCTGCACCGCCTCGGCTACCGGGCGGTAGTGCTCGCTCTCGGCGCGGAAAGCGGCCAGGTCGTGAAAGCGGTTGGGATCGAGCAGGCGCAGGCGGGCGAAGTGGCTGTCCTGGCCAAGCTGCTCGGGGGTGGCGGTGAGCAGCAGTACGCCCGGGATCACTTGGGCCAGTTGCTCGACCAGGCCGTATTCGGCGCTGACCTGGTCTTCGTGCCAGACCAGGTGGTGGGCTTCGTCGACTACCAGCAGGTCCCAGCCAGCGGCAAACAGCGCGTCCTGGGCCTTTTCGTCGTCGACCAGCCACTCCAGGGCAACCAACGCCAGTTGGGCGTCCTCGAACGGGTTGCTGGCGTCGCTTTCGATGAAGCGCTCGGCGTCGAACAGCGCCACTTGCAGATTGAAGCGCCGGCGCATTTCCACCAGCCACTGGTGCTGGAGGTTTTCCGGCACCAGGATCAGTACGCGGCTGGCGCGACCCGACAGCAACTGGCGGTGAATGACCAGGCCGGCTTCGATGGTTTTGCCCAGGCCCACTTCGTCGGCCAGCAGAACGCGCGGGGCGCTGCGGTCGGCGACTTCGCGGGCGATGTGCAGTTGGTGGGCGATGGGCTGTGCGCGGCAGCCGCCCAAACCCCACAGTGCCGACTGCATCTGCTTGCTGGTGTGCTGCAGGGTGTTGTAGCGCAGGCTGAACCACGACAGTGGGTCTATTTGCCCGGCGAACAGGCGGTCGCTGGCCAAGCGGAACTGAATGAAATTCGACAACTGGGTTTCGGGCAAGGTGCGGGGCTGGTTCTGCCCGTCCAGGCCGTGGTAGACCATCAGCCCGTCGATGTCCTCGACCTCGCGCACTGTCAGCTTCCAGCCCTCGAAGTGGGTGATCTGGTCACCTGGCGAGAAGCGCACGCGGGTCAGCGGCGCGTTGCGCAGGGAATACTGGCGGGTGTCGCCAGTGGCCGGGTAGAGCACGGTCAACAGGCGGCCATCCTGCGCCAGGATGGTACCCAGGCCGAGCTCTGCTTCGCTGTCGCTGATCCAGCGTTGCCCCGGTTGATACTGCTGCGCCATACTGCCTGAACTCCCGCGGTGAAAAAGCCGATTATGTTAACGGATCGGCCGATCAGACCAAAGTGCCGATAGCACCGAAAAGTATCGAAAGGCACAGTCTAGTCGTTTCATCGCTCTGCACAGGGTCGCCGACGAGGGCTCCGGATCAACATGTCTGCCAAGCACCGCTGGATCAGCGCTTCGATAGCCGTAGGCAGCCTGGTGCTGCTGAGCGCCTGTGAGCAGAAAAACTTTGAGACATTGCCCCCCATCCCGATGGAGCAGCTTGAGGTGCTGGGCGTGCAGACGCCGATAAAGAGTGTGCACTTTCGTGACGTTGATGGAGAAGGGCTGCTGGTTCTGAGCCGCAGCGATGGTCAGGCCAGCGACCTTGAAAGCGAACAGGAAGTGGACAGGGTGGTGCTCAAGGCCACCTTGTACGGGCGCACGGCCGAGAACGACACCTTCAAGGCGCGCTGGCAGATCGAGCAGGAAACCACCTGCCCGGGGCTGGACCTGGACGTGGACTTCTATAATGACGTCAGTGATGTCAGCGACCTGAACAAGAATGGCGTGGCCGAGGTAACGGTGGCCAGCCATGCGTTCTGCGGCGGCGGTATCGACCCGCATGATATCGCCCTCGAGATGCGTGAAGGGCAGGCCATTTACACCATTACCGGCCAGTCGCTGATCACCCCGGCGGGGGAGGAACCGGTCGGTGGTGAGCGCGAGGACAGCGCTTCGCTGAAGGCCGCGCCGCAGGTATTGCGCGATCATATGGATGCAGTTTGGCAGCAGGTGTACAAGCGGCCCTGGAGCGAGGCCAGCCCGCCAGGCGACGACGACCCTGGTGACGAAGCCGAGTAAATGTTGCCCATGACATCAAGGTAAAGCTGCGCCTGCCGATACAGGGGGCATAGGAGAACGTCCATGCTGCCGCCGATCATTCCGCTCAGTGCCGCCCCGGTCACCTCGCAACAGGACCCGGTCAAACCAACCCCAGACATCAAACCGGTGGTGCCGGCGCAGCCTGCATCCGGCGAAAGTGCCATTGACCTCAAGCGCCAGCGCGACCCGCAAGAGCAGGTATTGTTGCTGCGCGATGAACAGCGCCGCCAGCAGCAACGCCGGCAAAAGGGCGAGCACGAGCGCTACGATGCCGTCCCGGGTGACGAGGTCAATGCCGACAACACCGTGCCGGTAGCGCCATTGATGGGCGAGCATGTACGCCAAGGGCTGCTGGTGGACATCGAAGTCTGATAAGGGGGCTGGTCAGCGCCTGCGCCTGGCTTCATCATGCAATTCTCTGTTGATCGTCGAGCCCCCCCATGAGCCAAGACAACCTCATTGATTTCGAGGCCGAACGCGCCAAGCGCGTCCACGACCTCAAGGAAAAGCGGCTGAACGAAATGCGCAATGCTTTCGAGCAGGCCCTGCCATTGAGTACCACCAAGAAAAAGAAGCCCAAGGGCAAGCCGAAGAAGCGTTGAAACTTGACGCAGGTCAACCCTGCGCCCCCCTCGTGTGCCCGGCCCCGGGCGCCATTGACGCTGATCAATTTTTCGCGCCTCCACATTGGTTAACTTGCACCCATCGGACAACGGCAAACGAATGGGGAGGCCAGCATGTTCTTCGACAATGTGGTTATCGCCGGTGTGGTAACGGTCGGGTTGATGGTTGCCTTCTTTGCCGGTCTGGGCATTTTCATCTGGAAGGACTCGAACAAGCGCAAGCCGCGCTGACCTTCCGGGTACACGAGCACGCAAGGCATTTAGGGCGACTTCGGTCGCCCATTTTTTTGCCTGCATTTTTTATATTGCCCGAGTCGGCCCCTTTTGCAGCGGCGGCGAATCTGCAATCGAATAAACATGATTAGCTAGCTAATTAATCGTTTCCGCTTTATTCTTCCCACCATTGTCTATCTTTTCAGTAAGACCATTCCCCGCAAGGTCCGCCTCGTGCCCATCACCTTTCAGGCCCTGTTCGCTCCCAGCAGCCTCGCCCTCAAGTTTGCCATCAAGACCCTGCTCGGTGGCGGCCTGGCGTTGTGGCTGGCAATGCGCTGGGGGCTGGAGCAACCCTCCTGGGCATTGATGACTGCTTTCATCGTCGCCCAGCCGCTATCGGGCATGGTGGTGCAGAAAGGCTTGGCGCGGTTGGCCGGCACGTTGGTCGGCACAGTCATGTCGGTGCTGTTCATCGGCCTGTTCGCCCAGACCCCCTGGCTGTTTTTGCTTACCTTGGCGCTGTGGCTGGCCCTGTGTACCGCCGCGTCCACCCAGTTGCGCAGCGCCTGGGCCTATGCTTTCGTGCTGGCCGGCTACACCGCAGCGATCATCGCACTGCCGGCAATCGACCATCCACTGCAGGTATTCGACCAGGCCGTGGCTCGCTGTACCGAGATCTGCCTGGGTATTTTCTGCGCAACAGCCAGCAGTGCCTTGCTCTGGCCCATGCGGGTCGAGCAGCAACTGGGCGGGCAGGCGCGGCAGGCCTGGCAGAACGGCCTGCAGGCCGCCAGAGCCATGCTGGGCGGAGAGGACGAGGCGCGCAAAGGCCTGCTGGAAAGCCTGGGACGCATCGTCGCCATCGACAGCCAACGTGAACATGCCTGGTTCGAGGGCAATCGCGGGCGCCAACGTGCCCGTGCCATTCGTGGCCTTAGCCAGAAACTGATGGTGCTGCTGCGGATTTCCCGTTCGGTGCGCCGCCAGTGGCGGCAACTGGATGAGCGTGAGGTCGAGCACCTGACGCCTTGGTTGCAGGAAGTGCGTGCGCTGCTGGATCAACCCGACCAGCCCAGCCTGTTGTTGTTGCGTCAGCGTATCTGGGATGCCGCACACGATGAGCAGATCAGTTCAGCGGAACACTTCTGCCTGGCGCGCATGGCCCTGCTGCTGGACTATGCCATGGCCGCCACCCAGGCACTTGAGGATGTGGAGGTGGGCAGGGCGCCCAAGGACGTGTCCCAGGGGCTGGCCGCGCACCGTGACTGGTCGCTGGCCTTGCTGTTCGGCTCGCGCAGCGCGCTGGCCTTTTTGGTAATGAGTGGCTTCTGGCTGGCCACGGCCTGGCCTTCTGCCCCGGGTGGATTGATATTGACCTGCGTGGTCTGCAGCCTGTTCGCCAGTCGCGAGAACGGCGCACAGATCGGCCTGAGCTTCCTGCGCGGGATATTCCTGGCGGTACCGGCGGCGTTTCTGGTCGGGCAGATCATACTGCCGCAATGGAGCAGTTTCGCCATGCTCTGCCTGGGCATGGGCGTGCCGCTGTTTCTAGGTGCACTGGGTATGGCCCATCCGCGTACCGGGGCTACGGCCACTTCCTATTGTCTGCACTTCATTGTGCTGGTGTCGCCGCTCAACGCCATGCAGTTCGGCGTGGCGACCATGCTGAACAGTGCACTGGCCATGCTGGTGGGGGTGTCGGCAGCGGTCATGGCCTTCCGCTTACTGGTGTTCCGCCACCCGGCCTGGCTGGGCCGGCGCTTGCGTGCTGCAACGCAGAACGACCTGGTGCGCTTGACTCGGCGCGATCTGCGCGGGGCTGACAGCTGGTTTGGCGGGCGCATGGCTGACCGGCTGATGCAACTGGCGAGGCATGCCAGTGAATTACCGGAAGGTGAACGCAAACGCTGGGATGACGGCCTACACGGGCTGGATATCGGCGACGAACTGGTGCACCTGCGCATGTGCCTGGCGGTCGCCCAGGCCCCTTTGGGGCCGGCCGAGCGCGAGTACCTTCAACAAGTGGAGGCAGTGTTGGCCAAAGGGCCGGCTGCCGGGCGTGGGCAGCGGCTGGATGCTGCCAGTGAGCAGTTCATTGCAGCGTTGCGTCGGCTGCCAGCCAGCGACCCGCTGCGGCTGGCCGAGGGGGCGGTGCTGCAATTGCAGAAGAGCTGGGGCAAATGGTGCCGCTGGCAGGAGGACACCCATGGGTTTGCGTGAGTGGGAAGTGGGCGGTGTGCTGCTCAGCCCGTTTCTGCTTTATGTCTTGTTGGCGCTGCTGCTTACCGGCCTGCTGCGCCTGGTGGTGCATGCCACGCCGTTGGGGCGCTGGATCTGGCATGAGGCGCTGTTCGACGCGGCGCTGTTCGTTTGTGTGTTGTTCCTGGTGGTACGCCTGCTGGGAACTTTATAAAGGAGTGTTTCGATGCGTGCGGCCGTACGTACTCTGGTGACCCTGTGTGTGGTGGCCCTGGCCGTGTTGGCCGGCTACCAGCTGTGGCAGTACTACATGCTCACCCCATGGACGCGCGATGCCCGTGTGCGCGCCGATGTGGTGGTGATAGCGCCTGATGTGTCTGGCTGGGTACGCGAGCTGAAGGTCCATGACAACCAGCAGGTCAAGGCTGGCGACCTGTTGATGAGTATTGACCGCGAGCGCTTCCAGGCCGCGTTCGATCAGGCTAGCGCGGTGACCGAGACCCGCGCCCAGCAACTGCGCTTGCGCGAGCGTGAAGCAGCCCGGCGTACTGCCCTGGGGCCAGAGGCGATCAGTGCCGAGTTGCGTGAAAACGCCCAGATCAATGCTGCCATCGCCCGTGGCGAGTTGCATGAAGCCGAGGCGCAGTTGCAGGTGGCCAAGATCAACCTGGCGCGCAGTGAAGTGCGGGCCCCGCGCAGCGGGCATATCACCAATTTGCGTCTGGCCGAAGGCAACTATGTGAACACCGGGGAATCGGTGATGGCGCTGGTGGATGATTCGACGTTCTACATCCAGGCCTATTTCGAGGAAACCAAGCTGCCGCGTATTCGCGTAGGGGACACCGTGAAAGTGTGGCTGATGGGTGCGGGTGAACCGATGCAGGGGCACGTGGAAAGCATCAGCCGCGGCATCACCGACCGCAACAGCAATCCGGACAGCCAGTTGCTGCCGGAGGTAGAGCCGACTTTCAACTGGGTGCGGCTGGCCCAGCGCATACCGGTGAGGATTCGCCTGGATCAGGTGCCGGAAGGGCTGACCTTGAGTGCGGGGATGACGGCGAGTGTGCAGGTGCACGAGGACCGCGACCCGCAGTGATGGTGCTGCCTCAATAGACAGAAATGAAATTTTTGAAGCGGTACAGCCTGGTCGTGTGGAGAAGGCAGTACCGCTTGAGTTCGCCGACAACGTTGGGCAAACACGAAAAACTTGGCGAACGGCCCGCCAGTTGCGTTAGGCTGCCGCTGTGAGTTGCCCGACAGAGGCAACCCCTCTCCCGCCAGGCGTGCGTATCTTCCGATTTCATTGCGAGGTTACGTCATGGCCATCACTTCCCAGGATATCTGCAACGCCGCCGATCAGCTAAAGGGCTTTGTCGGTTTTCACGGCAAGCGCGGTGTTCATATCGTGCGTTTCTCCGAGGACGCGTTTGGCATGGACGTGGCCGACGCCAGTATCACCCCCTGCAGCGAGTTTGTCTGGCGGCCTGAAGGAGGACAGCGCATGGCGCTGTGCCGCGAACGGCTTTCGCTGTTGCTGGATCAGCATGTGGATGAACGCTTGAACATTGGTGAACCGCTGCGCGCCTACCTGCGCCGGTGTGATCTGCCCGAGATCGTGGCGCAGCGCAGCCTGCAGCAGCACACCCGGTCTGTGTCGCAGTAGCACAAGGCTGCTTCTGCTAGGGCTGTGCTGTGCTTTGGGATGTTTGGTGCAACAACGCCGCCAACCCTGCGCTGTCCAGTGGCCTGCTCAGGTAATAGCCTTGCACTTCATGGCAGCGGTCCTTTTCCAGCGCCTTGAGTTGATGTTCGCTTTCCACGCCTTCGGCTGTCACTGTCAGCCCCATCGCCTCGCCCAGGTTGATGATGGCCTGGACCACTGCGCGGTCGCTGCCGCCGTTGTTGTTCAGGCCGCTGATGAAGCGCTTGTCGATCTTGATACTGTCGAACGGGTAGGTACGCAGGTAGCCCAGCGAAGAATAGCCAGTGCCGAAATCATCCATGTTCAGGCGCACGCCGAGCTCCTTGAGCGACAGCATGGTGCCTAGCGCCCCTTCGATGTCATTGAGCATTACGTTCTCGGTAATTTCCAGTTCCAGCCGTTGGGCGGGGAAGGCCGTGTCGAGCAAGGTTTCGCGTACGTCGGCTACCACATCGCTGCGCAAGAACTGCGCAGGCGACAGGTTGACCGAAACCAGCACATCGGCCGGCCAGTCATGGGCAGTGCGGCAAGCTTCGCGCAGCACCCAGCGGCCCAGCGCAACAATGATGTCGCTCTGCTCGGCCAACGGGATGAAGGTGTCCGGCCCCAGCAACCCTTCCTGTGGGTGCTGCCAGCGCACCAAGGCCTCGACTGCGACGATACGCAGGTCCTCGAGGCGATAGCGCGGCTGGTAATGCAACTCGAACTCCTGATTGCGCAGGGCCCGGCGCAGGTCGTTCTCCAACTGGCGACGGTACTGGATCTGCTGGTTCATTTCGGCAACGAAGTAACGCCATGTGCTCTTTCCATCGGCCTTGGCCTGGTAAAGGGCGATGTCGGCGCAGCGGATCAGCTCGCCTGCATCGAAGCCCTGATTACGCGTCTGGGCAATGCCAATGCTGGCACCAATGTGCAGAGGCTGGCTGTCGAAGACGATGGGTTGCTGCAGCAGGCTGATCAGGCGCGCACAGAAGCGGTCGATCTCGCTGCTGTTGTCCATGCCGTTGAGTACCAGGATGAACTCGTCGCCGCCCAGACGCGCGACCAGGTCGCCATCGCGGGTGGTGTCACGCAGGCGCGTTGCCACTTCTTGCAGCACGGCATCTCCGGCGGCATGACCGAGCGAGTCGTTGATCGGCTTGAAGTTGTCCAGGTCCAGCAGCAACAAGGTCAGCGGCGGCGAATCACTGCCGCGCAGCAAGGCCTGCTCCAAATGCCTGGCGAGCTTGTTACGGTTGGCCAGCCCGGTCAGTGGGTCGTGCAGCGAAAGGTGCTGGATGCGCGCGTGGGCATCGACTTCGTCGGTGATATCGCTGGCGGTACCCCGAAAACCGATGGCCTTGCCATTGCGCCAGATAGCACGGGCGGATATCCGGCAGTAGCGGTTCTGGCCATTCTGGTCGCGGTAAGTGCAGCGCAGGTTGGCCAATTGCTGCGGGTCTGCGGTAGCCAGGGTGTCCAGCCAAGGTGACAGCGGCGTGGTATCGCAGGCCAGCAATTGGTTGAGCGGGTGACCCAGCCAGCCGTCTACCGGGTAGCCGGTGACGTTGGCGAAGCGCTGCGACAGGTAAGTCAGGCGTTGTTGCCGGTCGGTCTCCCAGATCCAGTCGGACGCCGACTCGGCCACCGCGCGGAAACGCTGTTCGCTAGCCTCCAGGGCCTGGTTACTCTGTTGCAGGTGCACGAGCGTGAGGCCGATCGCTCGGGAACTGCGCAAGGCATGGCGAAACAGGTACAGCATCACCAGCCCAAGTATCAGCAGTGCGCCCAATAGTGTCGGCAACACTGCCCACAACAGTTGACGCCCCGGCAGCGGGCTGTTCCAGGTCAGATGGTAACCGGTTTCGCCCAGCTCTATACGCAGGTGGCTGTGATCCTGCATATCCTCCTTTTCCACGTGCATGCCGGTCAGGCCAGCGCCGTTGCCCAACTGCGCCAGTTTGCTTTCGGTGAGCTGATCAATGAACAGCATCACTGGCGCTTGGCTCACCTCGCTGTCGGTTACCTCCCGGTCCGGGCGCACAGCAGCTGCACTGAGTGCCGCCGGCCAGCCATTGAACAATACGAAACGGGTGACCTGCTCGCGTGAAGTTGCCGCCGCGCGGGCCTGTTCGATGATCGGCTGTAGGGGGGTATCTATATAGGTGTTGGCACCTGCCTGGCTGGGCTGGCCTTTGAACAAGGCATAGGTGGTGCGGCCGTTCTCCACTACGAACACCCCTTCGTAGCCGCTGGCGCTGTACAACGACTCGCCTACGTTCTTTTCCTCGTAGGCCCATTGCCAGTCGACTTGGCCCGCCAGGTGCTCGAAGGCTGCATCCCATACGGCATAGCTGGACAGAAACTGGCGTGAGGCGAGCAGCCGTTGTTCCAGCGCCTGGTTCGCATGGAAGGCGCTACGCTGGCGTTCCTGCTGGTCGAGCGTGGTAGCGATATTGAACAGAGCGCCGAGAATGACCAGGCAGGCCAGGCCGAACACTGCGCTGAAACCGGTAATAAGGTGGCGCACCTGAAAGCGTGGTGTGGGGCTAGCGGGTGGAAGCTTGGCGGTCCTGGCCATGCGCGAGCGGCTCCTTCAGGCAACCTCCCGCCAGGCAGTCAGGAAGGAGGTTCAATCAGGATAGGCCAGCCTGAGCGCGGCAGCTTGACCGGGGGCAAAATTGACCTGATCGCGGCCAGCGTGCTTGGCGATATACAGCGCCTTGTCCGCCTGTTCGAGCCAATGCTCGGGGGACTCGAGGTTGGCTTCGAAGGGCGACAGGCCGATACTCAGGCTGATGCGCAGGTGCGGTAGCTGCGGGTTGCGGTAGCTGGAAACCCGTTCGCGCAGGCGCTCCATGGCTTGGCAGGCCTGAGCTTGGCTGGTTTCGGGCAGGATCACACAGAACTCGTCGCCGCCGTATCGTCCGGCCTGGTCGCCCTCGCGCAGGCTTCGCCGCAGCTCAGCGCTGAGCTGGCGCAATACACAGTCACCGACCACATGGCCGAAGGTGTCGTTGATGGTCTTGAAGTGATCGATGTCGATCAGGGCAATCACCGCGTGCCCCTGTTGCTGCTTGCAAACCTGGAACTTCAGCAGCAGCAGGTCCTTCCAGGCGCCGTGGTTGTACAGCCCGGTCAGGCTGTCGGTGAGGCTCAGGGCGCTCAGGCGGCGCTTGTGGTCGCCCAGCTTTATCGCAAGCTGGTAGCACACCCAGCCCAAGGTCAGCGGGTACAGCGTCAGCATTGGCAGGCACGCATGGACCTGCAGGGGCGTGGCGGTCAATTGCAAGCCAGGGCCAAGCAGCAGGAGAGCGACGAGCATGCCAGCCAGTTGCGCCAGCCCCCCACGAAAGACCATGCGCTTTCCGCCGGCGGCGACGTTGTTCATCGTCATCATCGACAGTACGGTCACGCTGGGCAGCGGATTGAAGTGCATGGCGGCGGCCCAGAACCCGCCCATCAGCGAGTCCAGCAGGAGGTTACGCTGCTCTGCCTGGTAGGGCGCTGTCGAGCGGGCAGCCCACAGGTAGGCCACGTGCGGCCACAACAAACCGTTGAACAGTACCAGCAGCCACATCCAGGTGGGTGGCGACAGCGGCGCAATGGCCGCCATGACAGTGAACAGGCCGATTCCCAGGCCGACGACACGCGGCAGGTAGATGCGCTTGACGAATGAAAGCCCTTTGCCGTTGCGGTTGTCCATAATGCTCATATTCTTCCGCTGATGTACCGTTCATCGCATAATTCCCATGAATATTGTCGAACAGTGCTTCATCGGCGAGAAATGACCTTGCAAGCCAATTCACGGTTGATTCGATCACCGAGGGGGCATCAAGGCTTTCCTGTTGCTTGGGGGCGCCTTATGGTTCCTCCTGATGTTGGCCGGCCAGGCTGGACTCACCGGATGGCGTGCAGAGTGGGGGCAGCCCGGCCTGTGAGTCCCGCTGTGCCAGGGGCAGGAGCGAACCGTAGCGGTGCGCTGAGTATCACTTGCGCTCGTCCGAACTGCGCGGAGGGAGGGCCTCGTCATCCTTTAGAAGCCGCGAGGGTGGTTTGCCACTGTCACTGCGCACCTGTGCATGGCTGATCAGGGCGAAGATGAAACTGCCGCCTATGATGTTGCCCGCCAGCGTCGGCAGTGCAAATTCCAGCCAGAAGCGGCTCCAGGTTTCGTCGCCAGCCCACACCAGGTAGGACACTTCGACTGACCCCACCACTATATGAGTGAAATCGCCAAGGGCCATCAGGTAGGTGATCATCAGAATGATCCAGATCTTGGCGTGCTCCATTGAAGGGATCATCCAGACCATGGTGGCAATCATCCAGCCTGAGACGATGCCCTTGGCGAACATCTGGCTGATGTCGTTCTTCATTACCTTGCGGCCCACCTCCAGGAAAGCCACATCGGTCTTGCTGTCGAAGATCGGCAGTTCCAGCATCACCCAGGCGACCAGCAGGGTACCTGCCAGGTTGCCAAGTAGCACCACGCCCCAGAGACGTAACAGTCGCCCGAAGTTGGCCAGCGTAGGGGAGGTCATGACGGGCAGCACGGCGGTAAGCGTATTTTCGGTGAACAGTTGCTGGCGGGCCAGGATCACGGCCAGAAAGCCCGCGCTATAGCCGACGCTGGCGATCACGTGGGCACCAGCGCCTTCCGGCAGGCGGGCGTAGAACAGCCCCATGGCCATCAACGACAGCCCCATGGACAGGCCGGCGGCAAGTGCCGACCACCACAACGCGCCAAGTGTACGTTCCAGTTCCTGGTCGCCCTGGTAGCGAATGATCTCGTGCAGCAGTGCCGCCCGCGGTGGTTGGCTGTGGCTGACCTCCTGCTCTTCATCTGCCGAGAGGCCGGGGGTTTTCTCGCTTTGCCCATTGCTCATGGCCGCTACGCTCCGTGGTGTGTTTCTTTACAGATCCACTGCGCTTTCATTAGTTGCCAGGTAGGGGCAAAACGTTGATGGAAAAGTTTTTCAGAACAAGGTGTTGACTCTGATTTCAAAGGGCGTATTATTCGCCTCCTCGCAGCGATGAACGCTTCGGGGCAAGCGGTAAGTTGTTGAAGTTGTTGGCTTTCGAAAGAAAGCGCTAGTAAAAACTTCAAAATAAACGCTTGACAGGTTCTGAGGAAAGCGTAGAATGCGCGCCTCGGTTGAGACGAAA
>NZ_JBICJS010000119.1:0-763 GCF_043103305.1 Pseudomonas sp. YQ_5 | reverse complement strand
CCGAGGTGTTCAGAGCTGAAAAGCTTCACCGTATCAAATGGCACATCCCCACGCATGCATGCCCAGATGCCTGTCAGATACTTGCGCATGACAGCAGCGATAGCCTGCATTTTTTTCTTGCCTCTACTGACCAGGGATTCGTAAAAAGCCTTCGCATAAGGGTCGCAGCGCACTGCGGTCAAGGCAGGCATGTACATGGCTGCCCGCAGATAAGCATTCCCGCTTTTGCCGAGCCGACCGGGCTTGTCAATGCTCGTCCCCGACTGTGTCTGCCGAACATCCAGCCCCGCGTGACGAGCTACCTGCGAGGACTTGAGCATTTGAGGAAGGGTGGTCAGCTCAGCCAATGCAGCAAGTGCTGAGACTTCTCCTATTCCTGGGCCTGCGAGCAGCTGCTTGTACTGCCGAGTAAGCGTCGGACACTGGGCGACCATCTCGCGGCCAGCCTTACGAAAGCGTTCAATTCGATTATCCAGTGAAGCAATGGCTTCTTCTTGATCTTCGATCAGCATCGACACGGTCGTAGAGGTCGCCTGCAGCGCATGGAGTTCGTTCTTCGCCCTGGTACGGTGTCCCACCAAACGGTTGATGTGCCGGCCCAGAGCCCTCAGCTCAAGCTGCACAGGGCTTGGAGGCGTCCACAAGCGCGGTGTCATACGCTCGCCGTACTCGGACAGCAACTGAGCATCTATTGCATCGGTCTTGCTGTTCACCAGCATCAGTTTGGCGAAATTGTGAAAGCTCTTGGGGTTGATCACTGAAA
>NZ_JBICJS010000118.1:0-854 GCF_043103305.1 Pseudomonas sp. YQ_5 | reverse complement strand
CAGCCGCCGTCCTCTCACACCACCGTGCGTACGGTTCCGTACACGGCGGTTCAGGTTATACGGCTAAGCCGGTTTATCGTATCCAGTATCGAGACCAGTCCGAACCTATCCCATAGCCTCTTCGGTAGCGCCTGATTCACATGAGATGCTCCCGAGTTCCACCACGGGCCTCGGCCATTAAAGGCCGATTTACAGGCACGTTCTTCGCTCAGGCCCAGGCGCATCAGGTTGCGCGCCCTCGTTGAGGGCCGTTTCCATTGACGCCAGATGACGCAGCGAAGTTTATGCCTGACCCAACCATCCAATTTCTCAAGTGGGCGTTTGCTCTGGCTGAGCTTGAAGTAGCCAGCCCAGCCTCGCAGGACAGGGTTGATTCGCTCAATGACAGTCGCCACTTTGCGGGCCCTTACACTCCGCAGCAATATTCTGAGCCGGTCGCGTAAACGCCCCAAGCTCATCGTTGCCACACGCAGCCTTGGTTGCTGGTGCCTGCTCATCCCGTAACCCAAGTAGTCACACTTCCAAGCCCCTGCTACTTGGCTCTTCTTCCGGTTCACCGTCAGTTTCAAACGATGGCACAGGAAGCGCTCGATACTGGCCAACACCCGCTCGCCCGCCCGAGGACTGCGCACATAAATGTTCGCATCATCGGCGTAGCGCACGAAGCGATGACCCCGCCGTTCCAATTCGCGGTCGAGCTCATCCAGAAGGATATTCGACAGCAACGGCGAGAGCGGGCCGCCTTGCGGTGTCCCCTCTTGCCGTTGGCTGACGATACCGCCCGACATGGCCCCAGCTTCAAGGTAGCGGCGGATCAGCCTAAGCACTCGCTTGTCTTCGACGCGACGCTGCAA
>NZ_JBICJS010000117.1:0-5531 GCF_043103305.1 Pseudomonas sp. YQ_5 | reverse complement strand
AAGGCGGTCGCGCGCGCCTGTAACAGGCGTGACTGGCCCGAAACAAACGTAGGAGCGAGCGCAGCTCGCGATGCGCCGCGCGGGCGGCGCTCGATCTCACAGGCACCAAAAACCCCAAGACATGCACCTGTTTGCCCCGGCGCAATCCTGCGACGAATACAAGGACTACCCAGGAACTCGGCACGATGCTCGCTCAGCTCTCCTCATGGCCATCGCTGGGGCCTACATTGTCTTCGGCATCGCCTGCCTGCTGCCTGTCATGTTCACTGGCCTGTGGGTAGGGCGTCGGTTGACCCACCGGTTATCCCGCGAAGCGTTCGTACGCCTGGTCACCTTGCTGGTGCTGGCCAGCGGCCTGGCGTTGATTGGTCGCTACCTGAGCGCCTGAGCGGTAGAATTGCGTCATTACCGGCGTTTCTCAGGCTTGTCCCGTTCATGAACACCCAGAGCATCATCGTTCCAAAGCTGTCTACCGTCCCGGTGCATGAAGCCCGCTCCCGCGCCATCCTGCGCTGGCTGGTGCGCGAAAAAGTCGTCGAGGAGCAACTGACCACCTGCGGTCGCACCGGCAACCGCATGGGCCATGCCCTGGCGGCAGGGGCGCGCAAAGTGGCCCTGCACCCGGAAAAACTGCCCTTCGGCGAGCCGGTCAACGGCCTGGAAGTGATGCTCAAGCGCTGCATCTACACCCCCACCGAAGGCTTCCTCGAAGAAGCCGGTTGCCCGGAGTGCCGGCGCGAGGTAGGCGAGCCGTTGTTCGAAAGCCTGGAAGAGTGGATGCCGGCAGTGAGCGACAACTTTACCTGCCCACTGTGCGGCTTCGAAGATGACATCAATGGCTTCATTTACCTGCAGCCATGTGCCTTTTCCAACCTGGGGTTCATCTTCAACAACTGGGGCGAGGCTGGTTTCACCCAGGCCTTTCTCGACAGCTTCGCCGACTGGCTCGACCAGCCGGTGGCCGTGGTGCAGGTAAAACTGCCACAAGCCTGACCGAAGGCCCTTATTTTGCATTGAGCGGCGCGCCATGCATGAGTATAATGGCGCGCTTCCATTTTTCCCGCCCGGGAGCCCCCGCGATGCTGCGTATCAGCCAAGAAGCCCTGACCTTCGACGATATCCTCCTTGTACCTGGCTATTCCGAGGTACTGCCCAATGAAGTCAGTCTCAAGACCCGTTTGACCCGTGGCATCGAGCTGAACATTCCGCTGGTTTCCGCTGCCATGGATACCGTGACCGAAGCGCGTCTGGCCATTGCCATGGCACAGGAAGGCGGTATCGGCATCATCCACAAGAACATGACCATCGAACAACAGGCCGGCGAAGTGCGCAAGGTCAAGAAGTTCGAGGCTGGCGTGGTCAAGGACCCGATCACCATCGACGCCGATGCCACTGTGCGCGACCTGTTCGAGCTGACCCGCCTGAACAACATCTCGGGTGTGCCGGTGCTGGCGAACGGCGACCTGGTCGGCATCGTCACCTCCCGTGACGTGCGCTTCGAAAATCGTCTGGACGCCAAGGTCCGCGACGTGATGACGCCGAAAGAGCGTCTGGTCACCGTCCGCGAAGGCGCCGACAAAAATGAAGTTCGCGAGCTGCTGCACAAGCATCGTCTGGAAAAAGTCCTGATCGTTGACGACAAGTTCAGCCTCAAGGGCATGATGACCGTCAAGGACATCGAAAAGGCCAAGGCCTACCCGCTGGCCAGCAAGGACGACCAGGGTCGCCTGCGCGTCGGCGCCGCCGTCGGCACCGGCAAGGACACCGGCGAGCGCGTTGCTGCGCTGGTGGCGGCTGGCGTTGATGTTGTCGTCGTCGACACTGCCCACGGCCACTCCAAAGGTGTGATCGACCGCGTACGCTGGGTGAAAGAAACCTACCCGCAAGTGCAGGTGATCGGCGGCAACATCGCCACCGGCGCTGCCGCCAAGGCCCTGGCCGAAGCGGGTGCCGATGCGGTCAAGGTCGGTATCGGCCCTGGCTCTATCTGCACCACTCGTATCGTTGCCGGTGTCGGCGTGCCGCAAATCAGCGCCATCGCCAACGTTGCCGCAGCACTGGAAGGCACTGGCGTGCCACTGATCGCTGACGGCGGTATCCGCTTCTCCGGTGACCTGTCCAAGGCCATCGTTGCCGGTGCTTCCTGCGTGATGATGGGTTCGATGTTCGCCGGTACCGAAGAGGCCCCGGGTGAAGTCGAACTGTTCCAGGGCCGTTCCTACAAGGCTTACCGCGGCATGGGCTCGCTGGGTGCCATGGCACAGGCGCAAGGCTCGTCCGACCGTTACTTCCAGGACTCCTCGGCCGGCGCCGAGAAGCTGGTACCGGAAGGCATCGAAGGCCGCGTTCCTTACAAAGGTGCCCTGGCCGCGATCATCCACCAGCTGATGGGCGGCCTGCGTTCGTCCATGGGCTACACCGGCAGCGCAACCATCGAAGAAATGCGCACCAAGCCGGAGTTCGTGCGTATCACCGGTGCCGGCATGGCCGAATCCCACGTGCACGACGTGCAAATCACCAAAGAAGCCCCTAACTACCGCGTAGGCTGAGGCTTCCAGCTACAACATAAAGCGGGGCTGTCATGACAGCCCCGCGTCGTTTCCGATTTCCACTGACGAGATTGAGTCATGGCCCTCGACATTCACGCTCACCGCATCCTGATCCTCGATTTCGGTTCCCAGTACACCCAGCTGATCGCCCGCCGCGTGCGCGAAATCGGCGTGTACTGCGAACTGCACCCGTTCGACATGGACGATGAAGCGATCCGCGAATTCAACCCGCGCGGCATCATCCTTGCCGGCGGCCCCGAGTCGGTCCACGAAGCCAACAGCCCGCGCGCTCCGCAAGCCGTGTTTGACCTGAATGTGCCTGTGCTGGGTATCTGCTACGGCATGCAGACCATGGCCGAGCAGATGGGCGGCAAGGTAGAAGGTTCCGACCTGCGTGAGTTCGGTTATGCCCGCGTGGACGTTGTCGGCAAGAGCCGCCTGCTCGACGGCATCGAAGACCACGTTGACGACGATGGCGTGCTGGGCCTGGACGTGTGGATGAGCCACGGTGACAAGGTCACCCAGATGCCTTCCAACTTCAGCATTCTGGCCAGCACCCCAAGCTGCCCGATCGCCGGTATGTACGACGACGCCCGCGGCTACTACGGCGTGCAGTTCCACCCCGAAGTGACCCACACCAAGCAAGGTGGTCGCATCCTGTCCCGTTTCGTGCAGGACATCTGCGGCTGTGAAGCCCTGTGGACGGCGTCCAACATCGTTGAAGACGCCATCGCCCAGGTGCGTGCGCAAGTCGGTTCGGCCAACGTTCTGCTGGGCCTGTCCGGCGGCGTCGACAGCTCGGTGGTTGCCGCGCTGCTACACCGTGCCATCGGCGATCAGCTGACCTGCGTATTCGTCGACAACGGCCTGCTGCGCCTGCACGAAGGCGACCAGGTGATGGCCATGTTCAAAGAGAACATGGGCGTCAAGGTAATCCGCGCCGACGCTGAAAAGCAGTTCCTCGACAACCTGGCCGGCGAAGCCGACCCGGAGAAGAAGCGCAAGATCATCGGCCGCACCTTCATTGATGTGTTCGATGCCGAAGCCAGCAAGCTGGAAAACATCCAGTTCCTCGCCCAGGGCACCATCTACCCGGACGTGATCGAGTCGGCTGGCGCCAAGAGCGGCAAGGCTCACGTGATCAAGTCGCACCACAACGTCGGCGGCCTGCCCGAGGAGATGAACCTCAAGCTGGTCGAGCCGCTGCGTGAACTGTTCAAGGACGAAGTGCGCAAGATCGGCCTGGAGCTGGGCCTGCCATACGACATGGTCTACCGCCACCCGTTCCCGGGCCCGGGCCTGGGCGTGCGTATCCTTGGTGAAGTGAAGAAGGAATACGCCGACATCCTGCGTCGCGCCGACCACATCTTCATCGAAGAGCTGCGCAAGGCCGACTGGTACCACAAGACCAGCCAGGCATTCGTGGTATTCCAGCCGGTCAAGTCGGTCGGCGTCGTCGGCGACGGCCGTCGCTACGCCTGGGTTGTCGCCCTGCGTGCCGTCGAGACCGTGGACTTCATGACCGCGCGTTGGGCACACCTGCCGTACGAGCTGCTGGAAACTGTCAGCGGTCGTATCATCAACGAAATCGACGGTATCTCGCGCGTTACCTACGACGTGTCGAGCAAGCCGCCGGCGACCATCGAGTGGGAGTAGGGGGTATTCGTAACTATCTGATCTAGTTGTAAAAAATAAAGATAGATAGTTACTTTTACTGTGTCATTAATGGCGTTTTTCATGGTGCGGATGGTTGGCATCTGCACAAGTACCTCTATACCATGATCGGCATTAGAAATGCCGACATGGTGTCGAGAGTACTAGAAGATCCATTTACACATCACAGTCCTTGGTGAAGGCGCGCATTCAGTCAGCGCGCATGCAGGGGGCACGCCAGCTAAGAAACTGCGTAACAGACATCCTGGTTTTTACTCCTCCTTTCGAGCTTCTCTAATCATGTCTTCCATCATTTTGTATGTTTCTGAATTTCGGATTCCAATAAGCTCGATGTAGAAGGTGCTATAAGCTTCCGAAAGCTCTTTGTATTTTCTGAGATTTGACTCATCCATAATTTTACTACCTGGTACGTCCCTAGCCTCAACTGGAGTGCTAATTTCGCCCCGCTCAGCTGCGGATATTAAATGCTCCAATTGTTCGTATAAATATAGCGCTGCTGGCTCTGTTTTCTTGTGTAGCTCGAGATTTTTTCGTAGTTCTACTGCCGCTTTTTTTAAAGCCAGAATGTCCATGATGATTCCTAGTTATCGATTTCGCCTATGAGTTTCGCAGCAGACCACTCTTGTCTGTTAGGCACCAGGTATTGGGACGCCCCTCCAGCTCTCGTGATATTACCTCCAAACTCCACCGTTGGTGCTACTTTGCTCATAAAAACCTCAGTAGGCTGGAGTGGGGTGATCTCAAATATAGAGTATCTCGAGTTTTCGCTAATGACGGGTAAGCCAAGTGAGTCCGCTAGGGTTCTTCCAGATTTTGCAGCCGCTTTTAATTCATCCATGGTGGTAAAAAAAGGTGAGAAATCAGAAACGCCCTTTTCGCCAATAGGTACAGTTTTCACAAGGGGGGGTGTTATGTGTGTGGTCACCGGTATGGTACTGCCTGATGCGATTTGGCTAAAAGCTCTCTCAATGAGAACATCAGGCGATGTATCAGGAGCTGCTGCTATAATTTTAGCGAAATATTTTCTCCCTTCCTCGCTAGCCAAATACTCTTGAACTGTTTGGGTGCTTAAACCCTTGGGCTCAAATGTTTTGGCTTTTTGTCGTTTATTTTCCACTGAAGTGAATGTAGGATCCTGCTTGGCGTAAAAATCACGCATCTCAGTTTCACGCGCTAGGGTCTCAACTGAACTGACGCCTTTGATCTGCAACTCAGGCTGCGCCAGAATCTTCTGCTCATTCTTCGCCAACCAATCCGCAAACTGCCTATTGGAGATCTCCGCCTGAAGCTTGGCGCTGCGCGTTGCAA
>NZ_JBICJS010000116.1:0-358 GCF_043103305.1 Pseudomonas sp. YQ_5 | reverse complement strand
ATCAGGCTAAGGTAAAATTTGTGAGTTCTGCTCGAAAGAGCAACGTACGAATTTTCGGCGAATGTCGTCTTCACAGTATAACCAGATTGCTTGGGGTTATATGGTCAAGTGAAGAAGCGCATACGGTGGATGCCTTGGCAGTCAGAGGCGATGAAAGACGTGGTAGCCTGCGATAAGCTTTGGGGAGTCGGCAAACAGACTGTGATCCAGAGATCTCTGAATGGGGGAACCCACTCAGCATAAGCTGAGTATCTTGTACTGAATACATAGGTGCAAGAGGCGAACCAGGGGAACTGAAACATCTAAGTACCCTGAGGAAAAGAAATCAACCGAGATTCCCTTAGTAGTGGCGAGCGAA